>NZ_KB906948.1:0-438189 GCF_000381705.1 Thioalkalivibrio sp. AKL7 | reverse complement strand
TCGTCACCCGGGAAGTCGTACGAGGACAGCAGGTCGCGTACTTCCATCTCGACCAGCTCCAGTAGCTCCGGATCATCGACCATGTCGGCCTTGTTCAGGAACACCACGATGTACGGAACACCGACCTGACGCGCCAGCAGGATGTGCTCGCGGGTCTGCGGCATCGGGCCATCGGCCGCCGACACCACCAGGATCGCGCCATCCATCTGCGCCGCACCCGTGATCATGTTCTTCACGTAGTCCGCGTGACCGGGGCAATCAACGTGCGCATAGTGACGAAGGTCGGATTCGTACTCGACGTGCGCGGTCGCAATCGTAATACCGCGGGCCTTCTCTTCCGGCGCGTTGTCGATCTGGTCAAATGCACGGGCTTCACTACCGTACTTCTTGCCCAGCACCGCCGTCATCGCCGCCGTCAGCGTCGTTTTCCCATGGTCCACATGACCAATCGTACCCACATTCACATGCGGCTTCTTACGCTCGAACTTTTCCTTGGACATCTCTCGCTTCCCCGGATCGTGACGCTAAAACTCAACAGCGACGCAGGTTGTACGCTGACATTAATATGGAGCTCATGACCGGATTCGAACCGGTGACCTCTTCCTTACCAAGGAAGTGCTCTACCGACTGAGCTACATGAGCCGAACTACCGCCAGGGCCTCGCCCGACATCGTGCGGGCCAAATCTGGAGCGGGTGATGGGGATCGAACCCACATCATCAGCTTGGAAGGCTGAGGTTCTACCATTGAACTACACCCGCAGAACCCTGGCTTGCCGCACCACCGTCCGCTTCTGGCCGCTGGCTTGAAAAACCCGATGGTGGAGGGAGGAGGATTCGAACCTCCGAAGGCTGAGCCAGCAGATTTACAGTCTGCCCCCGTTGACCGCTTGGGTATCCCTCCTCGATCAAGCCGCGTATTCTGAACCAGCGCGAAGCACAGCGTCAAGCACCCGCTGAATTACCCCTCAAGGGGGGCGAACAACAGCCTTGTCATTTGCAGGGTTGATTCCTATGATCGGAGCTCAGCAAGGGGCTCTCGCTGCCTGGCAGCGCGTTTCCCTTCCGCCGCGGACGCACGTAGAGTGTGGCCCATCACTAGGTTTGTATACGCAGAGGCCCATGGCGAATACCACTACGGCACCGCGGCTACCCGGGCTGGCGAAGCGCCTGGTCGAGGCCGGCCTGATCGCGGAGGACATCGCCTCCCAGCTGGTCGAGGAAGCCCAGTCCCAGCAGACGCCGCTGATGACCCTGCTGGCCAGCAAGGGCCAGGTGGCGGAAGCCCGCCTGGTCGAGGCTGCCGCCGAGGAGTTCGGACTCCCGGTATTCGACCTGGGGAGCTTCGATGCGGAACTGCTGCCCAAGGATCACCTCAACGAGAAGCTGATCCAGAAGCACCACGCCCTGCCACTGATGGCACGCGGCAATCGCCTCTACATCGGCGTCTCCGACCCGACCAACCTGGGCGCCACCGACGAGTTCAAGTTCGCCACCGGCATGCCCGTCGAGGCCGTCCTGGTCGAGCCACACAAGCTCGACCGCCTGATCGACACGGCACTGAGTGCCACTTCGTCCCTGATGGACGACCTTGGCGACGACGGCCTCGACGGGCTGGCGATCGAATCCGGCGGGGAGGATGACAAGGATCCCTCCGACACCGCCGAGGGCGCAGATGACGCCCCGGTGGTGCGCTTCGTCAACAAGGTCCTGATGGACGCCATCAATCGCAAGGCGTCGGATATCCATCTCGAGCCCTTCGAGAAGGACTTCCGCGTGCGCTTCCGCATTGACGGAGTGCTGCACGAGGTCGCCCACCCACCCAATTCCCTGGCGCCGCGCATCACTGCGCGCGTCAAGGTGATGTCGCGCATGGACATCGCCGAACGCCGCGTGCCGCAGGACGGGCGCATCAAGCTGAAGCTGTCGCGCACCCGCGCGATCGATTTTCGTGTCTCGTCCCTGCCGACGCTTTACGGCGAGAAGATCGTGATGCGCATCCTCGATCCCAGCAGCGCGGCGATGGGCATCGATCAGCTGGGGTACGAGGAACATCAGAAGGAAGCCTACCTCAAGGCGCTCAGCCGCCCGTACGGCATGATCCTGGTCACTGGCCCCACCGGGTCGGGGAAGACCGTGTCGCTGTACACCGGGCTCGGCATCCTGAACACCGCCGACCGCAACATCTCCACTGCGGAAGACCCGTCGGAAATCAATATGCCCGGGGTCAACCAGGTCAACATCAACCCGAAGGTGGGTCTGACCTTTGCCAGCGCGCTGCGCGCGTTCCTGCGCCAGGACCCGGACGTGATCATGGTTGGCGAAATCCGCGACCTGGAAACCGCCGAGATCTCCATCAAGGCGGCCCAGACCGGTCACCTTGTGCTTTCCACGCTGCATACCAACGACGCCCCGCAGACGCTCACCCGTCTGGCCAACATGGGCGTGCCACCGTACAACATCGCCTCCTCGATCCTGCTGATCATTGCCCAGCGGCTGGCGCGGCGGTTGTGCCCGAACTGCAAGGAACCGGAAAAGCTCCCGGAAGAGGCGCTGCGCAAGGAAGGCTTTACCGACGCCGACATCCAGACCGGTGTGGTCTCCTATCGCGCGGTGGGCTGCGACCAATGCACCAACGGCTACAAGGGCCGGCTGGGGATCTACCAGGTCATGCCCATCAGCGACGACATGCAGCGCGGCATCCTGGAGGGTTACAACTCCATGCAGCTCGCGGAACAAGCGGAAAAGGAAGGCATCGAGGACCTGCGACGCGCCGGCCTCGTGAAAGTAATGGCGGGGCTGACCAGCCTCGAGGAAGTCAATCGCGTGACCAAGGACTAGTGCCGCAACCGGCACGGGTCACCAGCTACAGGGGGACAGGGGGATGGCCGACTCCGGGACGATCTACACCTGGGAAGGACTGAACAAGAACGGCGCCCGGATCAAGGGCGAGACTCCGGCCGACAACGAGGCCACGGCCCGTGCCGAGCTGCGCAAGAATGGCATCAACGTCATCAAGATCCGCAAGAAGCCAAAGTCGCTTCTCTCCGGCGGAAAGAAGAAGGTCGTCCCCGCGGACATCGCCTACTTCCTGCGCCAGATGACCACGATGCTGGAGTCCGGCGTGCCACTGGTGCAGGCCTTCGAGATCGTCGGCCGCGGGAACGAGAAGCCCGCGATGCGCGATCTGGTCCTGAAACTGAAGGCAGACGTCGAGGGCGGCGAGACGTTTGCCCAGGCCCTGTCCAAGCACCCGAGACATTTCGACGACCTGGTCACCAATCTGGTCGAGGCCGGCGAGCAGGCGGGGACACTCGAGACCCTGCTGGACAAGGTCGCCACCTACAAGGAAAAGACCGAGGCCCTGAAGGGCAAGATCAAGAAGGCCCTGTTCTATCCGGCCGCGGTGGTCGTGGTGGCCATCGTGGTGACCGCGATCCTGCTGATCTACGTGGTCCCGCAGTTCGAGGCCTTGTTTACCGGCTTCGGTGCCGACCTCCCCGTATTCACCCGCATGGTGGTCGACCTCTCGGAGTTCACCCAGAGCTGGTGGTGGGCCATCCTCGGGGTCATGGTCGCCATCGGGTTCGTCTTCGTTCAGGCCCGGCGGCGGCTGCCACGCTTCGCCCGTTTCCTCGACATCATGGTCCTCAAGGCCCCGGCTTTTGGCCCGATCCTGCGCAAGGCCGCCATCGCCCGCTTTGCGCGAACGCTGTCGACCATGTTCTCCGCCGGGGTCCCGCTGGTGGATGCCCTGACCTCGGTCTCCGGCGCCACCGGCAACGCCGTCTACCGAGAAGCCACTCTGCGCATGCGCGACGAGACCGAGGCCGGCGGCCAATTGCAGTGGTCCATGCGCAATACCGCCGTGTTCCCCAACATGGTGGTGCAGATGGTCGCGATTGGCGAGGAGTCCGGCTCGCTGGATTCAATGCTGTCGAAAGTCGCGGATTTCTACGAGGAAGAGGTCGACAACGCCGTGGACAGCCTGTCCAGCCTGCTGGAACCGCTGATCATGGTGGTCCTCGGCGTGCTGGTCGGCGGCCTGGTCATCGCCATGTACCTGCCCATCTTCCAGATGGGTCAGGTGATCTAGGGGATGCTGGCCGAGATCGGAGCCCAACTGGGCGGCTGGGCACTGCCGGTTGCCGGGGTGTTCGGGCTGCTGATCGGCAGCTTCCTGAACGTGGTGATCGCGCGCCTCCCGGTGATGCTGGAACGCGAGTGGGAGACCGAGGCGCGCGCGATCCTCGAGCACGCGCCGAACGACGAGCGCGAGCGATTCGACCTGATCCGCCCGCGCTCGCGCTGCCCGCAATGCCAGCGCCCGATCCGGGCGCTGGAAAATGTGCCCGTTCTCAGCTTCCTGTTCCTGCGCGGTCGCTGCCCCGGGTGTGGCACCCGCATCAGCTGGCAGTATCCCGCAGTGGAGGCACTCACCGCGCTGCTCTTCGTGGTAACGGTCTGGCACCTGGGCCCTGGTAGCGCCGGGCTGCTGGCGCTGGTCTTCACGGCCGTACTGATCGCCGCCTCCGGGATCGATGCCCGTACGACGCTACTCCCCGATCAGCTCACCCTGCCGCTTTTGTGGCTCGGGCTGCTGGTCAACATCCCCGGTACCTTCACCGACCTGCAATCCGCCGTGATCGGTGCTGCGGCCGGTTACCTGACCTTGTGGCTGATCTTCCACGGCTTCCGCCTGCTGACCGGCAAGGAGGGCATGGGCTTCGGTGACTTCAAACTGCTGGCGGCGCTGGGCGCGTGGCTCGGCTGGCAGGCGCTGCCGATCATCCTGCTACTGGCCTCACTGGTCGGCGCGGTGGTCGGGATCGCGCTGATCCTGCTGCGCGGGCGCGATCGCAACATCCCGATCCCGTTCGGACCCTTTCTCGCCGCCGCCGGGTGGCTCGCCCTGATCTGGGGCGACGAGCTGCTGGCCCTCTACTTCCCGCAAGGGTTTTAGGCGAACGTCATGCTGCGGGTCGGACTCACCGGGGGGATCGGCTGCGGCAAGAGTCGCGTTGCAGGGCTCTTCGCCAGCCTCGGGGCACCGGTACTGGATGCCGACACCCTGAACCGCGAACTCCAGACGCCGGGACACGATCTCTACGCGGCCATCGTGGACCGCTTTGGCCCCGGCATACTCGATGCCCGTGGCCACCTGGACCGCGGCGCCTTGCGCACCCGGATCTTTACCGACCCGGCCGAACGCCAGGCCCTGGAGGCACTGGTTCACCCGGCGGTGGAGGCCGCTATCGAACAACGCCTGGCCGCGCTACCAGAGACCACACCCTATGCCGTGATCGTGGTGCCCCTGCTGTTCGAGGCCGGCTGGGAGGCGCGTTTCGATCACGTCATCGTGGTCCATTGCGAGCCCGGCGAACAGATCGCACGCGTGACCCAGCGGGATGGCCGCAGCAGCGCCGAGGTGGAGGCCATCCTCGAGGTCCAGATGAACCCGGACGAGCGCCGCCGACGCGGGGACAGCGAGATCCTCAATACCGAACAGATGTCCGATGCCGAACTGGCGAACCAGGTAGCAGAACGCGACACTGCCCTGCGCGAGCTGGCCACCACCATCCGCTCGCGGGTGGAAAACCGCCCCCCGAATAGCTGATACTGCGGAAATTCCTGGACCAGCATGCGCCTCCAGTCCTCCTGCCCAACGGGTCCGTCGTGAGCCAATCCCTGACCTTTGAACAACCGCTGCATGAACGTGTACGCCTCCTGCTGCGGCTGGAGGCCCTGAACGCACGCTTCGGGGATGCACTGGAGTCCGGGCGGGCCTTCGATCATCACGAGGCCCTGGTCTCGCTGGTGGACATCTATGCCCTGGTCACCCGGGTAGACATCAAGCGCGAACTGATGGGCGAGATCGAGCGCCAGACGGTCAACCTGACCCGACTGGCCAACCAGCCGGGCATCGATGCCGATCGCTTTCGCGAGACCATGGATGCACAGAAGCGGCTGCACGATGCCCTGGAGGAACAGGCCGGCGCGCTCGATCACCGCGTGCGCGGCAGCGAGTTTTTCTCCAGCGTGCGCCAGCGCATGGCCCTGCCCGGCGGGGCGTTCGACTTCGACCTGCCGATCTACCACTACTGGCTGGCCCAGCCGAACCAGGCGCGCACCGAACTTCTGCTGGAATGGTTCCAACCGCTGAACACCGTGGCCGAGGCGACCGCCCAGGTACTGCGCTACATGCGCCACTCGGGCAACGCGGAGCCGGTGACGGCCGAGGACGGGTACTTCGAGCGCAATCTCGATACCGCCCACGCGTGGCAACTGATCCGGGTGACGATAGACCCCGCTCTGGGGGTCTACCCGGAAATCAGCGGCGGGCGCCAGCGCTTCACTGTGCGTTTCTTCGCCCCCGGCGATTTCCGCGAACGCCCCGCACCGGCCCATGTCGACGTGCCGTTCCGGCTCTGCTGCTGCGCGATCTGAGGCAGGGCCCTGGGCGCCTGGGAGGCCCGGATTCAGCCCAGCAAGCCCCGAATGGCCGCAATACCCTGCGCCCCGGCCGCCCGCGCCCGGGGCAGGCTGACGGCAGACATCCCGCCGAGCGCATAGACCGGCAGCGCCGCACCCCGCACCCAGTCCGCGAAATGCCCCCAGCCCAGCGCCTCGGCACCGGGATGCGTCGCGGTCGCCTGCACCGGCCCCAGCACCACGAAATCCAGCCCCAGGGCCGCCGCCCGCTCGAGACCGGCACGGTCGTGAACCGAGGCGGCCACCCAGCCAGCGGACGCCGGACGCGCATCCAGCTCGCGCCAACGCCGCTCGGGCAGATGCAACCCCACCCGCGGAAAATCCGCCAGCCAATCCGGTGGCGCATTCGCCAGGACCGGGATGCCCAGGGCATCGGCGGGCCCTGTGATCGCCGCGAGAAAGTCGCAATAGTCGACCCGGCCCAAGTCCGGCGCACGCACCTGAACCATGTCAGCCTGGCCCGCACGCAGGGCCTGGGTTACTCGGCCGGCGATGGCAGCGGCCTGCGCGGCGTCGTCCGGTGACGGTGTGATCAGATAACGCTCGGGCAGGCGCAAGACGTTGAGCATCGCGCGATTCGCCGCCGGGAAATCTGCGGGGTCCAGGTCCACCGGGACACGCCACGCCATAGGCTGGGCCTCGCGGCCACGGGGCGCACCCGACCAGGCCGTGACGCGGAACACATGCAGACGAACCGCGCGCTCCCCATAATCGTGCTCGATCGTCAGACACTGCACCGCCGAATCGACGCCGATGCCAAGCTCCTCGTCGAGTTCGCGCTGCAGGGCCACCGTGGGGGATTCGCCGCTCTCGACCTTGCCCCCGGGAAACTCCCACAGCCCGGCCAGGTGTTGTGCGTCCCTGCGACGCGTAACCAGCACGCGACCCTGGTTGTCGCGGATCAGTCCGATCGCGACCTCGACCGGAGGGGAAGACGCCGGCTCAGGACCGGTATTCGGCATTGATGCGCACGTACTCGTGGGAGAAGTCGCAGGTGTACTTGCGCGTCCGTGCGTCACCC
This sequence comes from Thioalkalivibrio sp. AKL7, assembly GCF_000381705.1. NCBI lineage: Bacteria > Pseudomonadati > Pseudomonadota > Gammaproteobacteria > Chromatiales > Ectothiorhodospiraceae > Thioalkalivibrio > Thioalkalivibrio sp. AKL7. Next base: position 430,678 of record NZ_KB906948.1, on the reverse strand, counting down.
CGGCCCAGATCGATCCGGATGTGGATCTCCTCGGCGTCGAAGGCACGCTGGCCGGCGGCCTCGGCGTATTCCGGGGCACGCCCGCCGTCGCGGACAATCTCGACGTCATTCACACGGATCGCCACGCGCTCGATCTCCAGATCCGGCACCCCGGCGCGCCCCACGGCGGCGAGGATGCGGCCCCAATTGGGATCGGAGGCGAACAGCGCAGTCTTGACCAGCGGGGACAGCGCGACGGTCTCGGCGACCTGCGCCGCCTCCTCACGCGACCGCGCACCCACCACCTCGACGGTCACGAACTTGGTGGCACCCTCGCCATCCCGGACGATCGCCTGGGCCAGCTCCAGGCAGACCGCGTCCAGAGCCGCGGCAAAGGCGACCCGGTCGTCCGCTGTGACGAGCCCCGCCCCACTCGCGCCACTGGCCATCACCGCCACGGCGTCGTTTGTGGAGGTATCCCCGTCCACGGTGATCGCGTTGAAGCTGTCGCGATTGGCCTCGCGCAGCAGACCGTCCAGCGCCTGCGCCTCGATGGCAAGGTCGGTCCCGATAAACGCCAGCATGGTCGCCATGTCGGGGTGGATCATCCCCGAACCCTTGGCGATACCGGTCAGGGTCACCTCGCCCTGCGACAGTGCGACCCGACGGCTGACACCCTTGAGCACGGTGTCAGTGGTCATGATCGCGCGTCCCGCCTGCATCCAGGCATTGGGCGCCAGGCCCGCGTGCAGCACGGGCAGCGCCGCGATGATGCGTTCCACCGGCAGCGGCTCGCCAATCACCCCGGTGGAAAATGGCAGGACTGCCTCCGCCGGGCCGCCCGTAACCGCGGCCAGGGCCTCGCAGCAGGCGCGCGCGGCGGCGAGCCCGGGCTCGCCGGTCCCGGCATTGGCATTACCGGCGTTGATCAGCAGCCAGCGTGCCCCGCCCGCTGCCTGGTGCTCCGCGGCAACCACGACCGGCGCGGCGCGAAAGGCATTGTTGGTATAAAGCGCCGCAACGGTCGCATCGGGGCCGGCATCGATCAATACCAGATCGTCGCGCCCGGGATAGCGAATCCCTGCCGCGACCGCGGCCACGCGAATCCCCGGTACCGGTTGCAGCGCCTCCGGGGCGGTCAGTCCTACGGCCATGGGCTCAGTGTCTCCCTACAGCTTGCCGTGGCAGTGCTTGAACTTCTTGCCCGAGCCACACCAGCAGGGCTCGTTGCGGCCCAGCTTGGGCTCGTCGCGTCGGTAGGGGGCCTCGCCGCTCGCAACCGGTTCGCGCGGCTCGGCGTCGCCTTCGGCTCCAGCCTTCAGGGGGCTGTCGGGATTCTGGTGCTGGAACTGCAGATCATCCTCGGCGGGGGCCGCCTTCTTCGGCTGCAATGCCTCGACCTCCTCCGGTGAGCGCAATTGCATGCGCAGCAGGAATTTCACCACGTCGTGCTTGATGCGTTCCAGCAGGGACTGGAACATCGCGAAGGCTTCCTTCTTGTACTCCTGCTTCGGATTGCGCTGGGCGTAGCCGCGCAGCCCGATGCCCTGGCGCAGGTAGTCCATCGCCGCCAGGTGTTCCTTCCACTGGCTGTCCAGGACCTGCAGCATCACGTCGCGCTGCAGGCGGTTCATGGTCTCGTCACCCAGCTGCTCGCGCTTCCGGGTCAGCAGCGCGCGGGCATGCCCGATGATCCGCTCGCGCAACGGCTCCTCGTGCAGGTCGTCCTCGTCGTCCAGCCACTGCTGGACCGGAAGGTCGAGCCCGAACTCGCCGTTCAGGGCCTGCTGCAGGCCCTGGATGTCCCATTCGTCCTCGATCGATCCCGGCGGCATGTACGGGTTGATCAGGGCGTTGACCACATCCTCCACCAAGGTGTCGATGGTTTCGCTGATGTCCTCGGTGGTCAGCAATTCGGCACGCTGGTCGTAGATCACCCGGCGCTGATCATTGGCGACGTCGTCGTATTCCAGCAGCTGCTTGCGGATATCGAAGTTATGCGCCTCGACCTTGCGCTGCGCGTTCTCGATGGCGCGCGAGACCCAGGCGTTCTCGATCGCCTCGCCCTCCTTCATGCCCAGGCGTTGCATCAGGCTGCGCACACGCTCGGATGCAAACACCCGCATCAGGTTGTCTTCCAGCGACAGGAAGAAGCGGCTGGAGCCCGCGTCACCCTGGCGGCCGGAGCGCCCGCGCAACTGGTTGTCGATCCGCCGCGACTCATGGCGTTCGGAGCCAATGATGTGCAGACCACCGGCCTCGATCACCGTGTCATGGCGCTCCTGCCAGTCGGTCCGGATCGCCTCCTGCTGGGCAGTGTCGTCCGGGTCGACTTCGGCCAGTTCGGCATCCAGCGCCCCCCCCAGCACGATATCGGTACCACGGCCGGCCATGTTGGTTGCCAGCGTCACCGCCTTCGGGCGCCCCGCCTGGGCGATGATCGCGGCCTCGCGCTCATGCTGCTTGGCGTTCAACACCTCGAACGAGATCCCGGTCTTCTTCAGCGCTTCAGCCAGCCGCTCGGAACTCTCCACCGAGGCCGTCCCCACCAGGACCGGTTGACCGCGATCCACGCACCACTGGATCTCCTTGATGATGGCGGTGTACTTCTCCTCCTGGGTCAGGAAGACCAAGTCCTGCATGTCGTCGCGCACCAGCGGCTTGTTGCCGGGGATCACGACCACTTCCAGGCCATAGATGGTCTGGAACTCGTAGGCCTCGGTATCGGCCGTACCGGTCATGCCTGCGAGCTTCTCGTACAGGCGGAAATAGTTCTGGAAGGTGATCGACGCCAGCGTCTGATTCTCGCGCTGGATCGGAACCCCTTCCTTGGCCTCGATCGCCTGGTGCAGTCCCTCCGACCAGCGCCGGCCACCCATGATGCGGCCGGTAAACTCGTCGATGATCTGGACCTTGTTGTCGCGTACCAGATAGTCGACGTCGCGGTGGAACAGCGCGTGGGCACGCAGGGCCGCATTCAGGTGATGCAGTACCGCGATGCTCGCAGAGTCGTACAGGGTCTGGTACTCCTCCAGCAAGCCGGCCTGGCGCAGGAGTTCCTCGGCCTTCTCGTGACCCTCCTCGCTGAGGAAGACCTGCTTGGCCTTCTCGTCGACGAAGTAGTCACCCTCGCTCTCCTCGTCTTCCTGACGGGTCAGCTGGGCCGGGATGGTGTTCAGCCGCTCGTAGAGCTCGGAGCTGTCGCCGCTGGGGCCGGAGATGATCAGCGGGGTCCGCGCCTCGTCAATGAGGATGGAGTCGACCTCGTCGACCACCGCAAAGTTGAGTGCGCGCTGCACGCGCTGATCGGCCGAGAAGGCCATGTTGTCGCGCAGATAGTCGAAGCCGAACTCGTTGTTCGTGCCGTAGGTAATATCGGCGGCATAGGCCTCGCGCCGGGTCGCCGGACGCATCTGATCGAACCCGCCTTCTTCTGCGTGATACTCCGGGTCAAAGAGATAGGAGGCGGAATCCACCCCCAGACCGCCGGAGCTATTGACCACGCCGACCGTCAGACCCAATGCGTGGTAGAGCCGCCCCATCCAGGCCGCATCGCGGCGGGCCAGGTAGTCGTTCACCGTCACCACATGCACGCCGTCGCCGGCCAATGCATTGAGATAGGCAGGCAGGGTCGCGACCAGGGTCTTGCCCTCACCGGTGCGCATCTCGGCAATGCGACCGTCGTTGAGAACCATACCGCCGATCAACTGGACGTCGAAGTGGCGCAGCCCCAGGACCTGGGCACTCATCGCGCGACAGACCGCGAAGGCCTCCGGCAGGAGCTTCTCCAGATTCTCGCCCTCGCCCAGGCGGCGCTGGAATTCCTGTGTCTTGTGACGCAGCTCGTCCTGCGACAACGCCTCGGTGGAGTCGGCCAGGGCATTGATGCGCTCCACCGCGCGGGTGTAGCGCTTGAGGATGCGATCGTTGCGACTACCGAAAATCTTCTGTACGAGCTGCTTGACCATGGGGATCCGAAAGGGTTGGCTGAAACCCGGCTAGGATAAACGATCCGCCAGGGAAACGCTGTGGCCAAGAGACGCGCAGCCGGTCATGCCCCTGCGGGGCCGAGAAGGACCGCGGAGGGTCAGTCCCGATCCTGGAGAAAATGATAGGGATTCAGGGCCTGGCCGGCGTCGACCACCTCGTAGTGCAGGTGGGTATCGGTCGCGCGACCGGTGCGCCCCATCTTCGCGATCACCTCGCCAGCCTCCACGCGCTGCCCGGGCTCGACCAGGATTTCCGCGTTGTGCGCGTAGCGCGTATTCAAGCCGCCGCCGTGCGCGATCTCGACGAGCTTGCCGTAGCTGCTCCGGCGGCCCGCGAATACCACCAGGCCGCCGCCCGCGGCGCGGATGTCCGAGCCGGGCCGCCCGGCAAAATCCATCCCCGAGTGGAAGCGGCGGTTCCCGGTGAACGGGTCTTCGCGATAACCAAACGCCGAGCTAATCCAGGCGTCATCCTCCACCGGGCGAAACTGCGGGGACAGGGCCTCGCGAGCCGCCTCCTGGCGTAGCTCGGAACCTACCGTCTCCACGGCGGCGCTGCGACGACCCAGCAGGTGCTCCAGCGCCAGCAAGCGGTCATGGATCTCTAGCGGAGAACCTGGTCCGTCCAGCAGCGGGCCGCCCTGGCCGCCAACTTCCGGCTCCAACGCGGCCACGTCCAGCCCCAGGGAGTCGCCAACCGAGCGGAGGCGCAGATCCACCCGCGTCAGCTGGCGTTCCAGCGCGACCACACGGTCCACCAGGTAATTCAAACCTTCACGTGCTGCCTCGCGTTCAGCCGTCTCCACCACGACCGGATCCAGCGTGTTGGCGACCGGGATCCTGACCACCTCGCGCTGGCTTTGCCCCGCCAGGTAGGCGGTCACAACCGCCGCCATCACCAGCAGCATGAGCAGGGCGCCCGCCAGCGCCACGCCCCACAACGGAAGACGCGCACAAAGACCATCCGGACGTAGTACGATCAGCTGCATGCGATTCCTCTCACTTCTTCCGCCGCGGACTGCCGGAGGCCCTCGATGACGCCGCAGCGGATTACCCGCTTCATCGCCCGCGACTTTTCCGCGCACTCCAGCCGCGACCGCGGCGTGGAACGCGCCCTCGAGGGACTCGTCGGCAACGCCCTGCAGGCGGACCGACTGGCGTTCACCCTGCGCGAGGACACCCTGGTCGCAATCTGCGCGAACCGCGGGCTGGCCACCGAACTGCGCTTCCAGCAGCGCGAACTGCTCAAGACCTTGCGTGCCGCGGGCTTCGAGGGCATCGAACAGATACGTATCCGGCTGACCAACACCCCACGCCCCCCCCAGCCCACCACGCGACTGGAGCGCCGCGAGATCCCGGATGCGGCCCGCCGCATCCTGGCCGATACCGCTAGCAGCATCCAGGACCCCGGGCTGGCCGGCGCCCTCGAACGCCTCGCCCGGGCGGCCAGGCCGTCACCGAAGCCCGACTGACCTCACCCTGGAACACGTGTTCCAGGGTGAGGTCAGCCCGCTGGAGTGGGCGCCAGCTGACCGAAAGAGATCGGCAGGCGTTCGCTCGGGTCCTCGAAGGTCACCTTCTCCCAGGCGGTCTCGTCGGCCAGGAGCTGACGGATCAGCTGGTTGTTCAGCGCATGCCCGGACTTGTGGCCAGTGAACGCACCGATCAGGCTGTGACCGAGCAGGTACAGGTCCCCGACCACGTCGAGGATCTTGTGCTTGACCAGTTCGTTGTCGTAGCGCAGCCCGTTTTCGTTGAGGATCTTGTAGTCATCGAGGACCACGGCGTTGTCCAGGCTGCCGCCCAGCGCCAGCTGATTCGCCCGCAGGGCCTCGATGTCGCGCATGAACCCGAAGGTCCGGGCACGCGAGACCTCCTTCACGAAGGAGGTGGACGAGAAATCCAGCTCTGCGCGCTGGCTTCCGTCGGTAAACATCGGGTGTTCGAAATCGATACAGAAACCGACCTTGAACCCCTCGTAAGGATCAAAGCGCACCCACTTGTCGTCCTCGCGGACTTCCACGCTGCGCTTGACCCGAATGAATTCCTTGGGCGCGTCCTGCTCCTTCAGCCCGGCGGACTGCAGCAGAAACACGAAGGGACCGGCACTGCCGTCCATGATGGGCACCTCGGCGGCGCTCACATCGACATGCAGGTTGTCGATTCCCAATCCGGCAATGGCCGAGAGCAAATGCTCCACGGTCGAAACCCGGACGTCTCCATTGACCAGCGTGGTGGACAGCCGCGTGTCGCCGACATTGTCGGCACAGGCGCGAATCTCCACGGACGGATCAAGATCGCAGCGATGGAACACAATCCCGGTATTCACCGGAGCCGGACGCAGGGTCAGCACCACCTTTTCTCCGGTATGCAGTCCCACTCCGGTCGCCCGAATGCTGTTCTTGAGCGTTCTTTGCCTGATCAACGAATTGAGCCTCTCTCTTCCAGGAGAGCGCATAAGGGGAGCCCGGGCCCTCCCGGGCTCCTCATGCACACAACGATTACCGCATTATTGCAGGATTCCGCTCGCCCTGCATGTACAGCCGCTCTCAGTCGGCTTGTTTACGCAGGAAGGCCGGAATATCCAGCACATCAATGCCTTGCTGCTGATTGTAGTCGACCGCCAGGTTGTCACCGCCGCGACGCTTGACGGTCGGCTGGTCGAGGTCGACTTCGACATCGGAGCCGACGGCCCTCTTCGGTTGGGCATCGACCACTCGCACCTGCGGCCGTTCGGACTGCGTCGCTGGCGCGCCAAGCCCCGTGGCCACCAAGGTCACCCGCAGCTCGTCGGTCATCTCGGGGTCGATGACCGTCCCGACCACGACATTGGCATCTTCCGAGGCCAGGGCCTTCACCGCCTCGCCGACTTCCTCGAACTCGCCGATCCCGACATCCATGCCACCGGTCACGTTCACCAGGATGCCACGGGCACCGGAGATGTCGATGTCCTCCAGCAAGGGGCTGGCGATCGCCGCTTCGGCGGCCTCGCGCGCACGATCCTCGCCGGTGCCGGTGCCGGTGCCCATCATCGCCATGCCCATCTCGCGCATCACATTGCGCACGTCGGCAAAGTCGACGTTGATCAGACCCGGACGGGTGATCAGCTCGGCGATGCCCTGCACCGCGCCGAACAGCACGTCGTTGGCGGCCTTGAAGGCATCCAGCAGCGTGGTGTTCTTGCCCAGCACCGTCAGCAGCTTCTCGTTGGGGATGGTGATCAGGGAATCGACCTGTTCGGTCAGCGCCTTGATCCCGGACATCGCAACCTGCATGCGGCGCTTGCCCTCGAACGGGAACGGCTTGGTGACCACCGCGACCGTCAGGATGTTCATCTCCTTGGCGATCTGCGCCACCACCGGCGCGGCGCCGGTACCCGTACCACCGCCCATGCCGGCGGTGATAAAGACCATGTCGGCCCCCTGCAACAGATCCTGAATGCGTTCGCGATCCTCCAGTGCGGCCTCGCGACCGACCGACGGGTCCGCCCCGGCGCCCAGGCCCTTGGTGATGTCGCCGCCCAGTTGCAGCAGCGTCTTGGAATCCAGGCTCTTCAGGGCCTGGGCATCGGTGTTGGCGCAGATGAAGTCGACGCCCTCCAGTTGCGAGTTGACCATGTGCTGCACGGCGTTGCCGCCGCCGCCCCCGACGCCGACGACCTTGATCGTCGCGTTCTGGCTATAGGTGTCCATCAGTTCGAACGTCATGATTGCGTCCTCTCGTTGCGTGTGTAGTACCAATACTTCGGTTTGCCTGCGTCATGGCCGGAGAGCGGTCCGGCCTCCTAAACTTCCGGGGTCCCGATCATCAGAACTGCCCGGAAAACCAGCGCTTCATGCGCGCCCATACACCCTGGAACCCGCTGCTCACGGGCCGGGCCTCCTGCTCCGCACGCGACTCGCGGGCGTAGAGCAACAGCCCCACCCCCGTCGCGTGGATCGGATTCTTCACAACATCCAGGAGCCCGGTGACGCGTTGCGGCACCCCCAGGCGTACGGGCATGTGAAAGACCTCTTCGGCGAGGTCCACCACACCTTCCATTCGGGACGAGCCACCGGTGAGAACCACCCCGGCGGCAATCATTTCCTCGGTGCCGCTGCGGCGCAGTTCCGCCTGCACCAGCTGCAGCAGTTCTTCGTAGCGCGGCTCGACCACGGAGGCGAGCGTCTGGCGCGACAACCTGCGTGCGGCACGATCGCCGACACCGGGCACCTCGATGCTCTCGCCCGGATCGGCCAGCGAGCGCAACGCACAGGCGTACTTGATCTTGAGTTCTTCGGCGTACTGGGTCGGGGTGCGGAGCGCCACCGCGATGTCGTTGGTGACCTGATCGCCGGCGATCGGGATCACCGCGGTGTGCATGATCGCGCCGTGGGCAAACACCGCGATGTCCGTGGTGCCACCGCCAACATCCACCAGGCACACACCCAGGTCCTTTTCATCCTCGCTGAGGACCGAGTAGCTGGAGGCGAGCTGCTCGAGGATGATGTCGTCCACCCGCAGCCCGCAGCGTTCCACACACTTGACGATGTTCTGCGCGGCGGAGACCGCCCCGGTCACCAGGTGCACCTTGGCCTCCAGCCGCACCCCGGACATCCCGATCGGCTCGCGGATGCCCTCCTGCTCGTCGATGATGTATTCCTGCGGCAGCACGTGGAGGATGCGCTGGTCGGCCGGGATGGCGATGGCGCGCGCGGCGTCGATCACCCGATCCACGTCGCCGGCGACCACCTCGCCGTCCTTGATCGCGACCACCCCGGTGGAGTTGTAGCTCTTGATGTGCGAGCCGGCGATCCCGGTATACACCGAGTGGATCTCGCAACCGGCCATCAGCTCGGCCTCCTCCACCGCGCGCTGGATCGACTGGACGGTGGACTCGATGTTCACGACCACGCCCTTCTTCAACCCGCGCGAGGGCGAGGAACCGATGCCGATGATCTCGATCTCGCCTTCCTCGGTCAGCTCCCCGACCACCGCCTCGATCTTCGAGGTGCCGACGTCGAGGCCGACGATCAGACCGGGTTCCGACTTCTTTGCCATCATCTTTCTGCGTCCTGTCGTTCGTGTCATCGGGCGTTCCCCGCACCGTCATCCGCCGCATCCGCCCAGGCCACGGCCAGCCCGTGGGGGTAACGCAGGTCGATCCGTTCCACCGGGGCCTCGCGATAGTCGCGAATCGCCGGGGCCGCACGGACCAGCTGCCCCAGTCGTGCCAGATCGGCATCGCGCCCCATCAGCACGCGTACGCCGTCCGCCAGGTGGATGGTCCAGTCGTGGCGTTCGCCCTCTTCGAGACCGGCGACCTCCAGCCCGGCATCGGCCAGGCGTGCGGAGACCTCCAGGTAGCGATGCATCAGCACCACCTGGCGCCCGTCGGTCCCGGCGAGTGCCGGCAGGCCCTCCCAGTCATCCAGCGCCACCGGGCCAAACAGGCGCCCGTGGCGATCGACCAGATGGTCCTCGCCCCACTGTGCGACCGGCACCGGCTCGTGAATCTCCACCACCAGGGTGTCCGGCCACTGACGCCGCAGGCGCACCGCGTCCACCCACGGCTGACCCTCAAGCGCAACGCGCAGGCGCTCGAGCTCGACACCGATGAAGCCCGGCGCATGGGTCCGGACCATCTCGTGCACCGCCGCGACATCCGCATGCTGCGGATTGCCGGTCACCTCGACATGCTCGATCGGCAACCAGGCATCCGGGTCGAACTGCAACCACGCCAGCGCGCCCAGCACCAGCACCGCGGCCAGCCCCATGCCCGACATCAGGCGCAGCCCCGGGCCGGCCATCCGGCGCAGCGGCGACGGTCCTCGCGCCTGCGGGCGGCGCGCGGGTCGCGTTGTGCGGCGTGCGTTCAACGCAGTCCTCCACACTCGAAACTGGAATCGAGGATGCGCAGGCACAGCTCGTCGAAGTCGATGCCCGCCTGCGCGGCGGCCTTGGGCACCAGCGAGTGATCGGTCATGCCCGGGATCGTGTTCACCTCGATCAGGAAATTCTCGCCATGTTCGTCCTGCAGGATGTCCACTCGTCCCCAGCCGCAACCCTCCAGCGTCGCGAAGGCGGCGATGGCCATGGACTGCAACTCCAGCAACGCGCTGGAATCCAGCGGCGGCGGGCAGATATAGCCGGTATCGTCGGCCTCGTACTTGGCGTGGTAATCGTAGAAACCGCCCGGGGTGCGAATCTCCACCACCGGCAACGGCTCGTTGCCGAGGATCGCGACGGTGTACTCGCGTCCGCTGATCCACTGCTCCGCGAACACCTGCCCCGGCTGCAGCCGCGCGGCCTCGAAGGCGGCCGGCAGATCGGCCACCCGATCCACCCGTGTGATCCCCAGGCTGGAGCCGCCGCGCGCGGGCTTCACGATCAATGGCAGGCCCAGTGCATCGGCCACCGCGTCGGGGTCGAACCCCGGCGTGAGCAGACGATAGGGGGCGCTCGGCAGATTGCTCCCCGCCCACAGCCGCTTGCAGGCCAGCTTGTCCATGCCCAGCGCGGAACCGAGCACGCCGGTCCCGGTGTAGGGCATGCCCGCCATGTCCAGACAGCCCTGCAGGGTCCCGTCCTCGCCGCACTCCCCGTGGAGCACGATGAAGACCCGGTCGAAGTTCTCCAGGGCCAGGCAGCGAGCCGTCTCGCGGGTCAGGTCCAGGGGATGGGCATCGACACCCTGGCGCTGCAGTGCCGCCAGCACCGCCTGACCACTTTGCAGCGAGACCTCGCGCTCGCCGGACCAGCCACCCATCAGGACCGCGACACGGCCATAATCTTGTGCACTTCGCTTGCTCATGCCGTTCCCTCGCTTGCCTCGTGCGTAGCCCCTGGCCGACCCAGGACCCGGACCTCGGGCTCCAGGTGCACCCCGAACTGCCGCTGCACCTCGTCCTGGGCATGACGCAGCAACCATTCGATATCGGCGGCGCGCGCGCTGCCGTCGTGGGTGATGAAATTCGCGTGCTTGGGGGAGATCTCCGCCGCCCCGTGGCGCAGTCCCTTCAGCCCGGCGGCCTCGACCAGGCGCGCGGCGTGATCGCCCTCCGGGTTGCGGAACACGGACCCGCAGGACGGCAACCCCAGCGGCTGCTTCGCGGATCGTTCGCGCAGCAACTCGCGGATGCGCCGGGTCCCGACGCCAGGGTCACCCGCGGCCAGCTGCAACACGCAGCCGGTGAACCACTCCGCCGCGGGGCCGTGGACACTGCGGTAGCCGATCGTGTAGTCCGCGGGAGTGCGGGTATGCAGTTCGCCGCGCGCATCCACCGTGAAGACCGCCTCCACCAGCGGCCAGATCTCGCCACCCCAGGCGCCGGCGTTCATCCGCAGCGCGCCGCCTACGGTCCCGGGGATGCCGGCCAGGAACTCGGCCCCGACCAGCCCCTCGCGGGCCCCGAAACGCGCGGCCTGGGCGCAGGCCAGCCCCGCCCCAAGCAGCAGGCGATCGCCGTCCAGGCGCCGGCGTTCGTTCAGCACTCCGGAAAGATGCACGACCAGGCCATCCAGCCCGCCGTCACGGATCAGGACGTTGCTGCCCAGGCCGAGGAAGGTCACGGGCATCTGCGGCGCGTGGGTAGCGTGGTCGCGCAGGGCAGCGACCAGGTCGTCAAGGTCCGCCGGCTGGAACAGCCAGTCGGCCGGGCCGCCCACACGCCAGGAGGTCAGTCCGGCCAGCGGAACCTGCGCCTCCAGCCGGCCACGCGTTGCCTGCGCGAACGGGGTCATCGGCGAGTCCACAGCGCGGGCGGCCATCATGCCCCCCCCTCGCCGGCGGTTTCCAGCTGCTGCGGGAGCAGCCCGGCCAGACGGCCAATATCGCCGGCGCCCTGGGCGAGCACGACATCGTCCGGCCGCAGCATCCCCGCGAGCACACCGATCACATCCTCTGCGCGCTCGACAAACACCGGCTCCACCCGCCCGCGCAGACGAATGGCGCGCGCCAGGCTGCGGCCATCGGCGCTGGGGATCGGGTCCTCCCCGGCGGCATACACCTCGAGCAGGATCAGGACATCGGTCTCGGACAGGGCCTCGGCGAAGTCCTCGAACAGATCACGCGTGCGGGTATAACGATGCGGCTGGAAGATGGTGATCCGGCGGCGGCCCGGCCAGGCATCGCGCGCGGCCGCCTGAGTGGCAGCAATCTCGCGCGGGTGGTGACCATAGTCGTCGACCAGGGTCAGGGCCCCCTGTGCGGTCCGCAGCTCCTGCACCTGGAAGCGCCGGCCAATGCCCTGGAAGCGCGCCAGCGCGGCCTGGATCGCCTCGGGGGCGACCTCCAGCTCGTGCGCGACAGCCGCCGCCGCCAGGGCATTGAGCACGTTGTGGCGCCCGGGCAGGTTCAGCGTCACCGGGAACGCGGCCTGACCGGGCAACGCGAGGTCGAAGTACATGCGCACGCCTTCCTGGCGCACATTCAGGGCGCGCACGTCGGCGTCCTGCTCGATGCCGTAGGTCAGGCGCGGGCGCTCCAGTTCCGGGTACAGATCGCGCACCTGCGGGTCGTCGGCGCACAGCACGGCAATGCCGTAGAACGGCAGGTGGTGCAGGAATTCCAGGAAGGTCGCCCGCAGCTGGCCGAAGTCGTTGCCATAAGTCCCCAGGTGGTCGGCATCGATATTGGTCACGATGCTGATCATCGGCTGCAGATGCAGGAACGAGGCGTCACTCTCGTCGGCCTCGGCCACCAGATAGTCCCCGGCGCCAAGATTCGAGTGGCTCGCCGTGCTGTTCAGGCGTCCGCCAATCACAAACGTCGGGTCCATCCCGGCCTCCGCCAGCACACTGGCGACCAAGCTGGTGGTCGTGGTCTTGCCATGGGTCCCGGCGACCGCGATGCCATAGCGAAAGCGCATCAGCTCGGCCAGCATCTCGGCGCGGCGCACGATCGGGATGCCGCGCCGACGCGCCTCCTGGACCTCGGGGTTGCTCGGATTGATCGCACTGGAAACCACCAGCACGTCGGCATCGGCCACGTTCGATTCGGTATGGGCCGCCACCACCGGGATGCCCATGCCCTTCAGGCGTTCGACCATCGCCGACTGCCCGAGATCGGATCCCGAGACGTGATATCCCAGTTGATGCAGGACCTCGGCGATCCCGCTCATGCCGGATCCCCCGATCCCCACACAATGGATCCGGCGGATACGGCGCATCGCATGGCGTGGCAGGCGCGGGGCATTCATGACGATCCCTCCCGGCGGGCGCCCGCCATTTCCATGCAGGCATCGGCCAGGCGCCGTGCGGTGTCGGGGCGGGCCTGTGCGCGGGCCAGCAAGGCACGCGCACGCAGGGCCTCGCGGTCCAGCGGCGCGACCAGCTCGTAGACCCGCTGAGCGTCCAGCTCGGCATCCGCGACCCGCCAGGCGGCACCGGATTGCACCAGGGCCTCGGCATTCGCGGTCTGATGATCATCCACCGCATGTGGATAGGGCACGAAGATCGCCGGCACACCGGCCGCGGCCACCTCGGCCACGGTGAGCGCGCCGGCGCGGCAGATCACCAGGTCCGCCCAGGCATAGGCCGCGGCCATGTCTTCGATAAAGGCGCTGATCTCCGCCTCCAGACCTGCCTCCGCATAGGCGGCCTGGGCCTCGTCGAGGGTGCGCTCGCCCGCCTGGTGACAGATGTTCAGCGGCTGCTCCACGGCCACGCGCGCCAGCCCGGCGGGCAGCGTGCGGTTGAGCGAACGGGCGCCCAGGCTGCCGCCCAGGACGAGGAGGTTCAGGGCGCCCTCGCGCTCGTCGAAGCGCGCCTCCGGCGCCGGGAGTTCCGCAATCGTGGCGCGCACCGGGTTGCCCACCACCGTGACCGCCACCCGCTCGGGGAAGCTGTGCTCGAAGCCGGCATAGACCCGGTCCGCCACCTTCGCCAGCCAGCGATTGGTCAGACCGGCCACGGCGTTCTGTTCGTGGATCGCCAGCGGCCGGCCCATGGCGGCCGCCATTAGGCCCCCGGGGCCGGCGGCAAACCCGCCAAAGCCAATCACGGCGTCCGGGCGCAGACGCGTCATCAGACCCAGGGCGGCCCACAGCGAAATGCCGAGCCGCCAGGGTGCGAGTGCCAGTCCAACCAGGCCCTTGCCGCGGATGCCGGCGATTGGAAGCGTATGCAGCTCGATCCCGGCCGCCGGCACCAGCCGCGCCTCCACGCCGCGGGCCGTGCCCAGCCAGCGCACCTCGGCACCGCGTTCCCGCAGCAGGGTGGCCACTGCCAGGCCCGGGAACACATGGCCCCCGGTGCCCCCGGCCATAATCAGGATGCGCGGGGCCCTCATGCGGCACCCCCACGCCGGCGGCGCGCCGGGGGTGCGGCGCGCGGGGCGGGCACCTGGGCCTCGCGGTACACGCGCATCACCAGGCCGATAGCCGCCAGCGACACGATCAGCGAACTGCCACCGTAACTGAGAAACGGCAGGGTCAGGCCCTTGGTCGGAAGCAGCCCCATGTTCACCGCGAGGTTCAGGAACGCCTGCAGGCCCATCCAGATGGCCACACCAAAGGCCAGATGCGAGCCGAAGGCGTGCCCTGCGCGCTCGGCGTACAAACCGATCTGGATGCAGCGCCAGACCAGGACCGCGAACAGCGCGATGAGGGCCACCACACCGACGAAGCCGAACTCCTCGGCAAACACCGCGAACAGGAAGTCGTTGTGCGCCTCGGGCAGGTAAAAGAGCTTCTGCACACTGTTGCCGAGCCCGGCCCCGAACCAGCCGCCGGAGCCGATCGCGATCAGCGACTGGGTCAGCTGGAAACCGGTGGCAAACGGATCCTGCCAGGGATCGAGGAACGCCGTCAGGCGCGCCACGCGGTATGGCGCCGCGACCGCGACGACCGCCATCCCCGCCGCGATGGTGCCCGCCAGCGCGGCGAACTGCCAAAGCTTCGCACCGGCGAGGAACAGCATGCCCATGCCAATCGCCAGCATGATCGCGGCGCCGCCGAAGTCCGGCTGCAGCAGCAGGAGGATGGTCCCCACGCCGAGCACGATCAGCGGGCGGATAAAACCGAGGAAGTGCAGGCGGAGCGTCGAATAGTGACGCACGATGTAGCCGGCGAGGTACATCACCACCAGCAGCTTCACCATCTCGGCGACCTGCAGGTTGAACATCCCCAGCGGGATCCAGCGGGTCGCGCCGTTGACCGTGCGCCCGACGCCCGGGATCAGCACTGCGATCAGCAACGCCATCACCAGGATCAGCAGCCACGGCCCGGCGCGTTCCCAGCGCGCCAGCGGGACCACCCAGAGGAAGGTCG
This sequence comes from Thioalkalivibrio sp. AKL7, assembly GCF_000381705.1. Lineage (NCBI taxonomy): Bacteria > Pseudomonadati > Pseudomonadota > Gammaproteobacteria > Chromatiales > Ectothiorhodospiraceae > Thioalkalivibrio > Thioalkalivibrio sp. AKL7. The sequence continues at coordinate 415,461 of NZ_KB906948.1, read as the reverse complement.
CCACCGCAAGCCCGATGGCGGCGAAAATGACCTGGCGCTGGAAGAAGTGCCAGGTGTTGCCGAAATAGCGTTCGCCCAGCCCCATGGAGGCGGACGCGACCATCACCAGTCCAATCCCCAGCAGGATCGCCGCGACCGCCAGCAGGGGCAGATCGACGTGATCGCGCAAGCCGGCGACCAGGCCGCGATCCGGGAGTCCGAGGCGGGTGCTGGAGATACTCATGCTGCCAGCTCCCGTACGGCGTGCGCGAAGTCGTCGCCGCGCGCCTGATAGTTCGGGTACATGTCCAGGCTGGCGCAACCGGGCGACAGCAGGACGGTATCCCCCGGTTCCGCCCAGGCAGCGGCCTGCGCAACCGCGGCGGCCATATCGTCCACGCGCTGGACCGGAACCACGGAGGCCAGGGCCCGGGCGATCGCCGGCGCGTCCTCGCCGAGCAGCACCACACCACGGACCTTGCCCGGGACGTAATCGGCCAGCGGCGAAAAGTCCTGCCCCTTGCCCTTCCCGCCCGCGATCAGCACCAGCGGCCCGGGCGTACCGCGCAGGGCCGCCAGGGTCGCGCCGACATTGGTGCCCTTGGAGTCATTGATGTAGGCGACACCGCCCACTTCGGCAATCCACTGCGAGCGATGCGGCAGACCGGCGAACTCGGCCAGGGCCGCCATGGCGCGTGCGCGCGGCTCGCCCGCCTCCAGCCACGGCCAGACCAAGGCAAGCGCGGCCAGGGCGTTGGCCCAGTTGTGCTGCCCACGCAGACGCAGATGGCCGGTCGAGAGAAGGACCTGGTCACCGCGCACCAGGTCCGGAGCATCCGCGCTCGACGGGCGCACTCCGAAATCGTCCGCGCCGGCCGGCGCATCGAGACCGAAGGAGATCACCTTCAGACCCGGCGGCAGGGCGATCTCGCGCAGCCAGGCGTCCTCGCGGTTCAACACACCACGCCCGGCGCGATCCAGGATACGGGCCTTGGCACGCACATACGCATCCAGATCGGCGTAGCGATCCAGGTGATCAGGCGAGATATTCAGGATGGCGGCGGCCGCTGGCGCCAACATGTCGCTGCGCTCCAGCTGGAAGCTGGACAGCTCCAGCACGTACAGGTCCGGGGCCTGCTCCAGCAGGTCCAGCGCCGGGGTGCCGTAGTTACCACCCACCGCCACCCGCAGGCCGGCGGCGCGCAGCAACTCGCCGACCAGCGCGGTCACCGTGCTCTTTCCGTTGGAGCCGGTAATCGCGATGACTGGGGCGCCCGCATGCTCGGCGAACAGGTCGATGTCTCCGGTCAGGCGGGCACCGGCGGCACGCGCCCGTTGCAGGACAGGGTGCTCCAGTGCGACCCCGGGCGAGACGATGATGCGGGCAAAGCCCGAGGCGTCCAGTCGATCCAGCGGCCCGACCCAGGCATCGGCCAGCCAGGCCTTGGCCCCCTCGGTCTCCAGCGCGGCCGGCGCCACGCGGGTATCGGTGATCGCGAACGGCTGACCCTGCGCACGCAGGAAGCGGGCAACCGACACGCCGGTCGCCCCGAGGCCCACGATCAGGTTGTTGTCGCCGGTTCGCGTCATGGGATCAGCGCACCTTCAGGGTCGCGAGACCGATGAGAACGAACACCACGGTCAGGATCCAGAAACGCACGATCACGCGCGGCTCCGGCCAGCCCTTGAGTTCGAAGTGGTGGTGCAGCGGCGCCATGCGGAAGATCCGCCGCCCAGTGAGCTTGAAAGAGGCGACCTGGAGCATCACCGAAAGCGTCTCCAGCACGAAGATGCCACCCATGATCAGCAACACGATCTCCTGCCGGGTGATGATCGCCAGCATGCCCAGGGCTGCGCCCAGCGCGAGCGCCCCGACGTCGCCCATGAAGACCTGCGCCGGGTAGGTGTTGAACCACAGGAATCCCAGCCCGGCGCCGACCAGGGCGGAGGTAAAGATCACCACTTCGCCCACGCCGGGTACCGCCGGAATACCGAGATAGTCGGCGAATACCGCATGGCCCGCCGCGTAGGCGAACACGCCCAGGGCGCCGGCCACCAGCACCGCCGGCATGATAGCCAGGCCATCCAGCCCATCGGTCAGGTTCACGGCATTGGAGGACCCCACGACCACCAGCCAGACCAGCGGGATGAACAGCCAGCCCAGGCTGAACTGGATGTCCTTGAACACCGGCAGGTAAAAGGTCGTCTCCACCGGCCCCTGCGCGGTGTACATGATCACCCCCGCGGCGACCAGGGCGAACAGCGTCTGCCACAGGAGCTTGGCGCGCGCCGACAGGCCCTTGCTGTTGCCGTAGCGCAGCTTCAGGTAGTCATCCCAGCCGCCCACGGCGCCGAACGCCAGGGTGGTCAGCAGCACGAGCCAGACGAAGCGGTTGGTCAGATCGCTCCACAGCAGGGTCGCCGCCGCCACTGCCACCAGAATCAGGGCACCGCCCATGGTCGGCGTGCCGGCCTTGGTCAGGTGCGACTCGGGACCGTCATCGCGGATCTGCTGGCCGACATTGCCGACCGTCAGGCGGCGGATCATCGCCGGCCCGATCAACAGCGCGATCGCCAGTGCGGTCACCACCCCGAGGATGGCGCGAACGGTCAGGTACTGAAAGACCGTGAAGCCGGAATAGAACAGACTCAGGTATTCAGTCAGCGCGAACAGCATTCGCCACCTCCGGCGCTGACGAGGCCAGGTGCAGCCCCTCGATGATCTGTTCCATGTGCTGGCTGCGCGAGCCCTTTACCAGGACCGTGGTGCCCTCCCCCAGGAGGTCCTCCAGGCGCGAGCGCAGCGCGGCGTGGTCGGCAAACCACTCGCCGCCGTCGCCAAAGCCCTCGGCACTGTCGCGCGCGGCCTCGCCCAGCGCCAGGCAGTGTTCGATACCCACCGCGCGGGCCAGGCGCCCGGTTTCCCGGTGCAACGCCGGCGTGGCGGCGCCCAGTTCACCCATGGCACCCAGCACCAGGATGCGCCGACCGGGCATCGCCGCCAGCACCTCGAGCCCGGCCCGCAGCGAGTCCGGATTGGCGTTGTAGCTGTCGTCCCAAATCCGCGCGCCGCTGACGTGCCACAGCTCCTGCAGACGTCCCCGCACCGGCTTCCAGCGGGTGAGCCCGTCGACGATTCGGTCAATCCCGATACCGACCGCGTTCGCCGCGGCAGCAGCCGCCACGGCATTGGCTGCGACGTGGCGACCGGGGCCGGCCAGGCGCAGATCGCGGACGGCCCCGAGGATGGACAGACGCAGCCGGTCCGAGGCCTGCCACATGCCTTCCACCTCGCCGCCACCCTCCAGCGAGAAGCGCTGGCAGTGGTGATGCTCGTTCAGCGACAGCCAGTAGTCGGCAAACGGATCATCCAGATTGATGACCGCGGTGCCGCCCTGGGCCGGGAGACCGGAGTAGATCTCGGCCTTGGCATGGGCGACGCCCTCCAGGCTGCCGAAGCCCTCGAGATGTGCGCGTCCGGCATTGGTGATCATCGCGACCTGCGGTTCGACCCAGCGCGCCATGCGCCCGATCTCACCGGCATGATTCGCGCCCAGTTCGATGACCGCATAGTCGACTTCACAGGGCATCGCCAGCAATGTCAGCGGCACGCCGATCTCGTTATTCAGATTGCCCGCGGTGGCATGCACCGACCCCACCCCCTCAAGGATGCAGCGGAGCATCTCCTTGGTCGTGGTCTTGCCATTGGAGCCGGTCAGGGCAATCACGCGCGCGCGGCTCTGGCGCCGCCAATGGCGGCCCAGGCGGCCCAGGGCCTCGCGGGTATCGGCCACGATGATCTGCGGCTGTGGCACATCGAGCGCCCGCTCCACCAGCAGCACGGTCGCCGGGAGGTCGGCGCCGACCTGTTCGTGGGCATCGAAATTCGGCCCCTTCAACGCGATGAATAGCGCTCCCGGGCGCGGCTCGCGAGTGTCCGTAAACACGCCCTCGAAGGCCGTGTCGGGCACCCCTTGCAGGCGCCCATGGACCGCCTCGGCCAATTCCTGGCTGGTCATTCGAATCATTGTCCCTCCCCCCTGATCGCGCGGTCCTGGCCACGCAAGTCCTGCGGGTGCCGGCCCGCCCGGGCCTGCACCTGTTCGCGGTCGCTGAACGGATAGCGCTGACCGCGGATCTCCTGGGTCGTCTCGTGACCCTTACCGGCCACCAGCACCACATCCCCGGCCACGGCCTCGGCCAGCGCACTGGCAATCGCCGTTGCGCGATCGCCAATCTCGTGGCATTCGGCGGAATCGGCGCAGCCGGCAAGGATCTCGGCGCGGATCTCGGCCGGGTCTTCTCCGCGCGGGTTGTCATCGGTCACGAAGATCACGTCGGCCTCCCGGCAGGCCACCTGGCCCATTGCCGGGCGCTTGCCTCGATCGCGGTCGCCGCCGCAGCCGAACACCACGCTCAGGCGCCCGCGTACATGGGGTCGAAGCGCCTGCAATGCAGCCTCCAGGGCCTGGGTGGTATGCGCATAATCGACCACCGCCAAGGCCCCGTTCGCGAGCGGGAAGCGCTCCATGCGGCCGGGCACGCCGGGGAGTTCGGCGACTGCCGCGATCGCCTCCTCGCGCTCCACCCCGAGGCCCTGCAGGGTGGCGAGAGTCGCCAGCAGATTGCCGACCTGGAACAGGCCGAACAGGGTGGAACGAACCGGATAAGCCCGGCCGTCGGCCTCGAGGGTGAAACGCAGCCCTTCGGCTGTGGCCTCCACGTCCCGGGCGCGCAGATCGGCGGGTGCACCCAGTGCACTGTAGGTCAGGGCCTGAACGCCCGCCGGCAGATGCTGCACAACCTGGCGTCCAAAGGCATCATCGATATTCAGGACCGCCGTTTGCAGGCCAGGCCAGACAAACAGCCGCGCCTTGGCTGCCGCATACGCCTCCTGACTACCGTGGAAGTCGAGGTGATCGGAGCTCAGTCGGGTGAGCACCCCGACGCTGATCGGGGCTCCGGCGAGGCGCCCTTGTGCCAAACCGTGCGAGGAGGCCTCCAGCGCCACGGCACCACAACCGGCCGCAGCCAGCTCGGCCAGGTGGCGATGCAGGTCCAGTACGCCCGGGGTCGTGTGTCCGGTATCCACCAGGTGGCCCGGTCGCCCGACGCCGAGCGTGCCGATCAGACCGGTGGGCCGACCCAGGGTCTCCAGGGCCAGCGCGATCAGGTGCGTGACCGAGGTCTTGCCGTCGGTACCGGTCACCGCCACCAGCGAGGCCGCCTCCGGCCAGCTACCGAACAATCCGCGCGCCATCTGCGGCAGCCGTTCCCGCAGGCCCGGGACATGAAGCGTCGGCACCGCCAATGGCGCTTTCGGAGTTTCGGCCTCGTCCCACAGGATCACGCCGGCACCCCGTGCCACGGCATCGGCGGCATGCGCCAGGCCATGGCCGTGCGTGCCGGCCAGGGCCACAAAGGCTGTGCCGGGCGCGACCCGGCGGCTGTCCTGAACCAGGTCGGCGACTGGCAAGTCCGCCAGGTCGGGGCGCAGGAGATCGGCCGGCAACAAATCGCCCAGCACCGGTCGAGCCTCGCCTCGGGTATCCCGGGCGGCCATCATGTCGTCCCCTCGTGATCCGCCGCCAGGCGCATGGGGACCTCCGGCATCGCGTCCGGGCGCACGTTGAACATACGCAGGGCCGAACCGACGACATTACGGAACACCGGCGCGGCGACCGCCCCACCGTAGTAGACGCCCGCGTCCGGCTCGTCGATCACCACGGCCATGACAAAACGCGGATCGGAGGCCGGGGCCAGGCCGACGAAACTCGAAAAATAGCGGTCCTCGGTATAACCGCCCGGACCGCTCTTGCGGCTGGTACCGGTCTTGCCGGCCACGCGGTAACCGTCGATCGCCGCCTGGCGCGCGGTGCCCTCGGTACCGATCACATGTTCCATCATTGCCAGCACCTGGCGGGCAGTACGCGGAGTCATCACCTGCGCCGACTCGCGCAGATCGTCGGCGGTGCGCACCAGACGCACCGGCACCCGCTCGCCGCCATTGGCAAAGGCGGTGTAGGAGGCCGCCATCTGCAACGGCGACAACGACAGCCCGTAGCCATAACCGAGCGTGGCCTGTTCGACCTCGCGCCAGGTGGTGAAATCGCGCAGCCGCCCCGTGGCCTCGCCCGGGAAATGGGTACCCAGCGCCTGCCCGAAGCCCGCCTGATGGAGGGTCTTCCAGAAACGATCCGCGGGGGTATCCAAAGCCAGCTGTGTGGCCCCGACATTGCTCGAACGGGCGATCAGGGTGGTGAGGTCGATCGTCCCGTAATCGCGCAGGTCGCGCACGGTCAGGCGCCCCACCCGCATGGTGCCGGGGCCGGTCTCCAGCGTGGTGTTGGCATCCACCACACCGGCATCCAGGGCGGCCGCCACGGTAAACGGCTTCAGCACCGACCCGGGCTCCATGGTATCGGTGATGGCCCGGTTGCGGGCGCGATCGGAACGGATAGCGCCGCGATTGTTCGGGTTGAATCCGGGCTGATTGACCAGCGCCAGGATCTCGCCGCTGCGGGCGTCCAGAAGGACAGCGGAGCCGCCACGGGCATTGTGTTCGGCGACCGCGGTCTTCAGTTCGCGGTACGCCAGATACTGCAGGCGCTGATCCAGGGTCAGGGCCAGGGTGTTGCCGTCACGCGCGGGGCGGATACTGGCGACATCACGGATGCTGCGGCCATAACGGTCGCGCAGCACCCGCTTGGCGCCCGGATGACCGGACAACCACTGGTCAAAGGCCAGTTCCACGCCCTCCTGGCCCTGGTCGTCGATATTGGTATAGCCCAGCACATGCGAGGTGGCCTCGCCATGCGGGTAATAACGCCGGAATTCGCGTGTCAGGCCGACGCCCTGGATGCGCAGGGCCGCTACGCGCTCGGCCTGATCCGGCAACATTTGGCGGCGCAGGTAGATGAATTCGCGCGAGGCACGCGCCTCGATACGCTCCGCCAGCCAGTCCGGCTCCACCTCCAACGCCGCGGCCAAATCCGGCCAGCGCTCGCGCTGGCCCATCAAGTCCTGCGGGTTGGCCCAGGCGGTCTGCACCGGGGCCGAAATGGCCAGGGGTTCGCCGTGACGGTCGGTAATCATGCCGCGGTTCGCGGACTCGGTCAGGGTGCGCACCTGGCGCTGCTCGCCCTGCTTGGTCAGGAAGTCGCGCTCCAGGACCTGCAGATCGACGGCGCGCAACAGCAACGCGGCGCTCGCGACGGCGAACACGGCGATCACGACCTTCAGACGGCCACCACTGATCTGCCGCTTCAGCGCGCCCACGAGCTACCCCCGATCACCACGATGCGATCCGAATCGGGCTGAATCATGTCGAGACGCTCGCGCGCCTGCTCCTCGACCCGGCCCTGGGTCGCCCAGGTCGATTGCTCGATCTGCAACTGCGTCCACTCGAGATTCAGGACATCGCGCTGGCTCAATGCCTGCTGCTGGTCGATAAAGGCCTGGCGCGACTCATGCTTGGCCGCCACAACCCCAACCGCCGAGGCAAACACCGCGGTTGCCAGCGCCACCGCCAGGAGCCCGCGCGCAACCATCAGAGCCGCTCTCCGACACGCAGCACGGCCGAGCGCGAACGCGGATTGATGCGCTGCTCCTCGCGATCGGCATGGATCGGCTTGCCGACCGGGCGCAGCTTGCGCTCCGGCTCCTCCGGCATCACCGGAAGGCCGCGCGGCAGGCGCACGCTCGACACCGGCTTGCGCAGGGCCTGCTTTACCAGTCGGTCTTCCAGTGAATGGAAGCTGATCACCACCAGCCGCGCACCAGGCGGGAGCACATCGGGGATCGTCGCCAGCCACTGCTCCAGCTCGGACAGCTCCTCGTTCACGAAGATGCGCAGCGCCTGGAAGGTTCGAGTGGCCGGGTGCTTTCCGGGCTCGCGTTTCGGGACCGCCCGGCGAACGATCTCGGCCAGTTCGCCGGTGCGGCTAAGGGGTGCCTCGGTGCGTGCAGCCACAATGGCCCGGGCAATGCGCCGCGAGTGGCGCTCCTCGCCGTATTGATAGATCACATTCGCGATCTCGGTCTCGTCGGCCCGCGCCAGCCACTCGGCGGCGCTCTCGCCGCTGTTCGGATCCATGCGCATGTCCAGCGGGCCGTCGTGCTGGAAACTGAATCCGCGCTCGGGCGTATCCAGCTGGGGCGAGGACACGCCCAGGTCCAGAAAGACGCCGTCCGGACCCCGGTCCGGCGAACGCCGTTCCAGCGTGGCGGCCATGGTCGAGAACGGCGCGGCCTCGAAGGCAAAACGCGGATCATCGGCAAAGGAGGCGGCCGCCGTGGCGGCCTCCGGATCGCGATCCATGGCCAGCAGCCGGCCGTCCGGGCCCAGGCGATCCAGGATCGCCCGGCTGTGTCCACCGCGGCCGAAGGTGCCATCGACGTAAAAGCCGTCAGCGCGCACGGCCAGGCCCTCCAGCACCGCGTCGCGCAGCACCGGGATGTGGGAGACGGCTTCCATGTCCGTCACAACGCGATGGACTCGAGCGCTTCATCATCCACGTCACCCCCCAGCACCTGGGCGCAGGTCTCCTCCCAGGCGGCCTCGCCCCAGATCTCGAACTTCTTGCCCTGGCCCAGCAGCACCACCCGCTTTTCCAGGCCGGCGTACTGACGCAGGGGCGGGGGCAGCAACAGGCGGCCGCTGCCGTCCAGCTCGCACTCGGTGGCATGGCCCACCAGCAGGCGCTGCAGATTGCGCACCTTGGGATTCATGTTGGGGCGGGACATCAGGTTCTGCTCAATGCGCTCCCACTCGGGGAACGGGTACAAGAGCAGGCAGCGGGAGGGATCAACCGTGATCACCAGCTGACTGTTGCAGCTCGCAGCGAGGTCGTCGCGATACCGCGCCGGCATGGCCAGGCGGCCCTTCGCATCCAGATTGAGCTGGCTAACGCCTCGAAACATCGCTGATAACGGTGGTTACCCACCTTTCCCCACTTTGACCCACTTTCCGACACTATAGGTACGGGCATCCTCCAGAGTCAAGAAAATCGACCCCGAAAAACGAAAAATAAGCGTTGAATCACAGAGACTTAGCGCATCCACCCCGAGGCGGACGAAAGAGCGGGGAGAAGGGTATTAAAAGCCTCGCGTTGAGGCTCAAACTTAATGCATCACCTTACAAGTTTGCCGCACACACAGCCGTGTACGCGCAGACCGGGGCGGCCGCGGGGGCTTGATCGTGGGAAAAAGTGGGAGCCGGCCGTAAGCCGGGTTCTGTCGAGGACAGTCATTCATCTGGGACGTCCGTCACCGGACGCCTCGAGCAGCCTACCCGGGTGCGATGCGGGCCACACCATGCACCCCTATTTGGCCTTGCTCCGGACGGGGTTTACCCTGCCACGAACTGTTACCAGTCGCGCGGTGCGCTCTTACCGCACCATTTCACCCTTACCTGTACCCGGCGAACCGGGCCATCGGCGGTATGTTTTCTGCGGCACTTTCCGTCGGCTCGCGCCGCCCAGGCGTTACCTGGCGTCCTGCCCTATGGAGCCCGGACTTTCCTCCACATCCGAGGATGCAGCGACTGCCTGGCCGACTCCCGCGCTCCTTGTACGCCGCCGCGTGCGCGAACGCAAGCCTTTTCAACGGCCTGCCCCAAGGGCCTCCGTCCACAACGAAGCACACCAAGACACGAAGGACGTCACGAGCAGTCCACAGGAAGAGGGGACGATCGGAAGGCAATCAATTCAACGAAACGACAGGGTTATCGCCACGATGCCGGAACGCAGGCAGCCAGCCATCCCCGCCAACAATGATTATTGCCGGTCTTCCAGACCTTCCTGCCGATGGCTTCTGACCTTGATCCGCTGCGTGTCTGCGCACGCTTCATTGCGGACCCAAACCGTCCTATCCTCCGGCGTCCTTGAGGGCGAGGGCGCGGGCGTAGACGCGGTTACGCGGCAGGTCGGTGGCATCGGAGAGCAGGCGTGCCGCGCGCTTGAGGGGGAGTTCGTGCAGCAGTGCCGCGAGCAGGCGCTCGTGCTCGTCGGACAGGGGAATGTCGGCCTCGCCCCCCGTGTCAGGCGCGGGCGCCGGCCCCAGGATCAGCACGAACTCGCCGCGGGTGCGGTTGCTGTCGGCATCCAGCCAGCCCGGCAGTTCGCCGGCGGGGCCGCGATAGTGCTCCTCGAATTGTTTGGTCAACTCCCGCGCCAGGAAGACCTCTCGCCCCGGTGCCAGCTGCGCCAGGTTGGCGGCGGCCGCGCGAACACGGTGCGACGATTCGAACAAAATGGTGGTCACCGGCTGGACCAGCAATGCCTCCAGCCGCCGCTGGCGCGCCCCGGCGGCATGCGGCAGGAAGCCCTCGAAGCAGAAGCGGTCGGACGGCAGCCCGGCCACCGCCAGCGCAGCCAGAGGCGCACTGGGACCCGGTACGGCGCGCACATCCAACCCGGCCTCGCGCGCCGCCCTCACTAGCCGAAAACCCGGGTCCGACACCAGCGGCGTGCCGGCATCGGAAATCAGCGCGACGGACTCCCCCGCCTTCAGCGCCTCCAGCAGCGAGGGAATACGCTCCGCCTCGTTATGCTCGTGCAGGCTGACCAGCGGCGTGTGGACGCCCAGATGGGCCAGCAGCCCGGCGCTGTGTCGCGTATCCTCCGCCGCAATGCGCTGCACCCGACCGAGGACCTCGCCCGCCCGCGGGCTCATATCTCCAAGATTACCAATCGGGGTAGCCACCACCCACAACGTGCCCCAGTTCGTTGACACGGCCTGATGCGCTTTCAATACTGACTCCTCATTCGCTGACGAACCGCTATCGTGACCCGAATCCCCGAACGCGCCGGGCATACCCGGCCCCTGTCCCGTCTTGCCCTGTTGCTGCTGGCCACGGCCATCGTGGTGGGCTGCGCCACGCCGCGCCCGGACCCGGAGCCGACCCCGGACGCCGAGGTCCGGCCGGACCTGGCCGAACTGCCTCCCGAGGTGCGCGCCAGCCTGCTGCTGAGCGAGGCCCGCTCGCGGCCGGAGCCCGACCTGGTGCGCCGCGCCATCGAGGCCGTGCTGGCGCTCGACCCCGCGACGCCGGACCAGCTGGACCGGGCCGAAGCCCTGTGGGCCGAGCTTCCCGACGCCGAGCGGGACACCCAGGAAGCCCGCCTTCTAGGCGCGCGACTCGCAGCAGCGCAACGGGATTGGGAGCTCGCCCGCGAACGACTGGGTGCAGACGACCCGGACGACCCCACGCGATCCCCGGAGATCTATCGCCAGGGGCTTGCCCTGCACGCCCGGATGCTGGAACAGGAGAGCCAATGGTATCAGGCCCTGGACACCCGGCTGCGCCTGGACCGCCTGCTGATCATGGAGCCCGACACACACGCCGAGAACCAGCAGCGCATATGGGGGCTGCTCGCAGCCCTGCGCCCGGCCCAGCGCGACCGGATCGTGGGCAACCACCCGCCGGATGGGGATGCCTGGGTCAGCCTGTTCCGACTGCTGCGCGCCGCCGATACCGAGGAACAGGCGCACCTGGCCGCCGGATTGTGGCGCGAGCGCCATCCCGCGCATCCGGCCAACAGCCTGCTGCCGGAACTCGTCGCCAGCCACCCGCTGGTCGCGGACGCGCCTGGGGACACCCTGGTGCTGCTGCCACTGTCGGGCGACCTGGCCGCACTGGGCAACGCCATACTCGACGGAATCACCCGCGCCTACTACGCGGAGGGTGGCGGCAACGGCCGGCTGATCGTGCGCGACACGCGCGGCGAGCCGGACGGCGCGGCCGCCCTGTACCGGCGTGGCGTGGACTCCGGCGTCGCGCGCATCATCGGTCCGCTGCGGCGTGAGTCAGTAAGCCAGGTGGCCGCTAGCGATCAGACCCTCCCGACCATCCTGCTGAACCGCACGGAAGTCTCGACCCCCAGCGAACTCACAACGCTGGCCTTGAATCCGGAAGAGGATGCCCGCGCGGTGGCCGACCGGGCGGCCCGCGCCGGCTGGCATCACCCGCTGGTGCTCCTGCCGGAAGGGGCCTTCGGCGATCGCGTGGCAAGTGCCTTCCGGGCGGCATTGGCCGACGAGGACCGGCGCCCGCGAGACGTCATTCGCATCCAGCCCAGCGCCGGGGAGCTGAACGCCACCATTGGCAACGCACTCGGCATCCAGCAGAGCGAGGCGCGCATTCGCGATGTGGCACGCCGGACCGGGCTGGAACTGGAAGGCGACCCTCAGGTGCGTGCGGATGTGGACCACCTCTTCATTGCCGGCACGGCGCCGCAAGTTCGGCGCATCGTGCCGCATCTCCATTTCCACCGGGCCAGCCAACTCCCGATGATGGCCACGCCCCATGTTTATTCCGGACGCCCGGATGCCGATCGCGACGCCGATCTCAACGGGATCGTGTTCCCCGATACCCCCCGGCTGTTCGACCGGGTGAGCCCGCTGGCGAACGACGAACAAGCGCGCGACGAGGCACTCCCCCGGTTCGTCGCCCTGGGCATGGACGCGATGCGCCTGAGCCTGCGCCAGGACGGGATTCGCAACGCCCCCCATCATCAGCTAACCGGCGGCGCTGGCACCTGGAGCCTGAACCCCTTCAACCACGAGTGGGTGAGAGAACCGGCCTGGGCGCGCTTCGAGGGCGGCGAGCCCCGACGCATCGACGTACACGCCGGAGGGTCCTGAGTGTTTCGCCCGGGTGCCTCGGGGCAGGCCGCCGAGAAGCGAGCCGCGGACTACCTGGAGGCACACGGGCTGCAGATCCGTGCGCGTAACGTCCGCCGGCCTTACGGCGAGCTCGACCTGGTCGCACTCGAGGACGATACCCTGGTGCTGGTGGAAGTACGCAAGCGCAGCCACCCGGGCTTTGGTGGCGGCGCAGAGAGCATCGACCGGCGCAAGCGTGAACGCCTGTTGCGGGTGGCCGAGGCGTACCTGCAGGAAAGCACCTGGAACGGCCCGGTCCGCTTTGATGTGATGACCCTGGATGGCCAGGACCGGATCGAGTGGCTGCAGGACGCCATCCAGGCATCCACCCCGTGAGCGCCCACCGATGACCCCTCTGGCTCGCGAACTGGAACAGCTCCTGGCGCCCGGCGATCGTCTGCTCGATCCCGCGGACTGCTGGACCTACGGTGCCGACAACTCGAAGCTGCATGCGGTGCCGGACGCCGTCGCCTTCCCACGGGACGCCGATATGGTGCGCGAGCTGGTGCGCCTTTGCCGGCGCCTCGGCGTGGCCCTGACCAGCCGCGGACGCGGCACGGGCACCACCGGTGCCGCGGTCCCGGACCATGGCGGGCTGGTGGTGTCATTCGAGCACATGAACCGCATCCTGGAGGTGGATCCGGACAATCGCTGGCTGATCGCGGAGCCGGGTGCCACCAACGGCGAGATCCAGCAGGCGGCAGGCGCCACGGGCTTCTTCTGGCCGCCGGACCCCACCAGCAGCGCCTATTGCACGCTCGGTGGGAATCTCGCCTATAACTCCGCCGGCCCGCACGCGGTCAAGTACGGCACCCCGCGTGACAACACGCTGGGCCTGTCCGGCGTGGCCGGAACCGGCGAGGCATTCCGCACCGGCGTCCATACCACCAAGGGCGTGGTGGGCTACGACCTCACTCGTCTGCTGATCGGATCCGAAGGGACCCTGGCCGTGCTCACCGAGGCCACGTTGCGCCTGACACCCAAGCCGGAGGCGACTCGGCTGATCCAGGCGGTCTACCGCGACGTCGGCGCCGCGGCCCGGGCCGTATCCCGGCTGATGGCGCGCGCCGAGGTCCCGTCGGCGCTGGAGTTCATGGACCATTCCGCGATCACGATGATCCGCGCCTACGCGCCGGATTGCCCCCTGCCCGCCGCTGCGGGCGCGATCCTGATGATCGAGACCGATGGCACCGAGGCCGGCATCGAGGCCACTACCGCCGGCATCCGGCGCGCGGCCGAGGGCGAAGGCTGCGTGCAGACCCTCAGCGCCGACACCCCGGCGGAGGCCCAGGCGCTCTGGGCCGTGCGCAAGGCCCTGTCACCGGCGTTACGCACGGTGGCGCCGAAAAAGATCAACGAAGACGTGGTCGTGCCGGTCTCGCGCATTCCCGACCTGATTGCCGGGCTCGACCAGCTGGCCGCGGAACACGCCATCAAGATCGTGAACTTCGGCCATGCCGGCAATGGCAACATCCATGTAAACCTGCTGGTGAACCCGGATGACCCGGCGGAACTGGCGGCGGCCGAGCGTTGCCTGGACGGCGTCTTCACCCTGGTGTTGTCGCTGGGGGGGACGCTATCGGGCGAACACGGCATCGGGCTGGTGAAGCGACCCTATATCAGCCGGGAACTGGACCCCGTGGCACTGGGACTGATGGCCGGCATCAAGCGAACGTTCGACCCGGACAACATCCTGAACCCGGGCAAGGCGCCCGGACCCGTTTAGGCAGGTACCGGGCAAGGGAATCCCCTCCCCAGCAGGGCCCGGAAAAGAAAAGGGCCCCGGAAGGGGCCCTACTTCACGACCTTCAGTGCCGGGCCCTTGCGCTTCGGGGCCGGCGAATCCTCCCCGCCCCCGTCATCACCAGAGCCGTCCGGAGGCGTGCCCGGACCGTCGTCGTCGGGGCCAGGCCCCGGCTCGCTGCCGAACATCATCCCCTGACCGTTCTCGCGCGCGTAGACCGCGAGCACCGCTTGCATCGGCACAAAGACATCCATCGGGCTGCCCGCGAACCGGGCCGAGAAGGCCACCGCCTCGTCACCGATGTTCAGGGCCTGCACTGCGGTCGGACCGACGTTGAGCGTGATCTTGCCCTGGTCGACGAACGCCTCCGGAACGATCACCCCTTCGACTGTGGCGTCGACCAGGAGATGCGGCGTGAAGCCGTTATCCGTAACCCACTCCCACAGAGCCCGAAGCAGATAGGGGCGCGACGAAGTCACAGGCGCAGCTCGCGCTCGGCCTCGGTCAGACTCACCTGGAACGATTCACGCTTGCAGACGCGATCGGCATATTCCTGAATCGCCTGCGGCAACGCCGTCAGATCGATGCCTACGGCGGGAAGCCGCCACATCACCGGGGCGATGGCGCAGTCCACAATCGAGAACTCGTCGCTCAGGAAATACGGCTTGAGCTCGAAGATCTCGGCCGAGCTGACCAGGCTTTCGCGCAGGATCTTGCGCGCCTTGGTCAAGCCGGAGCCGGAGGCCTGGTTGACGGCATCGAGACCCTCGTACCAGTCACGCTCCACGCGATAAAGCGCCAGCCGCGCGGCCGCCCGCGAGACCGGATCCACCGGCATCAGCGGCGGATGCGGAAAGCGTTCATCCAGGTACTCGGTGATGACGTGCGTGCCGTACAGGGCCAGGTCGCGATCCACCAGGGTCGGGACCTCGTTGTACGGATTCAGGTCGGAGAGATCCTCGGGCAGTTCATCGGGCCCGAGATTGACGACATCCACGGCGATGTCCTTCTCCGCAAGGATGATGCGCACCCGGTGGCAACGCACGCAGTCGTGAGCAGAAAACAGGGTCATAACGGAACGACGGTTGGCGACCAGCGCCATGGCTTTCTCCCTAGGGAAACACTGATTGATGTACACGCTCGCGCTCGAGTCGCTTTTGCGTGCGAACAAGGCGCGGTGACAGCCGTGCAGTCATTCTGCACAAAGGAGCCGCAACGCCGTTCCCGCGCAAAAGCGGCCGAGCCCCTGCTTTCAATCGTTTGTGGGGTTGGTACCCCAGGTTCCCCGATCCTGCGTTGCGGCCCTTGCCGGTAGAACCACTACCGGCTGCGCACCGCGCCTTGTCTCGGAAAACCTGGGGTGCCAACGCGAGTGTGTACATTAATCAGCGTTTCCCTGGCCCGGCCGAACGGTTTCCGGTGCCGGGCAGACGGTCAATAACACCGGCGCGCGATCATCCCTGATCGACGCGCCGGTTACGGTTCATGCCGCCTAGTGTACGTCTTTCCAGTACTCCTTTTTCAAGAAGTAGGCGAGAATCGTGAAGATCCCGAGGAAAATCAGTACGTACAGGCCAATTCGCTGACGGTCCAGCTGCATCGGCTCGCCCATGTACGAGAGATAGGTCACGATGTCGCGCACGGCACGATCGTACTCGCTGGGCGTCATCTGGCCGGAGCGCACCAGTTCGAGACGCTCGTTACCATCCTCGTCGACGACCTTTTCCTGCCAGCCTTGCAGTTCCCACAGGATGTGGGGCATGCCGACATTGTCGAACACCTCGTTGTTCGCGCCCAGCGGGCGCGACTCGTCGATGTAGAAGCTCTTCAGGAAGGTATAGACCCAGTCCTCGCCATTGATGCGCGTGGTCATGGTCAGGTCCGGCGGGACCACACCAAAGGCCTCTTCGCCATAGTCTTCGCTCATGGCGTTGGTCATCAGCGAACCGACGCCAACGGGATCACCGGCCTCGTCGGTGATGAAGATGAAGTTCTCCTCCACCTGCTGCTCGGTCAGGCCGATATCGCGACCCACGCGGTTGTAGCGCATGTACTCGGTCGAGTGACAGGCCATGCAGTAGTTCATGAACAGGTTGGCACCGCGCTGCAACGAGGCCTCGTTGGTCACGTCGATGTTGGCCTTTTCCAGATCACCGTCGTACCCGGCCGCCGAGGCGGCCGGGACGGTGAACAAAGCCGCAGCGGCCAGGAATGTAGTTGCAATCAGCGTTTTCATTACGAAGTCACCCTTTCCGGAACGGCACGGTCACGGCCCAGGCCACGTGCGAAGGCAGGGACCACCATGGTCACGAACAGATACACGGTCGGAATCAGCCAGGACCACATCAGCAGGCCCGCGCTATCGGGGTCGAAGCGCAGGATGTCGTAGAAGGAGTAGATACCCACCACCACGGCAAACGCGATCAGGCTAAAGACCATGGACCGTTCCTTGCTGAGGAACCACAGCACGAAGAAGAACGCGAAGTAGACCGTGGAGAAGCGCAGGCTCATCTCGCTGACCTCGCTGGTGGCCTGCTGCAGGCCCAGCCATCCGAGGATCACGAAGGCCACCACGAACACCGCCAGGTTGAACTTGGCCGCGAACGAGCGATAGCGCATCGACAGGACCGGGTTGCGATCCAGCCAGGGGATGAAGAACAGCATCACCACTGCGGCGCCCATCGCCATCACGCCCAGGAACGGATCCGGCACCGAACGCAGGACCGAGTACATCGAGGTGAAGTACCAGACCGGCGGAATCAGGTCCGGGGTCACCAGCGGATCGGCCGGGATCATGTTGTCGGCCTTCAGGAACAGGCCGCCACCGGTCGGGAAGAAGAACATGATCACGGCGAAGACCATCAGGAACACGCCGACACCCACCAGATCCTTCACGGAATAGTAGGGGTGGAACGGGATGCCATCCTTCGGGATGCCATTCTCGTCCTTGTGGTCCTTGATGTTGATGCCGTCCGGGTTGTTGGAACCCACTTCGTGCAGCGCGATGATGTGCGCGGCCACCAGCATGATCAGCACCAGCGGCAGGGCAATCACGTGCAGTGCGAAAAAGCGGTTCAGCGTGGCGTCGGACAGCAGGAAGTCACCGCGAATCCAGGTCACCAGGTCCGGCCCGATGTACGGGATGGTCTGGAACAGGTTCACGATGACCTGCGCGCCCCAATAGGACATCTGACCCCACGGCAGCAGGTAGCCGGCGAAGGCCTCGGCCATCAGTACCAGGTAGATCAGCACACCGAAGATCCAGATCAGCTCGCGCGGCTTCTTGTAGGAGCCGTAGAGCAATGCCCGGAACATGTGCAGATAGACGACCACGAAGAACATCGAGGCGCCAGTGGAGTGCATATAGCGGATCAGCCAGCCCCACTCCACATCGCGCATGATGTACTCGACCGACGCAAACGCGAGTTCGGCGTCGGGCTTGTAGAACATGGTCAGGAAGATGCCGGTGACCACCTGGATGACCAGCACCAGCAGGGCCAGGGATCCAAAGAAGTACCAGAAGTTGAAGTTCTTCGGTGCGTAGTACTGCGCCAGATGCTCGTTCCACATCTGGGAGAGCGGGAAACGGGCGTCCACCCAGCCCAGTACACCGCCCTGGATCTTGGTATCAGGATTGCTGGCCATCAGATCGCCTCCCCGTCTTCATCTTCACCAATGACTAGCAAGGTATCGTTGCGATACATGTGCCGCGGGATCACCAGATTGGTCGCCGCGGGCATGTTGCGGTACACGCGACCGGCCAGGTCGAAGCGCGAACCGTGGCAACCGCACAGCCAGCCGCCCTGCCAGTCGGAACCCATCTCGGGATCGCCGATCTCCGGGCGGTAGGTCGGCGAGCAGCCCAGATGGGTGCAGATACCGATCACGACCAGGATCTCGGGGTCGCGCGAGCGGTACTCGTTCTGCGCATATTCCGGCTGCTGGCTTTCCACTTCGGAGTCGGGATCGCGCAGGCGATCGGCCACCTCGGCCAAACCGGCAACCATCTCGTCGGTGCGCCGCACTACCCAGATCGGCTGGCCACGCCACTCGACGCTGACACGCTGACCCGGCTCGACAGCGGCCACGTCGAACTCGACAGGGGCCCCGGCTGCCTGAGCGCGCGCGCTGGGCTGCAAGGACGCCAGGAACGGGGCCGCGACTGCGGCGACCCCGGCTCCGCCTACGACGGATGTCGCGGCGACGAGGAACCGGCGACGGCCTCGGTTTACGCCTTGGTTTGCCATGTTTGTCTCTCCAAACAACGTGTTGAAATCGTGTTCCCGCGGCCGCAAAGGAAGGCGCGGCTGGTACGCGAAGGGGCTTGCCGCACGCGCGAATACCCATCTGGGCGGGCTGTAAAATGCGATAGAATTCCCGAACACGCTAATAAGGTCAAGTAGATTGCCGCCTTAAGACCGAGCATTGCACTCGGTCTCACGCCCCCGAAAACCTTATAAGCAGTTGATTATAAATTTGCTTGTTCCGGGCGCTGCCAACGCCCCGAAACCGCACATTCTGCACCACAATCTCGCAGCACGCGGCCCGTGAGGGCGACATCGCTCAGGCGGGATTGTCGATCTCGATGAACTCGTGTTCGAGACCGAAACGCTCCCCGCACCACTGCCCCAGGGCCAGGGCCCCGTAACGTTCGGTCGCATGGTGCCCGGCGGCGAAGTAATGCACCCCAAGCTCGCGCGCCTCGTGGGTGGTCTGTTCGGAGATCTCGCCACTGACATAGGCATCCACCCCCAGGGCCGCCGCCTCGGTCAGTAGCGACTGCGCCCCGCCGGTACACCAGGCGATGCGCCGGATCGGGTGATCGCCGGCCTCCACGCAAAGGGCCTCGCGTCCCAGCACGTTGCTGATGTGCGCCTGCATGTCCGGCGCCGACAACGGGCGGGCGGGGGTTCCGATCTGGCCGACACCGTCCTCGCGCAGTACGCCGTCGATCGCGAACCCCAGGCGTCCCGCCAGCTGGGTATTGTTGCCGAGTGCCGGATGGGCATCCAGCGGCAGATGGTAGGCCACCAGATTGATGTCGTGCGCGAGCAACTGCCGCAGGCGCTCCCGCTTCATGCCGGTCACCTCCTGCGGCTCGCCCTTCCAGAAGTAACCATGGTGTACCAGGATCAGGTCGGCCCCGGTCTCAACGGCCGCCTCCACCAGCGCCAGCGAGGCGGTCACCCCGCTGACGATCCGGCGGATCTCGCGCCGTCCCTCGACCTGCAGCCCGTTTGGACAGTAGTCGCGGAAGCGCTCCGGTTCGAGTTCCGCATTGAGTGCCTGCATCAGTTCGTCGCGATCGACCACGGCGGGATCCCCTGTTGAGCGATGATTCGGTATATTCGGCATATGGTGAATTTCTCCCGCTTCCTGCTGCAAGCTGCGCTGACCGGCATCGCCCTGGCGGTGGTGATCGCGGTGTTCTTCCCCGAGATCCTCGGCCGCGGCGACCCGGGTGCCGAGCTGCGGGTCGCCGAGCCGGTGGCTGCGCCTGCCGCAACCGGCGCGCCGGCCAGCTATGCCGACGGCGTACGCCGCGCCGCACCCGCGGTGGTCAACATCATGACCTCGCGTACCATCGACCGCCCATCCGGCTTCGGCCTGCACGAGTTCTTTGGCCAGCAACTGCCACCGGGCGAACAGGAACAGTCCAGCCTCGGCTCCGGGGTCATCATGACCGATCAGGGGCACGTGCTCACCAATCACCACGTGATCGAGGAGGCCGATGCCATCGCCATCGTGCTGCCCGGCGGCGAGGCCCATCCCGCCGAGATCATCGGCATCGACGCGGACACCGACCTGGCCGTGCTGCGCGTGCGGGTGCCGGATCTGGCCGTGGCCACGGTGGGTCACTCCAGCGACCTGCAGGTGGGTGACGTGGTCCTGGCCATTGGCAATCCGTTCGGGGTCGGCCAGACCGTGACCCAGGGCATTGTCTCCGCCACCGGACGCAACCAGCTCGGCATCAACACCTTCGAGGACTTCATTCAGACCGACGCGGCCATCAACCCGGGCAACTCCGGCGGCGCGCTGATCAATGCCCGCGGCGAGGTCATCGGCATCAACACGGCGATCTTCTCGCGCTCCGGCGGCTCCCACGGCATCGGCTTCGCGATCCCGGTGGATCTGGCGCGCAGCGTGATGACCGACATCATCGAACAGGGCTTTGTCGCCCGCGGCTGGCTGGGGATCGAGGTCCAGGCGATGAACCGCGAACTGGCCGAATCCTTCGGCCTGGATGCCCCGCGCGGCGTACTGGTGGCGGGCATCCTGCGCGAAGGCCCTGCCGAAGACGCCGGCATCCGCCCTGGGGACGTCATCACCCACCTCGACGACAGCAGCGTGAACACCCCGCGCGAGGCCCTCAACGCGATCGCCCGCACCGCACCGGGCGCAACCCTGGACATTCGCATCCAGCGTGAGGGCGAGGACATCGAACTCTCGGCGACTGTCGTCCAGCGCCCGATCTAGGCAACACCCACCCGGGGTCTTTCTCAGCCGTTGGCCGGCGAGCTGACCGTGGTCAGCACCGCGGTCAGCAGCAGGATCAACGCCACCAGGGCACCCTCCAGCGCAATGCTGCGCCGCAGACGCCGCGGTGCCCCCGCTTCGCCGCGCTCGAAGGCCGGTACCAGCCGCCACTTGTTCGCGGCCGCCAGCAGCAGGAGCAGTGCGACGATCAGCACCTTGCCGATCAGGAACTGGCCATAGCCGGTGGTCAGCAACGGCGTGATGCCACCCAGCAACCACCAGGCGAGAACCAGCCCCGCCAGCACCAGCAGCCCGACCCCGATCATCGCGACCTGCCCGAAACGAGCGAGGATGCGCGCGGCATCGGCAGCCTCGGGTGGGTGCCCGGCCAGCCGGTACAGCGGCGCCAGCGACGCGACCCAGAAGGCGGCAGCCAGCAGATGCACGATCAGCAAGCCGGCCAACAGAAGACGAGGCTCGCCCACGGTATGCCCCACCTGCACAAAGGCGAACATCACCAGCAGTACCCCGGCCAGGCTCAGGCCATAGCCCACCCCCGGCAGACGCCGGGCATCCAGCAGGATCGCCTGGACCAGTAGCAGGCCCGTCACCGCGAGGATCAAGCGGGTGCCCTGCGCGCCCTCGAACACGATCCCCAGCAGCATGGGGTCCATCGCGGAGGCGATAGTGCCGCCCCCGAGATACCCGGCCTGCAACAGCCACTGCAGCATGGCCAGGGCGATTGCCACCCAGGCCGCGACCGCCCCCGTCCGGGCGAGCACCCGGCGATCCGGATCGGGGAGCCCCGGAAACGCCAGGCGGAACAGCACTGCCCCGGTCGCCAGCAGGGCCCCGAGGTAGAACCCGGCCATCACGAGAATCATCGCAACGGTCCAGGCCTCCACCCCGGCGAGTGCCGACATCCAGGCCATGGATCAGTCCTCCACCGTGAAGCGGAAGCCATCGGACATCATGTGCCCGTCGCGCGCCAGACCGCGCCAGCGCACCTGATAGCTACCGGCCGGAAGCGGCTCCGCAGGCTCCACGAAGTAGCGCTCGGTCGGCTCGTTGCCCGGCCGATTCGCCATCCTCACACGGCCGTTGGGGCCGGTCACGTCGAACTGGGTAATGCGCATCGCGCCATCGAACTCGATGCCGATCTCCTCCGGCGAGCCCTGCACGGTGGCGCCGTCCTCCGGCGTGCTGCCCAAATCGCCCTCATGGGCCAGCAGCGGCATGGCCAGGGCCAGCAGCAGGGCCGCCAGGGCGGCTCGGGTGGTGTTGTGGATCGTGTTCTTGGTCTGCATGTCGTGTCCTCTTGTCGTTTTGTCGTTTTGCTGTGTGGCAAACGTTGCGTGGAAACAGGTGTGGGTAACACGGAGGGTCCGAATGGACCCTCCGGCCGGTTCCATACCGGAGACTAGTGGTCGTGACCTCCATGCCCCCCGTGACCGCCATGGCCGTTCGCGTCGCGGCTGGGGGTCGGCAGCGCATCCGAGCCCTCGCCGGCAAGCTTGCCGCGGCGGACCGGATTGCCGAAGTCCGGGTCATCGCTGACCATCCAGGCGACCTCGCCCTCCGGATGCCAGTACCAGCCCGGGTCACGGAAGTCGCCCGGCTCCAGGTCGTCACGGACCTTGATCAGGGTGAACATCCCGCCCATGCCGATGCTGCCGAAGGGCCCCTGCCCCATGGCCATCGCCAGGGTGTTCTCCGGGCCGGTCATGTGACCGCTGTCGGTATGCTCCTGGTGATCGGCCATGCCGTGCTCGCCCATCGCCATGTAACCGGGGAGGATCGAGCGGATCTCCTCCTCGATACCGGACTGATCCACGCCTAGCGGGTTGGCAATGCCGTGGCCCATCGGGTTCATGGTGTGATGCGACATGTGGCAGTGGAACGCCCAGTCACCCGGCGGCGCGACGAACTCGATATCGCGGGTCTGGCCGACCGCCACGATCTCGGTGGTCTCCTTGCGCCACTGGCTGCGTGGCCAGCGCCCGCCATCGGAGCCGGTCACCTCGAACGACACCCCGTGCACATGCATCGGGTGGTTCCACATCGACAGATTGCCCATGCGGATACGCACCCGCTCGCCGGTCTTCGCCACCAGCGAGTCGATGGCCGGGAACACCTTGGAGTTCATCGACCACAGGTCGAAATCCACCATCACCGACGGGTCCGGTGTGCGGGTGCCCGGATGCAGACTCCAGTTGTGCAACAGGATCGCGTAGTCGCGGTCCACCGGCTCGATCTCGCCATCCTTCGGGTGGATGATGAACATGCCCATCATCCCCATCGCCATCTGCACCATCTCGTCGGCGTGCGGGTGGTACATGTGCGTGCCGTGCTGGTTCAGCTCGAACTCGTAGACGAAGGTCTCGCCCGGGTGGATCGGCGGCTGGGTCACGCCCTTCACCCCGTCCATGCCCGAGGGCAGGTGGATGCCGTGCCAGTGCACCGAGGTGTATTCGGGCAGCCGGTTGGTCACGTAGATGCGGACACGATCGCCCTCCACCGCCTCGATCGTCGGCCCGGGCGTGGTGCCGTTGTAGCCCCAGCACTTGGCCACCGAACCCGGCGCGAACTCGTGCTCGATCTCCTCGGCCACCAGGTGAAACTCCTTCACCCCGTCGTTCATCGTGTAGGGCAGGGTCCAGCCATTGGGCGTGTGCACCGGCATGTAGCCCTGCTCGGTGCGGTCGCCCGGCGTGTGATCGCCCTGGTTGTGGTGCTCGTGGCCGGTTTCGGCCATCACCCGTGTCAGGGTGGTCGCCGGCAGCAGGGCGCTGGCGGCAATCAGAAAGTTACGGCGCTTCATCAGTGATGCCCTCCATGCCCGTGGTTGGAATGATCGCGGTGGTCCTGGTCCTGCTGACCGTGGTCATCGTGATCCATGCCGGAATGGCCCTCGTGACCTTCATGACCTTCATGACCTTCATGACCTTCATGACCTTCATGGCCTTCATGGCCTTCGTGGCCTTGGCCATGATCCATATCGTCATGGGCCCCGTGATCCCCGTGGTCCATACCGGAATGCCCTTCATCGCCGTCGCCATGATCCATGCCTCCATGGCCTCCGTGATCCATGGCACCGTGATCGCCATGCCCCATGGACCCGTGGTCCATGGCCGTCGGCTCGTGCTCCAGCTGGGCGGTCGCGAAGGTTCCGGCGCTACCCGGCTCGCCGCCCGGCAACTCGCCGGCCACGGCATGCGCCAGCGCGGCGCGGGCCTGCCAGTAGTCACCCAGGGCCGCGACGGTCTTCTGCCAGGCGGCCAGCTCTTCCTGCTTGATCGCGAGCAGGTCGAACACGTCGTCGAACATGAAGTTCACGCGTTCCTGGAGCCGCTCGGTCGCCAACTCGCGAGCCGGCAGCAGGTCGTCCTGCAGCACGCCGAAACGGTTGCGGTGGTGGGCCAGGCGCTCGAAGTGCTGGTGCACATCATTGGTGACCGCCTGCACGAGCGACTCGCGCCGCGCCTCGCCGTCCGCCAGCCGTGCCTCGGCGCGGCCAATACCGGCCTGGTTCTGGTTGAAGATGGGCAGCGTGAACGAGATGCCCCCACCCCACAGGCGGGTCCCGTCACCCTCACGCTCGAACTCCAGTCCCGGTTCGATATCCCCCATCCAGCGGTAACGCCGCACTAGGGCCACGCCCTCGGTCAGCCCATCCAGGGCATGATCCAGGGCGCGCAGATCCAGGCGCTGTTCCAGCGCCTGGTCCACCAGGGCCTGACGCTCCTCGACCTCTGCCAGCGGCAGCGGCAGCTCTTTCGGAAGCTCCCAGTCATCGACCTCGCCAGGCAGCCCCATCAAATGCGCCAGACGCAGCCGCGCCTCGCGCTCGCGCTGGCGGGCATCCTCGAGCTTAAGCCGTGACTCGGCCGCCCGGATGCGCAGGTGGGCGCGCTGCAGGTCCGAGATATTGCCGGCGTCATAGAAGCGCTCGCCCAAACGTGCGCCCAGATCCGCGGCCCGGCTCTCCAGGCGTTGCACCTCGGCACGCTGGCGCGCGGCCACCGCGTCATACCAGGCGCGTTCGGTGTCACTGGCCAACGCGACCATCCCCTCGGCCAGTTGCAGACGGGTGGATTCCCAGTGGGACTGCGCCATCTCCTGGCGCGAGCCGCGCATCAGCAGCCCGGAGATCCCCCAGGCCAGGCCAACGCCGTACTCGTTGCCACCGCCACCCTCGGGGCGCATGACCGACAGCGACAGCGATGGATTGGAAAACTGGGAGGCCTCGACCACTTCGGCCGCAGTCAGATCCAGCTTGGCATAAGCCTGCTGCATGCGCGGGTTGCGCCAGATGGCCTGGTGAATGGCCTCGTCGAGCGTCAGCTCGCCGGAGGGTCGGGGCATCTCCGACTCGGGCAGGTCGATCCCCTGCACCGAGAGGTCCTCCATCAGATCGGACCGGTCCAGCTCGGGCGCGGTAACCGCACAACCGGCGAGAAACAGTACCGACACCACGGGGAGCAGCAATCGGGTTGCTCGCATCGTGAAAATCTCCTTGATTCCGTACTCGATTCCGAACCGCGCGCAAGCGCACGACACGGCCTTTCTACCCGCTGCCGGGGGGCACCCAGGCAGCACTCGGGCAGGAACCGGCCAAACGGCCGGCATTACGGGATCAGGAGAGGATTGGAGGGCGGTGCAACGCGGCCGTGGAAGGACCGCTATGGAAGGAATGCAGGTTTGCGCCCGGCGCGTCGGTCGCCACGACACTCATGCCGGTGATGGACGGCATGCCCTGACAGTGGCTACAGGCGGCGCAGGCAGCCAGACAAGCCGCATCCACGCAATCGGCATGTGCAAGCAGCTCGCTGGCCTGGGAATGTCCCGACGAAGACGCATGGTCCGAACCATGATGCGGCGACGCAGCATGGCCCGCCCGGTCGCCATGCGCATGGTGAACATGGGCAGCGTCGTGCCCGTGATCGTGGGCCCCGTGCTCGGCGTCGCCCTTGGACTGGGCACTATGCATCGCGTGCCCGGCGTGACCGTCTTCCATACCCACGGCCGCGGCCAGCGCCGGCAGGCCGGCAATCGCCAGCACCAGCATCCAGCACAGCAGTCGGTAGAAGACTCGCTTCACGTCGGTCCGAACCTCGTCTCGAGGGGCGTCGCGCCCCCTATAACCTGACATCAACCTACCACAACCCACAGCCACCTGCGGACGCAACCCCGACGTTCGAACGGACCCGCACCGGGACCGCCCACGGAGATCGCCACGTCGCTTCGCGACGCGCGATGACGGGTGCCTATAGCCTCGTCATCGCGAGGTGCCACAGGGGACGTGGCAACATCCAAACGAAACGCCGACGCGCGATGAGTGAAAGCGTTCGCCAGTTACTCCGCCAGCGCGCGTTCGATTACGTCGCGCAGGTCGCGTGAGACTTCGAGCGCGGCGAGGCGCTCGAGTTCCGCGCGCATCTGCTCGCCACGGGCGGTGTCGACCTTGCGCCAGCGCGTCAGCGGCTGGGCCAGGCGTGCGGCGGTCTGCGGGTTCATCGCATCCAGCTTCTCGACGAAGCCGCCCATACGGCGGTAGCCCTCGCCGTCGTCCTGGTGGAAGTGGCGTTCGTTGCGCGCCATGAACGGCCCCAGCACCGCGCGCACGCGGTTCGGGTTGGTCCAGCGAAAGCCGGGGTGCTCAAGCAGCGCGTCCAGGCGCTCGAAACCGCCGGCGACCTGGCTGCCCGCCTGCAGCCCGAAGTACTTGTCCAGCACCAGCGGGTCGTCGCGGTAGCGCTTTTCGAAGTCCGCCAGCAGCACCTGGCGCGCCTCGTGGTCCAGCTCGTTGACCGCATTCAGTGCGCCCATGCGCATGGTCTGGCTGCGCGCCTTCTGGTACTGCGCCAGGGCCTCGGGCACCGCGGCCTGGTCGCGCGCGGCGACGCGCAGCGCCAGCAGCCGATTGCGCAGCTGGCGCCGGCCCATGGCCTCGGCGGTGAACGCACCGTTGTCGACGTCATCCAGCTTCGGCTGAATCTGCTGCATCGCCTCGGTCAGCGGCATGTACAGGCGCTTCTCCAGGTCGTCGCGCTCGTTGCGCAGACGCACCGGGTCCACGCGCTCGAACAGCTCGGCCAGCTCGCGGGTCGGCGGCAGCTGCAGGATAGTCGCCAGCAGCACCGGCTCGATCGCCTCGTCGCGCAACAGCGCCGCCAGGGCATGCTCGATCGCCGCCTCCAGCGCGGTGTCGGCCGCATCGTGCTCGATGCGTGACCGGATCGCGCGGCGGAACAGCGTCTGCGCCGCCTCCCAGCGGGCGAAGGCGTCGTCGTCATAGGCCAGCAGATGGGCCAGCTCGTCCACGCCCTGGTTGGCGTTCAGGATCACCGGGGCGGAGAAGCCGCGCAGCCACGAGATCGCGGTTGGCGAGTCGGACAGCTCTTCGAAACGGAAGGTCTGCTCGCCCTCGCTGAGCTCCAGCACCCACTCGCCCTGCACCTCGCCGCCCTTCTGGTGGGCCGTGATGCGCTGTCCTTTCGCATCCAGAAAAGCCACGCGCATCGGGATCACCACCGGCTCCTTGTGCTCCTGCCCCGGAGTTGGCGGCGTCTCCTGCGTGAGCGTGATGCGCGCCTGACCGCCGGGGCCGTCAAACGACGTCGCGGCCGTCACCCGCGGGGTGCCGGCCTGGGTGTACCAGCGCTTGAATGGCGTCAGGTTGCGGCCACTGACCTCGGCCATCACCGCCACGAAGTCGTCGGTGGTGACCGCCTGACCGTCGAAGCGCTCGAAGTAGACATCCAGCCCACGGCGGAAGGTCTCGCGCCCGATCAGGGTGCGCAGCATGCGGATCAGCTCCGCGCCCTTTTCGTACACCGTCAGGGTGTAGAAGTTGTTGATCTCGGCGTAGTGATCCGGGCGCACCGGGTGCGCCAGCGGGCCGGCATCCTCCGGGAACTGGAAGGCGCGCAGCATGGCCACGTCGTCGATGCGCTTGACGCCGAACAGGGTGCAGTCGGTGGTGAACTCCTGGTCACGGAAGACCGTGAGCCCCTCCTTCAGCGACAGCTGGAACCAGTCGCGGCAGGTCACGCGGTTGCCCGACCAGTTGTGGAAGTACTCGTGGGCGATCACCGACTCGATGGCGACGAAGTCGTCGTCGGTGGCGGTGTCGGGGCTGGCCAGCACGTACTTGGCGTTGAACAGGTTCAACCCCTTGTTCTCCATCGCCCCCATGTTGAAGTCGTCCACCGCGACGATCATGTACACATCCAGATCGTATTCGCGGCCGAAGGCCTCCTCATCAAAGCGCATGGCGCGCTTCAGCGAGGCCAGCGCGTGATCGCAGCGATCGGCGTTGTGTGCCTCCACGTACAGCTCGAGCTGAACCTCGCGCCCGGACATCGTGGTGAAGGTGTCGCGCTGGCAGGCCAGATCCCCCGCGACCAGCGCGAACAGGTACGACGGCTTGAGGAACGGGTCCTCCCACACGGCGTAATGCCGGCCACCGTCCAGCTCGCCGGCCTCCACCCGGTTACCGTTCGCCAGCAGCACCGGATACTGCGCCCGGTCCGCCTCCAGGCGCACGCGATAGGTCGTCAGCACATCCGGACGATCGGGGAAGAACGTGATGCGGCGAAATCCCTCCGGCTCGCACTGGGTGCAGAGGTTGCCGCTGGAGGCGTACAACCCCTCCAGCGCGGTGTTCTGATCCGGGTGGCAGCGGCTGACGATCTCCAGCCGCGCGGCCTCCGGCAGGCCGTGGAGCAGCAGCCCCTCGGCGTCCTGTTCCAGCAAACCCTCGGCCGGCTTGGCGCCGTCCACCGTGAACGAGACCAGCTCCACGCCATCGCCATACAGGCGCAGCGGCGCATCCGGCTCCACCGCCTCCGGGTTGCGCCGCACCGCCATGCGCGTCGTCACCTCGGTGGCTGCCGCCGCCAGATCAAAGTCCAGCTCCAGGCTCTCCACCACAAACGCCGGTTGCTGATAGTCGTTCAGATAAACCGCCAGGGGGCTCGCATCACGCATTCCAAACTCCAAATCATCAATAACCGTTCAACACGTATCACGCCCACGCGTTCCATACCCCAAACCCGGACAAGGACCCCGTCATTGCGAGGCGCCGAAGACGCCGCGGCAACCTTCATCCGCAACCCCCCACGCTTCTCCGCCCCGGCCCGGGCCACCCCCACAGATCGCCACGTCGCTACGCTCCTCGCGATGACGCTGCTTGTTCCCCCGTCATTGCGAGGCGCCGAAGGCGCCGCGGCAATCTCCCAAAACTGGCAGAGCGATCGGCCCGCCCTTCGGGCCGGCCTGCGGCCGTGCAACGCGCTTCGCGCTTTTGTGCCACGGCACCGACGGCATCTCGCAATGACAGCCCCGGGAACTGGCACCACGCGTCCAATCCGTTAGCATACCGCGCATGGAATGGATCGATATCTGCTTTAACCTCACCCACGAATCCTTCAACAAGGAACGCGACGAGATCCTCGAACGCGCCCGCGAGGCCGGTGTCTCCTGGATGCTGATCACCGGCGCCGACGCCCACCAGAGCGAAAAATGCCTGGAGATCGCCGACCGCTACCCGGACTGCTGCCGCGCCACCCTGGGCGTGCATCCACATCTCGCCAAACAGTGGACCGACGCGATCGCCGCCCGGTTCAGTGACCTCGCCCGCGCGGACGCCAACGTGGTCGCCATGGGCGAGATGGGTCTGGACTACAACCGGGACCACTCGCCGCGCCCGCAGCAGCGCAGCGCCTTCGAGGCCCAGCTAGAGCTGGCCGCCGACCTCGGCCTGCCGGTATTCCTGCACGAACGCGACGCCCACCACGACTTCGCCCAGATCCTGCGCCGCTGGCGCGACAAGGTGCCGGCGGCCGTGGTGCACTGCTTCACCGGCGAGGCCGACGCCCTGGCCGAATACCTCGACCTCGACTGCCACATCGGCATCACCGGCTGGGTCTGCGACGAACGCCGCGGCCACCACCTGCACCCGCTGGTCCCGCGCATCCCGCGCGGCCGCCTGATGATCGAAACGGATGCGCCCTACCTCCTGCCGCGCAGCCTGCCCAAGAGCACCGGCAAGAAGATCGGCAACGGCCGGCGCAATGAGCCCGCCTTCCTCCCCCACATCGGCGAATACGTGGCCAAGCTGCGCGACGAAACCACCGAAGAACTCGCCGCCCACACCACCGCGACCGCCCGAGCCTTCTACAACCTTCCGCCGGCATCACGCGAGTAATACGGTGAGAGCATCCACCCGGCCAGCTGGTGACAGGAAACACAGCCAGGAACAAGCTATAAAACAGCAACCCCTCAAGGAAGAGGATCCGACATGACCCGGGAAGACGAAACACCGATCGTCATTTACGAAGATGATGCCGACCACATCGTGGAAGTCCGACTGGACACCGGACGCGATACCGTTTGGTTGACGCAGCGGCAGATGGCCGAGCTCTTTGACACCTCAACCGACAACGTCGGTCTGCATCTCAAGAACATCTACAAAGACGACGAACTCGATGAACCGTCAACTACCGAGGATTCCTCGGTACTTCGACAGGAAGGCGCTCGCCAGGTCTCACGACGCATCAAGCACTACAACCTCGACGCCATCATCTCGGTTGGCTACCGGGTCAACTCCCGCCGTGCTGTGCACTTCCGCCAATGGGCCACCCGCGTGCTGCGCGAACACCTGACCCGGGGCTGGACCCTCAACCGCCAGCGCTTCGAGACCAACGCCCGGGAGCTGGAAGCCGCACTGGAGCTGGTGCGCCGTACCGCCCGCAGCCCGGAACTGGGCGTCGAAGCCGGTCGTGGGCTGGTCGACATCGTCACCCGCTACGCCCACCGCGCCAACCGTGGGCAGCAAGACTCACCCGTGACCTTCCATGTCTGAGCACACTCCCCATCAAAACCACTCTCGGGTCGCGCTGGTCACCGGCGCGGCGCGCGGGATCGGCCTCGGCATTGCCGAGCGTCTGGTGCGGGATGACTGGCAGGTGGTAATGGCCGATATCGACGGCCCCGAGTGCGAACGGGCCGCCGCGCGTCTGGGCCCCGCCGCTCGGGCTATCGCGCTGGATGTCCGTGACGAGGAACAGGTCTGCGAGGCCATTCGGCATGCGGAGGAATGGCACGGCGGCCTCGATGCCCTGGTGAACAACGCCGGCATCAGCGACCCGCACTCCGGACCACTGGAAGAACTGGAGCTGGCCGACTGGCAGCTCTGGCTGGATACCAACCTCACCGGCGCCTTCCTGCTCGCCAAGCACGCCCTGCCCCTGCTGCGCCGCCGCCGGGGCGCCATCGTGAGCATCAGCTCAACCCGCGCCCTGCAGTCGGAGCCGGACACCGAGGCCTACGCCGCCAGCAAGGGCGGGCTGGACGCCTTCACCCATGCCCTGGCCATCAGTGCCGGCCCGGAGGTCCGCGTCAACGCCATCCGCCCCGGCTGGATCGACACCCGCAGCCCCGACCAGCAGCAGGCCGAGCCGCTATCCGCGCAGGACCACGCTCAGCACCCGACCGGTCGCGTCGGCCAGCCCGCCGACATCGCCGCCCTGACCGCCTTCCTGCTCGGCCCCGACGCCGGCTTCATCACCGGCCAGATCTGGACCGCCGACGGCGGCATGACCCGCCGCATGATCTACACCGACTGACTGCACGGCAGTCACCGCGCCTTGTTCGCACACAAAAGCGATTCGAGCGCGAGCGTGTACATGGATCATGTGTTTCCCTGGGGGCAAAAGGCATGGTCCATACCCATGCCCCTACCTGCGTTCTGACTGGGTCGATTCGGGCAATCATTCATCCACAAACGGGATCCCTTCCTCCTCGAGGAATTCTGCCACCAACTTCCGCAGCGCCTCGTCCCGGTGCGCATACCAGTCCTGATCAAGGCCCCGAACGCGGATCAGATCCTTGAAGCGGCTAAACGCCCCGCACCCGCGAATCGCATCCAGCAGTTCGGCCTGAACGCCCGGGTCCTCCTGCTGGTAACAGAACGCCTTCATGACCCCGTACTCATCGAACTCCTCCCGGTCCGGAAGTCGGACATAATCGTCCGACGCGTGGACCGCGCGAATCATTTCCAGCACTTCCACCTGCCACTCCGGCACGTCCGCGGCATCCCACTCGGCCACGCTTTCGTCCTCTTCGCTGAAGCCCACGACCTCGCCTGCCGTCCGATGCACAAAGGCCTGCCAGCCGCGCAGCGGCGCATCAAGCTCATCCACCACGTCCTTCAGTCGCACCGGTAACGACATACCCACTCACTCCTGATTCAACGGTTGTACCATCGGCGCCCGCTGCGCCTACTTCAGGCCCCCCTTACCCAGACCCGGGGTCGGACCTCTCGATCTCCCCCGGAGTCAAGAACCTACCGCTTTCAAAGCCCGTTTCTGGGCGCTTGAACTGCCCATTTCGACCGCCAAATGGCTTGTTCCAGGCAAGGGCCCCATGCGGCGCGCCAACCGCTACTTCGTGCCAGGCCACGTCAGGCACATCGGAACTCCTCGAGGTCCGACCCCGTCATGGCAGCGCCTCGTTCCCGGATGACCTGATCGATGGGCCGTCTCGGGGAGGGTGGCATTCGCTTCCTCGCATAGCCCAGACGTATCAGCAACAGCGGTTGTTCTCCAGGCTCCAGACCCAGGTGAGTGGCAAGCCGCCTGCGAATCGGCTCGACTTCGCAAGGCATGTTGACGTGAGCGTGCGCGATATCCAAGGAAGCCGCCGTCAGCACGACGCGCTCAAAGCTGCGACCGACGTCGACCCAATGTCGCTTGTCATTCACCCTGGCGATAAAGATCAAGAGCAGAGAGGAACTACGGATGGCCTTGTCCTGCCGGGCTGCCTCGCCGTCGGGCTTGACCAGCGTCGTCATGATCCAGTTGCCGAGCCAGCGGGGCACTGAGGGAAAGCCCAATGCCGCGGCCGCGAGGCCGTCCTGGCGGGTGGAGACCTCACGCCGGGAAAAGCGGATCCACGACACGAGCTCCGCCACGAAAGCCGGATCGTTGAACTGGGCGATGTTGCCCTCCCGGACGAAGCCGATGATCGGCTCGATCTTTGGATCGCCGACGCGAAACGCACGTACGGCCACGGAATCGCAGGGGTTCGCCTCCAGCATCCGGGCAAGATCGGAGTCATTGATCGCTTTTCCATCGTAGGTTCCGCGATTCGACTGCCGTTGGGGAATCGCTTGGAACAAGGCGTTGGTGTCTTCGTCGGCGCCCTCGGAGAATCGAACCCGCAGACACTCTTCCGGTTCACCCGAGGGGAAGTAGTCGATGCGGGCCGCAAGGCCCTGCTGTGCGGCGGCGACGACGAGATTCTCGAGTGCGCAGCCCAGGCTGATGAACAGCGCGTGATCGTCCGGGTCGACGACGGGCAGGCGCCGCGAAGGGTCGGGATAGATCCGTATCGTGTCCTGTTCCACCGTGAACTGCCACGGCTGGGTGTTGTGTCCGGAGGGCGCGCGAACGGCGTAGGGGATGAGTGCCTCGACAAGCGATTCCATAGTGCACCTCCGGTAGGGGTGATCAAGCCTTCCGCAACGACCGCGTCGCCCATTGGCTCCGCCGTTCGCTACAGTATATGGAAAGGAGAGGGATTCGATGGCACTTGCAACCCTGCTGAAGACGGTTGGGTGGGTCGTCCTGATCGCGGGTATGACGGGGAGCGCGATGGGGCTGTGGACGAGCGCGCGCGATGCCCGGAACACGCAGGTGGTCTGGGACGCGTTACTGGATCAGCGGGAGCCCAGACCTGCGTCCTATGATCCGGACATGGTGGCCGACCTCCCCGAGATCGCGCAGCGCTATTTCGCGAGCGCCATCGCGCCGGGAACGCCGTTGCACAGGGCGGTTCGACTGGAGATGGAAGGCTCGCTGATCCTGAACGGCCGCGAGCTGCCGATGCAGGCCGACCAGATCCTCGCACCAGGGCATGGGTTCGTCTGGCGCGCGCATGCCGGCTCCGGGTTGATCCACTTCTCCGGCTCGGATGGCTATTGGCACGGCCAGACGAGCTGGACCCGCTTCTGGCTGTGGGGTGTGCTGCCGGTCGCCCGGATCGCGGACACCGAGGATCATGCCCGTGCCGCTGCGGCACGGATGGTGATGGAAACCGTGTGGACGCCGGCCGCGCTGTTGCCGCAGTCCGGGGCGGTGTGGACGCAGACGGGTGCGGATCACGCGGAGGTCCGGTTCCCGGAGGTGCACGGCGTCGAGCCGATCCACCTGATCCTCGACCCCGCCGGCCGGGTCCTCGAGATGACCACGCAGCGCTGGTCGGACGCGAACCCGAACCGGATCCATCGTCTGCAACCCTTTGGTGGGCGGACGCTGGACCATGCCACCCATCAGGGCTTCACCATCCCGACCGCGATGGAGATCGGTAACCTCTACGGCACCCCCGCGTACGCCCCGTTCTTTCGCGCACGCCTCACCCGGGTGGAGTACTGACACAGCAGTGCCTGCCGGGAAAACGCGCCTCCCGGAATGTTAGAAATTCGTCTTGATCCACATCAGCGATGCTTCGCGCGGGAAGAAGGACTATGCACGCTTCCACCGTGCGCATTCTTGGGAGACCCCCGATGCCAACCGAGTCGCGTTCCACTGGCCCGGCCCGGATCCCGTCATCGGGTCTGGTCGCCTTCGTCGCGATCACCTTCCTGATCACCTGGGGGTTGATCGGGGTCTACATCCTGTTTCCGGAGGCGGCTGCAGCCAGGTTTGGCGAGATCAGCGGATCGCATCCGTTCTTCTTCCTCGCAACCTGGTCCCCCGCGATTGCCGCCTTCGTGATCGTGTTCCTCTACTGCGGTACCTCCGGCATCCGGGCCTTCCTGTCCCGGCTTTTCCTCTGGCAATGCCCGGCGGGGTGGCTTGCGTTCATCCTGATCGGCCTGCCGCTCGTCTTTGTCGCGGGATCGCGGCTAATGGGTGGCCCGATACTGACGCCGCTGCCGCCAGAGGGCGCCGGCCCCGTCCTGGCCCTTCTGTTCATGATGCTCTTGCTCGGCCCGATCGAGGAGTTCGGTTGGCGCGGCGTGGCGCAACCCTTGCTTCAGCGGCACATGGCGCCGATCTGGGCCGGCCTGTTGATCGGCGCGACCTGGGGACTGTGGCACCTGCCAGCGTTCTTCCTGGCCAGCACCGCATTCGCCGACTGGAATTTTCTGCCGTTCTTCGTCGGCAACGTGGCCCTGGCGGTGCTGGTCACGCCGATCTTCAACCAGACGCGCGGCAGCCTGCTCTGGCCGATGCTGTTCCACTGGCAGCTCATCAACCCGTTCTGGCCGGATGCGCAACCCTGGGATACCTGGATCCTGGTCGCCGTGGCCGTGATGATCGTATGGTGGCACCGTGACACGATGTTCACGCGCAAAGGCGCGGTGACCGAGGTCGTGCCGGCGCGGACGACTCTCGCACTCAAACCGTGAGTGGCCTTCGAGGGTCAGGCCTTGCCTTTCCCCTTCCAGTAAAGAACCTCAGACTAGAAGACACAACCATGGATCGATCATGCGTTTAGAAGGCCTGGCGCGCGAGCGCTCCTGGCCGAACTTGGGGAACCCACCGTTCGAGCGTTGGGGGATCATTCGTTCGGCACGAAACTGCCAGCGGGCGCGTTGCCTCGGGCGGCAAGCGCGCGCAGGATATTGAGTCTGTTTGCGATGGGTGCGAGGACTGTGCGTATGAAGACTTCGGTGATTCTGACGGTGATCGGGCCGGACCGGCCGGGGCTGGTGAGCGCGGTGGCGGCCAAGGCGCGGGCCGCGGGCGGCAACTGGCTGGAGAGCCGGATGGCGCAGCTAGCCGGGCAGTTTGCCGGGGTGGTGCTGCTGGAGGTGGAAGCCGAGGCGACGGACGGGCTGGAGGCCGCACTGCGCGATCTGGAGGGCGACGGGCTGCAGGTGCATATCCAGCGCGGCAGCGAGCTGCCGGCGGCTGCTCGGCACGCCGTGGAGCTCGACCTGATCGGTCACGACCGGCCGGGGATTGTGCAGGACATCACCGCTGTGCTCTCGCGCCACGGCGTCAGTGTCGAGACGCTGGAGACCGCCTGCGAGCCGGGCTCGATGACCGGTGAGCCGATGTTCCGCGCGAAGGCCCGTCTGGGCGTCTCCGAGGGCGTGGACCTGGATACCCTGCAGGATGACCTGGAGGCCCTGGCCAACGAGCTGATGGTCGACCTGGAACTCCACGACCCGCAGCAGGAATCACCCGAAGCGGTCGCCTGACCGCCTCCGGGCACGGCCCGGCGCGACAACATCCTGTACCTGTCCTGTACCCGTAGGGTGCCGTTGAGCGCAGCGAAACGCACCACTCCCTGCACGGTCCGAACCCCGATGCGATTCGCTTCGCTCGTCACATCCTACGACGCGGCGATTGGCGGACTCTCGTTACCGATCACGGCTTCTTTGGATCAGTTCAGGGCGCGGCGCGGTGGCGGCGAGCGGCGTCGAGACGGCGGACGAAGTCCTGCATCAGGGCGGTGTAGAGCGTCTCGCCGAGGACCTTGTCCTCGATGCCGGCGTCGAGGTTGGGGTTGTCGTTCACCTCGATCACCATCACGCCGCGCGGGGTCTGCTTGAGATCCACGCCGTAGAGGCCGTCGCCGATCAGGTTGGCGGCCTTGACGGCGGTCTTGACCACCGCCGCGGGCACATCTTCCAGGGCCTGGGTGCGAAAGCCGCCCTCGCGCGCGCCGCCCTTGGCGTCGTGGTTGACGATCTGCCAGTGTTTGCGCGACATCAGGTATTGCGAGGCGTACAGTGGCTTGCGGTTGAGCACGCCGATGCGCCAGTCGAACTCGGTGTAGACGAACTCCTGGGCGAGGATCAGATCGCTCTCCTTGAGCAGGCGCCGGGCGATGGATTCCAGCTCGCCGCGGTCGTTCGCCTTGAATACGCCGCGCGAAAAGCTGCCGTCCGGGATCTTGAGCACTACGGGATAGCCGATCGATTCCTCGGCGCGCAGGATGGTCTCGCGGTTGAGGATCACCGTCTTCGGTGTGGGCACGCGATGGGCGGCCAGGCGTTCGGCCAGGTAGACCTTGTTGGTACAGCGCAGGATGGAGTCGGCATCGTCGATCACCACCATGCCCTCGGCCTCGGCCTTGCGCGCGAAGCGGTAGGTGTAGTGGTCGATCGCGGTGGTCTCGCGGATGAACAGGGCATCGAACTCCGCCAGCCGTGGCAGGTCGCGCGCCTGGATCAGCTCGACATCCATCCCCTGCTCCTGTCCGGCGCGGGCGAAGCGCTTGAGCGTCGCCGGCGTGGACGGGGCCAGGGCCTCGTCCGGGCTGTGCAGGATAGCCAGCTCGTAGCGTGCGCTGCGGGCCTCGCGCCGGCGGCGCCAGGGCTTGGAGAGGTAGCGCTCCAGGGCGGCAAAGAAGGCCGGCTCCTGCTCGGGCTCGAGCGCATTGAGCGCGAACGGGCGCAGGGCATGGATCTGCCACTGGCCCTGTAGCCGGAACTCCACCCGGAACATCGGCGCGGGGAACAGGGCGAACAGCTGCCCGGCGATCGCCTGCAGCGCCGGCTCGTCGCACTGGCCGAACAGCACGGTCAGTTCCAGCCGTTCCGGATGCGTGCGCTGGCGGCTGCGCCCAAGGACGCGCGCCACACGTTCATCCAGCTCTTCGGTGTCCAGGCTGTAGATCGACTTGCGCGACAGGTCCTGCAGGGTACGTACGCTGGGGATCACCCGATGCCCGCGCGCCTCCGCCAGCAACGAGCCGTAGTAGCCGGCCGAAAGATAGCGCTGGCTGCGGCACAGGTTGATCACCCGCAGGTTGGCGGGGTCGTCGACGGCCGGGCCGCGCAGGTAGTCGTCAATCGCCATCACCGGCAGGTCGGGGAAGTGCGGCTTCCAGTCCGCCCGGCGCTCGACCAGGATACGGTGCTCAGGCATGCGCCACCCTTGGCGTCTTGCGTGGGCCGACGATCACCGCCGCCTGCAACCCCGCGCGTCCATAGCGCGCCATGCGCTCGAAGTCCGCGCGCGCGATCGGCATGTTTACCGAATCCAGCGCGCGCTCGCCCTGCTCGGTATCCACGAACGGGTCGTGCACATAGACAAAACGCTCGTCGAACCCGGTCACCGTGACCCAGTGCGGGAAGCGTTCGGCATACAGCCGCACGCTGCTGATCAGCACCACCGGCACCCCGCCCTCGGCAGAGCGTGCCGCCAGCTGGGCCACGTTCACCGGACCATGCACCACGGGGACCCCGAGCTGCTCCAGCTCCTCGATCATCTCTTCCTGCACCAGCTGCATGACCTCCTTTTTCTCCACGCTGCGCACCGAATCGGCAAACGCCACGCCACGATCGCGCACCAGCAGTTCCACCTCGAACCCGCGATGGGCGGCCGCCAGCGCCAGCCCGTAGGGACCGCAACCGCCGTGGCCGGAGGTCATGAATATGGTGGTGGCGTCACGCCACAGGCGCAGCTCCAGGCGCCGGTCCAGCTTCAGGTCCGGGTCGATGGCGCGCATCGCCATCATCAGCGCGGCCGGGCCGCAGGTGAACTCCAGCGTCTGCGCGTAGTACGGTGCGCGCACCAGCGCCGGATCGGGACCGGGCGCCAGCGACTTCTGCAGCCGCAGCGCATCCATGTGGTCCTCGTAGTAATCATCGATGGTGCCGAAATCGCGATACCCTAGCCCACGGAACAATGCCTGACTGGCCGCGTTGTCACGCCGCACTTCCAGGCGCAGATCGGTCCGGCCGTGCTCCCGCGCCGCGTCCTCCGCCGCCTCCACCAGGCGCCGCCCGAGCCCTTGCCCGCGTGCCCGCTCGCTGACCGCGATCGAGTACAGCCGCGCCAGCGACGTACCCCGGCTGAACAGCAGCATCACGTAGCCGAGCAGGCCCTCACCGCCGGGCCCCTCCGCCACCAGCGTGGCCGCATGCCCGCGCGTGAGGAGGTAGCGAAACTGCCGCCGCGAGATGCGATCGACCTCGAACGCCGCCTGTTCCAGCGCCACAAGCGCCTCCAGATCCTCGAGCGTGGCGGGACGGATCGGGGGCGATTCGACTGCGGGCGCGACCCGTTGCTTGACCTGCTGGCTCACGCTCCTCTCCCGGCGGCTGCCCGATCTCCATCGTAGCGCAACCACCGCGTGCGAATAGCGCGTTGCAACGGGAATGCTTGCCGAGGTCGCGGCCGCTACAAACCCAGCGCGCCGGTCAGCTCGTCCAGGTCCCGGATGGTAGCGGTGGGTTCCCCGCCCCAGGGATCGAACAGCCCCTGCCCCGCCCGGTCGAGCCAGGCCGTGCGCATACCCGCGGCCTGCGCGCCGATCACGTCAAACGGGTTGCCCGAGATCAGCCAGGCATCCATCGGCAATACATTCGCCCGCTGGAGGAAATGCCGGTACACCCGTGGATCCGGCTTGAAGCAGCCGATCTCGTCCACGCTGACGACATCCTCGAAGCGATCGTCCAGACCGGCGTGGCGCAGCAGCTCATCCACCGTCTCGACCCTGCCGTTGCTGAATGCGAACAGGCGGTGGCCGTCCGCGCGCAGGCGATCCAGGGCCGGAGCCGCATCGGTAAAGGCAGGGAGTTGGCGATAGCGCTGCAACAACTCCACCTCCTGCTCAGGGTCGAGCTCGATATCCAACGCCTGGCAGCAATAGCGCAGCGCCTGCTCGGTACAGGTATCGAAGTCCGCATACGCCCCCATCAGCCCGCGCCGGAAGGTGTACTCGAGCTGTTTCTCGCGCCAGGCACGCGCCAGAACAGGGGCCTGTTCGCCAAACCAGCCCTCCAGCGTCGCAGCAACGCCCAGGGGATCGATCAACGTCCCATAGATATCGAACGCCAGCGTCTGCCCCATACGCCCTCCGTAATCTCTATCGGCTGTTCACGGCGGCGTGGCAGTCCGCCCGGACAACCTCCGACAAGTCACTCACTCTTCCAGAAACTGCGCGCGTTTCACTGGACTGCAGGGACCGGAGCACCCCGGCCGGGCACCGGTCCAGCATCCCCCAACTGCAGCAGCCGATCCACCGGGATATACGAACGACCGGCCATCCGTGGCAGGTCCGCCTGGTCCAGGGCCGGGTCCACGTGTTCAAGGGCTCGCCATACGAGCTCCGAACAATAGAGCGCAGAGTCGTCTTCCAGACGGAACTGGGTGTCAAAGGGCGTCCCACGCGCCAGCTGCCCGGCCAGCCAGTCTCCGACGCGCCGGCGTTGTGCGGCGTCCAGGCCCGTGCGCACCAGCTGCGTGGCTTGTGGGCCCGCGCTGAAGGTCTCCAGCGAGTCGGCACGAATCTCGCCCCCGGCCGGCGAGCCGTCCATGTGAACGACCCTCACAGTTTCACCCTCACGGAGGATCACCCCGGCATGGCTCCAGCGCGGATCCGACTCCGAGAACCGCCGCGCCAGAAAGGCCCAGGCGCCATTGCCGGCGCGCAGGACGATATCGCCCGTAACGGGCGTCATGTCCGCACCGCGGGGGACTTCCGCCTGTACAGCCACCGGCACCGCCAGCCATAACCCCAGCAAGACCGCCAGGAGGGCCTGCAGGATTACATGCCGGTGTTGCACTGCTTGCCGGCAATCATCAGCTCTTCCATGACCTCGGCATCGACCGCCTGCTCGACCTCCCTCATGGTCGCACCGCCATCCTGCATCAGCTCAACCAACTGGGCGTATTGATTCCGGTCGAGGTTGTTGTCGAGACGCTCGGCCGCACACGTGCAGCCCTCCGTATCTCCCGAGTTCTCGATACAGGCCGTTTCAAAGTCCGCCCGCGGCGAAGAACAACCAGCCAGTGTGATCACCAGCATCCCCAGGAGGCTCGTACCGGCCATCCGCATCACTGAAATCGTCATCATGCTTCCCTGTCACGAAAATGAGCGCGGGAGTATACCCCTCCCGAAAGGGGTGTTTGCCCGACGGCCGGCAACGCCCGTCGCGCGGACGGCGGATCTGGACATGGCGGCGCATCAAGGCAGACTAGTGGCTTGTGCATAACACACCATCATTCGCGGGAGCCGGGACA
Source organism: Thioalkalivibrio sp. AKL7 (assembly GCF_000381705.1). Taxonomy (NCBI): domain Bacteria; kingdom Pseudomonadati; phylum Pseudomonadota; class Gammaproteobacteria; order Chromatiales; family Ectothiorhodospiraceae; genus Thioalkalivibrio; species Thioalkalivibrio sp. AKL7. Next base: position 374,601 of record NZ_KB906948.1, on the reverse strand, counting down.
TGAGCATGCAGGAACAGATCACCGCCAAGCTGGAGGAGCGCTTTGCGCCCGAGCACCTGGAAGTCGTGAACGAGAGCCACATGCACAACGTGCCGCCGGGTTCGGAGTCGCACTTCAAGGTAACCGTGGTATCCGAGGCCTTTCGCGATCAGAAACTGATCGCGCGGCACCGGCTGGTGAACCAGGCCCTGGCCGACGAGCTGGCCGGGGGCATCCACGCGCTGGCGCTGCACACCCTGGACCCGGACCAGTGGTTCGAGCGCGCCGGAAAGGTCGCGGATTCCCCGCCCTGCATGGGCGGCGACGGCGGCGCGAAGGCCTGAGGTCTTGTCGGTCACTGCCACCCCCACGGCCCACTCGGCCGTGGACGCCATCCTGCGCGCGCGGCTGGACTCCCCCGGGCTGATGGACCTGCTCGGCCAGATCGAGGCGAGCCTGAACGCGGCGGCCTCGCACCCGCCGCTCGCGGGTGTCTCCGAGCACCTGGGCCCGGACCGCCATATCGTACTCTGGCTCATCGACGGCTTTGCCGCCCGTTACCGCCGCCACACGCCGCTGTTGGGCGCGGACCACGTGACCGATCTGGAGACTGTGTTTCCCAGCACTACGGCCACCGCGATCACCAGCATCCTGACCGGCCGCTACCCCGCAAGGCATGGCCTGCTCGGCTGGCATACCCGCCTGGCGGCCGCCGAACGTACCCTTACGGTACTGATGGGCCAGGAGCGCGGCGCCGACGACCACCCGGCCACGCTCGGCTACCGCGAGCTGACCGGCCGCGTGCAGCCCGACCGCCTGGGCGACCGGCTTGACTGCGGCATGACCTTCATCGGCCCGGAATGGATCGGCGGCACACCCTACAACCGGATGATGAACCGCGGTGCCGACTTCATCGGCTTCGAGGACCTCTCCGAGCTGCCGACGCGGGTGGCCGCGCATGTGAACGCGACACCGGGACCCCACTTCACCTACGTCTACTGGTCGGAGCTGGACCATCTGGGCCACGAGTACGGCCCGGACAGCCCGGAGGTGGAGCGCCACCTGAAACAGCTGGACCTGGCCTACACCGCCACCTGCGCGCAGATCCAGCGCCCGGAGAGCGTGTTCCTGACCACCGCCGACCACGGCATGCGCACGGTCGAACGCCGCCTGGACCTCCGCGAGCATCCGGCGGTACAGGCCTGCCTGCGCCACCGTCTGACCGGCGAGCCACGCGCCGCCCTCGCCCACATCCGAACCGGACAGCACGCTGACTTCCTGCAGGCACTGGAGCGGGCGTTCGGTGACGATGTCCTGGCCATCCCGCAGGCCGAGTGGCTGGGCCACGGGACCCTCGGCCCCGAGCCGCAACACCCGGAACTGCGCGCGCGGGCCGGCGACTACCTGCTGCTACCGGTCGAGGACGCCTACCTGGTGGACCCGCCGGCCGACGACGAGGGGCCGTTCTTTGTTGGCGCCCACGGCGGCCTGTCCCCGGAGGAACGGCATATTCCCCTGTTTCTTCGGAATATCGGCCAGTCGCGGTAAACTGCCGGGTTCTGTGCCGGTCAAACCGACTGGCGCTGGCTAAACAAGACTGGCCCGAGACCCCATGAACGACACCACCGACCAGACCTACAACAACGCCGCCCAGCACCTGATCGAGCTGGCCAACCGCCTGGCGGACGACGGCCAGGCCGACGAGACCGGTGATGTTGCCGACGGCCTGCTGGCCGGTGCGATCCACTTCTGGCTGTACAGCCGCCAACCGTGCGGCGACCCGTTGTGCGAGGACTGCGCCCCGTTCGCGGATGCCGAGAGCCGGCTGGCCATGCTGCACGAACTGATCGACGAGCTGGCCCGCGACAGCGACTACTTCCACTCCACCACCGACAGCACCGTCGGCCACGCCTGACCCGCCAGCTCGGGGCCCCAGCCGATGCCGGTCACGCCCTTTCGTCCCGCGACCGACACCTGGTTTCGCGAGGCCTTCGGGCAGGCGACCACCATCCAGTCCCGCGGCTGGCCCGCGATCCGGGCCGGTCGCCACTGCCTGCTGATTGCCCCCACCGGCAGCGGCAAGACGCTCGCCGCGTTCCTGAGCGCGATCGACCGCCTGACCGGCGAACCCGCGCCCGATACCCGCCGCGGCTACTCGGTGCTCTACATCTCGCCGCTGAAGGCGCTGGCCACCGACATCGAGCGCAACCTGCGCGCCCCGCTGACCGGCATCACCCGGACCGCCGCACGCCTGGGCGAGCCGGCGCGCGAACCGGTGGTACACATCCGCACCGGCGACACCCCGCAGGCCGAACGCCGCGCCCAGGCGCGCGAGCCTGGCGACATCCTGGTGACCACGCCGGAGTCGCTGTACCTGCTGCTAGGCTCCAAGGCCGCGGAAAACCTCGAATCCGTGCACACGGTCATCATCGACGAGGTGCACGCCCTGGCCGGGAACAAGCGCGGCGCGCACCTGGCCCTGTCGCTGGAGCGCCTGGCCGAGCGCTGCGGCGAGGACCCGCAGCGCATCGGGCTGTCCGCCACCGTGCATCCGGTAGAGGTCGCGCGCGGCTTCCTCGGCGGTGACCGCGATGTGGAGGTGGTCGACGCCGCGGAGCCCCCGCGTCTCGATCTGGAGATCCTCGCCCCCGAGGAACCGCCGGCCGAGCACACACCCGCCACCGTCGAGACACCGGAGCCGGCGAGCCCCATCCCGTCCGGCTCCATCCTCGGCGCGGTCTACGGCCAGGGCACCGGGCAGCTTCCGGCCGGGGGCGGCGACCGCGCCGCGCGCCTGGAGCCACGCCTGCTGGCCGCGATCCTGGAGCACCGCTCGACCATCGTGTTCGTCAACAGCCGCGGGCTGTGCGAGCGTCTGGTCCAGCGCATCAACGACGCCTGGCGCGAACAGCAGCCCGAGGACGCCGAAAAGCCCGGAGACCTGGTCGCCGCTCACCACGGCAGCGTCTCCCACGAGCGCCGCGCGGAGATCGAGGGCCGCCTGAAGACCGGGCGCCTGCGCGGCATCGTCGCCACCAGCTCGCTGGAACTGGGCATCGACATGGGTGCGGTGGACCTGGTGATCATGGTCGAGTCGCCCGGCTCGGTTGCCCGCGGCCTGCAACGCGCCGGACGCGCCGGGCACGCGGTCGGCCAGGTCTCGCGCTCGCTGCTGCTTCCGCGCTTTCGCGGCGACCTGCTGGAATGCGCGGTGATCGGCGAGCGCATGCAAGTCGGCGCGCTGGAACCAATCCATGCCCCGCACAACCCGCTGGACGTGCTCGCCCAGCAGCTCGTCGCGATGGTCTGCGAACGCCCGCGCACGGTGGACGAGCTGCACGCGCTGATACGCCGCGCCGCACCCTGGCGCGAGCTGTCGCGCCCGCTGCTGGAGGCGACCCTGGATATGCTCTCCGGCCACTACCCCAGCACCGACTTCGCCGACCTGCGCCCGTGGCTCGCCTGGGACCGCGCGCGTGACGAGCTGACCCCGCGCCGGGGCGCGGCGCTGGCCGCGCGCCTGAACGCCGGCACCATCCCCGACCGCGGCCTGTACGGCGTGCATGTCGGCGAGGGCGGCCCGCGCATCGGCGAGCTGGACGAGGAAATGGTGTTCGAGCTGAAGACCGGCGAGAACGTGACCCTCGGCGCCAGCACCTGGCACGTGGAGGCGATCACCCGCGACCGCGTGCTGGTCTCCCCCGCCCCCGGCGAGGTCGGCAAGCTGCCCTTCTGGCACGGCGACGGCCCCGGCCGGCCGATCGAGCTCGGGCGCGCAATTGGAGCCGCCACCGAACGCCTCGCGCGCATGGACCGCGCCAAGCGCACGACCTGGCTCAAGAACCACGCCCCGCTGTCGGAGGCGGCGGTCGAGACCCTCGGCGACTACATCGACGAACAGCGCGAGGCCACCGGGCAGCTCCCGTCGGACAAGCGCATCGTGGTTGAGCGCTTCCGCGACGAGGTCGGCGACTGGCGCGTGTGCATCCTGACCCCGTTCGGCGCCCGCGTGCACGCCCCCTGGGCGCTGGCCCTGCAGGGGGCGCTGACCAGCACCTCCGGCTTCGAGGTACAGGTGATGTACACCGACGACGGCATCGTGCTGCGCCTGGCGGACAGCGAGGACCTGCCCGAGCTGGACAGTCTGTTTCCGGACCCGGAGGAGCTGGAGGAGGCCGTCACCCGCGAGCTGGGGCACTCCACCCTGTTCGCCAGCGCCTTCCGCGAGAACGCGGCGCGGGCCCTGCTGCTGGTGCGCAACCGCCCGGGCCAGCGCACACCACTGTGGGCGCAGCGCCTGAAGTCGCAGCAGCTGTTGTCCTCCGTGCGCGAGTACGCGAGCTTCCCGGTGGTGCTGGAGACCTACCGCCAGGTGCTGGCGGACGTGTTCGATCTGGACGCCCTGCGCGAGATCCTGCGCGGGGTGCAGGAGCGCCACATCCGCGTCCACGAGGTCGAAACACCACACGCCTCGCCGTTCGCCCGCAGCCTGGTGTTCGCCTACGTCGCCGCCTACATCTACGAGCAGGATGCGCCGATGGCCGAGCGCAAGGCGCAGGCGCTCACCCTCGACCGAGGCATGCTGGCCGAACTGCTGGGCCAGGCCGAGCTGCGCGAGCTGATCGACCCCGACGCCCTGGCCGAGCTGGAGGCCGAGCTGGCCCACACCACCGAGGCCACCCAGCTGCGCGATGCCGACGAGCTGCACGACCTGCTGCGCCGGCGCGGCGACCTGACGCGGGAGGAGATCGCGGCCGCGGCCGCCGCGGACCCCGACCCCTGGCTGCAGGCCCTGGCCGTGGGCCTGCGCGCGATCGAGGTGCGCATCGCCGGCGAGCCGCGCTGGATTGCGGCCGAGGACGCCGCGCTCTACCGCGACGCGCTGGGCGTGGTGCCGCCCCCGGGCCTGCCCGCCGGCTTCCTCGAACCACCGCAGCGGCCACTGGAACAACTGCTGCGGCGCTACGCCCGCACCCACGGCCCGTTCCGCGTCGAGGACCTGGGCGCGCGCTACGGCCTCGCCCCCGGCGCGCTGCTGCCCGCGCTGGAGGCCCTGGAACGCGCCAGCGTGCTGCTGCGCGGCGAGATCCGCCCGCAGGGCCAGGGCGAGGACTGGTGCGAGCTGGACATCCTGCGCCGGCTGAAGCGCCGCACCCTGGCGCGGCTGCGCGACGAGGCCGCGGCGGTGGATGCCCGTGCGCTGGGCCGCTTCCTGCCCGCCTGGCAGGGCCTGACCGACCCCGGATCGGGTGTCAGCGTCCTGCGTGAGGTCCTGACGCAACTGGAGGGCATCGCCCTGCCCTGGTCCGCCTGGACCACCCATGTACTGCCGATGCGGGTGCGCGACTTCTCGCTGGATGCGCTGGACCGCATCACCGCCTCCGGCGAGTTCGTCTGGGTGGGCAGCGGCGCGCTGGGCCAGCGCGACGGGCGCATCCGCTTCCTGCGCCGCGAACAGGCGATGGTGCTGCTGGAGCCGGAACCGCCCGAGACGGATACCACGGCGACCGATGATCCGCTCGCGCGGGCGATTCTGGAGACCCTGGACCGGCGCGGCGCCTGTTTCTACCTGGAGCTGGAGCGCGCGGCGCGCGAGGTGCAGCCGGACGCCCGCCAGGACGCGATCGAGGCCGCGATCTGGGACCTTGTCTGGGGCGGGCAGATCACCAACGACACCTTCGCCCCGCTGCGCAGCCTGGGCCAGCGCAAGGGCTCCGCGCGCGGACGGCGGCGCCCGGGCCAGGGTCTGGCCGGCGGGCGCTGGTCACGGGTGGCCGACCTGATCGACCCCGGCATTTCGCTGACCGAGCGCGCCCGCGAACAGGCCGAGAACCTGCTGGCGCGCTACGGTGTGGTGAGCCGCGAGATGGCCCGCGCCGAGGGCCTGGCCGGCGGCTTTGGCCGCGTGTATCCCGTCTACCGCGCGATGGAGGACGCCGGCAAGCTGCGCCGCGGCCACTTCGTCGAGGGCCTGACCGGCGCCCAGTTCGCGCGCGCCGGCGCGGTGGACCGCCTGCGCGCGCTGGAACGCACGGCCGACGCCACCCCCGAGCCGCAGTGGCTGGCCAGCGTCGACCCGGCCAATCCCTGGGGCCAGCTCCTGCCCTGGCCGCAGCCGCCAGAGGCCGGCGAGGGCCGCCTGCGCCGCGTGGCCGGGGCGCTGGTCGCGCTGGCCGGCGGCCAGCCGCTTTTGTACCTCGCCGCCTCCGGCCGCCAGCTGTTCGTCTGGGAGGCGATCCCCGGCAGCGACACCGCGGAGGAACACGCCACCCTGGTGACCGACGCCATCCGCCAGCTCGCCGGCAGCCGCTGGCTGCCCAAGCGCCGCGGCATCACCATCGAGAGCATCAACGGCGAACCCGCCCGCCAGTCCCCGTTTGCCGCCGCCCTGCGTGCCGGCGGTGCCATGGGTGAGGTCCGTGGCCTGCGCCTGGAACCGCCCGCCGGCCGCCGTTGATGCGATTCGCTGCGCTCATCGCATCCTACAGGGCACGGTCGCAGATCGGGGGCAGGATCGTAGGGTGCGTTGAGCCCCGCGAAACGCACCGATAGGTAACCTACCCCTCCACGGAAGCACCTCGAAGGGCTTTTCACCGCAGAGGGTACGGAGGACACGGAGAAATCCATGGAGTGGGTTGCGGAACGGGCGCAGGCGGGGCGCGATCGAATGAAAGCGGGGGAAGACCGGGTACTTGCTCACCCCGTCCCGAACCCTCGGCAAACCGGCCGTCATCCCGGCCGCAGCGCAGCGAAGAGCCGGGATCTCCGAGGCCAATCCCGCCCCGCGACGTTCGGACGGACCCCACCGCGGACATCCCGGATCACCGCCACGCGGTTTCCGGGATGGCAAAGGAACGTTACCGGGCCGGGAGAAGGTGGACACCGACCCCGACAACCCTGCGACGTTCTCCGTGGCCTCCGTGCACTCTGTGGGACAACCAAAAGGCGTGGCGCCGAAAAAAACGTCAGGCAGCGAGGGCCTGCCCCAGCGCGGCGAGGAAGGCGTCGTTTTCGTCGGGGCGGCCGACCGTGACGCGCAGGCAGTCCACCAGCAGCGGATGCGCGCGGCCGACGTCCTTGATCAGGATCCCGGCATCGCGCAGGGCCGCGAAGGTCGCGTGCCCCTGCCCCCTGCGCACCCGGAACAGGATGAAGTTGGCCTGGCTGGGAAAGACCTGCTCGACCCCCGTCGTCCCGGTCAGACGCTCGCTCAGGCGGTCGCGTTCCTCGACGATTCCGCGCGCCTGCGTGTCTAGCGCCTCACGGTGCTCCAGGGCGAAGGCCACCGAGCGCTGGGTCAGGGTATTGATGTTGTACGGCAGACGCAGGCGATCCAGCGCATCGATCCAGGCCGGCGTGCCTGCCAGATAGCCAAGCCGTGCACCGGCCAGCCCCAGCTTGGAGACCGTGCGCATCACCATCAGGCCGTCATCCTCGCCGACGCATTTGAGGAAGCTGTGCGCGGCGAACGGGGCGTAGGCCTCGTCGACCACCGTGACCCCGGGGTTCTCGTCGACGATGGCCTGTACGGTCGCGGCATCGTCCAGCGTCCCGGTGGGATTGTTCGGGTAGGCGAGGAACACCAGCGCCGGGTTGTGCTCGGCCATCGCCGCGCGCATCGCGTCGAGGTCCAGGGTGAAGTCCGCGTTCAGGGGGACACCGATGAACGGCACCCCCAGCGCTCGGGCTAGCACGCCATACATCACGAAGGTCGGCTCCGGCGCCAGCACCGGACGCCCGGAACCCGCCACCGCCGTGATCAGGATCTGGATGAGTTCGTCCGACCCATTGCCGAACATCAATCCGGCGGCCTCGGGCACACCGTGGGCGGCGCGCACCTGTGCGGCCAGCCCCAGTGCCTGGGCGTCGGGATAGCGATTCAGCTGCGGATCACGCAGGGCCGCCAGCCAGGCGTCTTCCAGCCCCCCCGGCCAGGGATGCGGGTTTTCCATCGCGTCCAGCTTGATCAGGCCGGTCGCGTCGGCCACCTGGTAGGCCGGCTGCGCCAGCACCTCCGGGCGCATCAGGGCGTCCGGGGTCCGGGGCGCACGGGCGGTCATCGACTGCGCAGTTCGGCGGAGCGCGCGTGGGCGATCAGGCCCTCGCCGTGGGCCAGCGCCGCGGCGGTCTCGCCCAGCTTGGCCGCACCCTCGGCCGAGCAGTGGATGATGCTCGAACGCTTCTGGAAGTCGTACACGCCCAGCGGCGAGGAGAAGCGCGCGGTGCGCGAGGTCGGCAGTACGTGGTTGGGGCCGGCGCAGTAGTCGCCCAGGGCCTCGGAGGTATAGCGGCCCATGAAGATCGCGCCGGCGTGGCGCAACCCGGCATCCAGCATCGCCTGCGGGTCGGCCACCGACAGCTCCAGGTGCTCCGGGGCGATGCGGTTGGCGACCGCGACGGCCTCGGCCGAGTCGCGCACCTTCACCAGCGCGCCGCGCTTGTCGAGGCTGGTGCGGATGATCTCGGCGCGCGGCATCTCCTCCAGCAGGCGGTCCATGGCCTCGGCCACGCGATCCAGGAACGCGTCGTCCCAGGACAGCAGGATGGACTGGGCCTGCTCGTCGTGCTCGGCCTGGGAGAACAGGTCGGCCGCGATCCAGTCGGGGTCGGTCTCGCCGTCGCAGACCACCAGGATCTCGGACGGACCGGCGATCATGTCGATGCCGACGGTGCCGAACACCTCGCGCTTGGCCGCGGCCACGAAGATATTGCCGGGACCAACGATCTTGTCCACCGCCGGGATCGTCTGGGTGCCATAGGCCAGCGCGGCCACGGCCTGGGCGCCCCCCACGGTAAACACGCGATCCACGCCGGCCACGGCGGCCGCGGCCAGCACCAGATCGTTCAGCTCACCGCCCGGGGCGGGCACGACCATGACCAGCAACTCGACGCCGGCGACCTTGGCCGGAATGGCGTTCATCAGCACGGAGGACGGATAGGCCGCCTTGCCCCCGGGGACGTACAGGCCCACCGAGTCCAGAGCGGTCACGCGCTGGCCGAGAACGGTGCCGTCCTCGTCGGTGAAATCCCAGTCCCGCATGAGCTGGTGCTCGGCGTAGCGGCGGATGCGTGCGCTGGCCATCTCCAGGGCCTTGCGCTGCTCCGCCGGGATCGACTCCAGGGCGGCCTGCAAGCGGTCGTGGGGGATCTCAAGATCGGAGACTGCGGCGCGGTCGAGCCGGTCGAACTTGGCGGTGTAGCGCAACACCGCGGCATCGCCCTCGGTGCGCACCGCGCCGAGGATCTCGTCCACCGCGTCCCGCACGCCGGTGTCGGCAACGGATTCCCAGGACAGCAGGTTCTCCAGGGCCTGATCGAAATCGGGCTGCTGGGTATCGAGTCGGGCAATGGATGGCATGTCGGGCTCCTCGTTCAGGCGGGTACGGCAGCCTTGCGGCGCGCGCGCACGGCATCGGCCAGCAGGCGCAGGGTGGCCTCGCTGTCGTCCCAGCCCATGCAGGCATCGGTGATGCTCTGGCCATATTGCAGCGGCTTGCCGGGCAGGATGTCCTGGCGACCACCGGTCAGGTGGCTCTCCAGCATCACGCCCATAATGCGCCGATCGCCGCCGGCAATCTGTTCGCCCAGCACACGCGCGACCTCGATCTGCTGCTTCGGGTCCTTGCGGCTGTTGGCGTGACTGCAGTCCACCATCACCGACTCCGGCAGCTCGGCCATGCGCAGTTCCTTGCAGGCCTCTTCGATGCTCGCGGCGTCGTAGTTCGGCTGCTTCCCGCCACGCAGGATGATGTGGCAGTCGTCGTTGCCGGTGGTGGAGAAGATTGCCGAGCGGCCCGACTTGGTCACTGACAGGAAGTGATGCGGGCGCGAGGCAGAACGGATCGCGTCGATCGCCACGCGCAGGCTGCCATCGGTGGAGTTCTTGAAGCCCACCGGGCAGGACAGACCGGAGGCCAGCTCACGGTGCACCTGGCTTTCGGTGGTGCGCGCCCCAATCGCGCCCCAGGCGACCAGGTCCGCGATGTACTGCGGGCTGATCAGGTCGAGGTATTCGGTGGCCGCCGGCATGCCCTTCACCGCCAGATCGCGCAGCAGTCCGCGCGCCACACGCAGGCCCTTGTTGATATGGAAGCTGCCATCCAGATCGGGGTCATTGATCAGACCCTTCCAGCCAACCGTGGTACGCGGCTTCTCGAAGTACACCCGCATCACAATATGCAGCGCGTCGGAGAGTTCTTCGCGCAGGGTCTTCAGGTGATCGGCATAGTCCAGCGCGGCGTCCACGTCGTGGATCGAGCAGGGGCCGACGATCACCTGCAGGCGGTCATCCTCGCCGCGCAGGATGCGATGGCAGGCCTGGCGGGCCTCGAACACGGTGTTGGCTGCCGCATCGGTGATCGGCAGTTCATCGCGTACGGTGTCCGGGGCGGACACCTCCTGGATTTCGCGGATTCGCAGGTCGTCGGTATCGGCGGTCATGGGGTTCTCGATTACGTCGTCGCGGGGGTGACGGCCTCCCGCAGGCCCTCGATGAGATTTTGAATGGTTCTATGTCGCATCTTCATGGCTGCCTGGTTCACGATCAACCGGGAACTAATGGGGGTAATCAGTTCCAGCGGTTCCAGGCCGTTGGCCTTGAGGGTGTTGCCGGTATCCACCAGGTCGACGATGTAGTCGGCCAGGCCCACCAGCGGTGCCAGTTCCATCGAGCCGTAGAGCTTGATGATATCGACCTGGCGGCCTTGCTGGGCAAAGTAGTTCTGCGTGATGTTCACAAACTTGGTGGCGATGCGCAGGCGTTGCTGCGGGTCCGGTTGCTGGCCCGGGCGCCCCGCCAGCATCAGACGGCACTCGGCGATATGCAGATCCAGCGGTTCGTACAGCCCGGCCGCGCCGTGTTCCATCAGCACGTCCTTGCCGGCCACGCCGATGGACGCCGCGCCGTGCTGCACGTAGGTGGGCACGTCGGTCGCGCGCACCACCACGATCTTCACATCCTCGCGGTTGGTGTCGAGGATCAGCTTGCGCGTCTCGTCCGGATCCTCCAGCAGTTCGATCCCGGCGCTGGAAAGCAGCGGCAGGGTGTCCTTGAGGATGCGGCCCTTGGACAGGGCGATGGTCAGGGCGTTGGGATCCATCATGGGTCAGGCGTTCGTCCGGTTCCGTGTGAGTCGCAGCTTCAGACCGGCTCGCGACGAATGGTCGCGCCGATCTGGCTCAGTTTTTCCTCGATGCATTCGTAGCCGCGATCGATGTGGTAGATGCGGTCCACCTCGGTCTCGCCCTCGGCCACCAGGCCGGCGATGATCAGGCTCGCCGAGGCACGCAGGTCAGTCGCCATCACCGGCGCACCGACCAGTTTTTCCACGCCCTCGACGATCGCGGTATTGCCCTCGATGGTAATGTGCGCGCCCATGCGCTGCAGCTCCAGCGCATGCATGAAGCGATTCTCGAACACCGTCTCGACTACCGATCCGGTGCCCTCGGCCACGGTGTTCAGCACCATCATCTGCGCCTGCATGTCGGTCGGGAAGGCCGGGAACGGCGCGGTGCGCAGGTTCACCGCCTTCGGACGGCGGCCCTCCATATCCAGCTCGATCCAGTCCGGCCCGGTCTCGATGCGAGCGCCGGCCTCGACCAGCTTGGCCAGCACCGCGTCCAGCAGTTCGGGGCGGGTATTGCGGCAACGCACGCGCCCACGGGTGACCGCGGCGGCGACCAGGAAGGTGCCGGTCTCGATACGGTCCGGCATCACGTCGTATTCGCAGCCGTGCAGGCGCTCCACGCCCTGCACCCGAATGGTGTCGGTGCCGGCACCCTGGATCTTCGCGCCCATCGCGGTCAGGCAATCCGCCAGATCGATGACCTCTGGCTCGCGCGCGGCATTCTCGATCAGGGTTTCGCCCTCGGCCAGGGTGGCGGCCATCAGCAGGTTCTCGGTACCGGTTACCGTCACCTGGTCGAAGACCACGCGCGCGCCCTTCAGGCGGTCCGCGCGAGCGTGGATGTAGCCGCCTTCGACCTCGATCTCGGCCCCCAGGGCCTCAAGACCCCGCAGGTGCAGGTTCACCGGGCGCGAACCGATGGCGCAGCCGCCCGGCAGGGAGACCTCGGCCTCGCCGAAGCGGGCCAGCAGCGGCCCCAGCACCAGGATGGAGGCGCGCATGGTCTTCACCAGGTCGTACGGGGCGACGCACTGGGTCAGCGTGGTCGGGTCGACCTCAATGCGCATGCGCTCGTTAACCGTAAGGCTGACGCCCATGCGGCCGAGCAGCTCCATGGTGGTGGTCACGTCCTGCAGATGCGGGACGTTGCCAATAGTCATCGGCCCGTCCGCCAGCAAGGTGGCGGACAGGATCGGCAACACGGCGTTCTTGGCCCCGGAGATCCAGACCTGACCCTCGAGTCGGCGACCTCCGGTAATGATCAGTTTGTCCATGGGATGCCCGGATTGACCGCCGAACCGACCGTGGTCCGGCGAAACGCGCCATGATAACGAATCCGCGCCGGGCTCGCCCGTTCGCCCGCCGCCGGCACGACTCAGGCGACGGAACGGGCGGCGGAGTCGGTAATGATCGACTCCAGGTCGTACAACTCCAGTAACGGGCGCAACCCCTCGGGGAGGGGCTCAAAGACCAGGGTGCGGCCCTGCTCGCGGGCGCGACGCCAGAGGATGACCAGGAACGCCACGCCGGCGCTGTCGATACGACCCGCCTGCGTCAGGTCCACCCGAGCGTGTTCCGGGAGATGCGCCGTCAGCCCGCGGGCCCGTGCCTCCAGCCCGGCCACCGTCGCGAAGGTCAGTGGCCCGTTGACGACCAGACCGCCTTCATCCGCCCGGATCTGTGCGTCGCTCACCGGTCCGCGGCGCCGTTGTCGGGGGTCACGTCGCCCACGGCATCCTCGATCAGCGCCTCGTCGCCATCTTCCAGGCGCTCGATCAGCGCCTCCAGGCCATCGCGGTTGATCTCCTCGTTAAAGCGAGTGCGGAAGTTGCCGACGAAGCTGAGCCCCTCGGCCTCGACGTCGAAGACCTTCCATTCGCCGTTCACCGGACGCAGACGGTAGTTGACCTGGATGTTCGACTGGCCGGAGCCCATCACCACCTCGGTGGCGACCACGGCCATGCGCTCGTCCTGGCGCGAGCGCCGCTCGATTACGCGCACGTCCTTGTCCAGATGATCGGCCAGTTGCACCCCGTAGGCCTGCAGCAGCGTGTTCTTGAAGGCCTCGGCGAAGCGTTTTTGCTGCTCGCTGCTGGCATCGCGCCAGTGACGTGCCAGGACCAGGCGGGCCATCCCGTTGATATCCACGCCGGGCAGGATTTCCTCCTCGATCACGCCGATCACGAAGTCAGGATCTTCCTGCGCACGCGCCTCGTTTGCCCGCAGCTTCTCGTAGACCGCGTCGATCGACTGCTTGATGAGCTCGGCGGGGGTTTCTTCGGCCTGGGCGGGAGCCGCCAGGATCAGGACCAGCAGCGCCAGCGGCAGGATCAGGATTCGTTCATGCAACCATTTCATGTCTCTTGCTCCCGGTTTGGGTCGATCAGTCACTACCCATGTTGGTCATGAAGCGACCGATGAGGTTCTCCAGCACCAGTGCCGACTGGGTGAACATCAGCTCGTCGCCTTCCTGCAGGGTGTCGTAGTCACCACCCGGCTCCAGCGCGATGTACTGTTCGCCCAGCAGCCCCGCGGTGTGGATGGCGGCCTGGGTGTCCATCGGCAGGTAGTCGTGCTCCGAGCGGATCGCCAGGGTCACCTCGGCGCGAAAGCGTTCCGGATCGTAACGGATATCCGCCACTCGCCCGATGCGCACACCCGACACCGTGACCGGGGCACGCGTCTTGAGACCCCCGATGTTGTCGAAATAGCCGCTCACCGTGTAGGTGTCACGGTCGTGGTAGTCGGTCACGTTGCTCACCTGCACCGCCAGGTAGAACAGCGCCCCGATACCCAGGAGCACGAAGACACCGACCGCCAGTTCGAAGAAACGTACCTTCATTATTGCCACCTGTCCTGGGTAAACACTGTTTGGTCAGCCCGCGCCGAACATCAGCCCGGTCAGGATGAAATCGAGGCCCAGCACCGCGAGCGACGACACCACCACCGTCTGGGTCGTGGCGCGCGAGATGCCCTCGGACGTCGGCTGCGCATTGAAGCCCTGGAACACCGCGATCCAGGTCACTACGAAGCCGAACACGATGCTCTTGATCACGCCGGAGAGCACATCCTCGTTCCAGTCGGTCACCGACTGCATCTGCGAGAAATAGGCGCCGCTGTCCACGCCCAGCAGCCCCACCCCGACGAGGTAGCCGCCCATCACGCCCACGGCGCTGAAGATCGCGGCCAGCAGCGGCATGGAAAGGAACCCGGCCACAAAGCGTGGCGCGAAGATCCGGCGATAGGGGTTCACCGCCATCATCTCCATCGCCGAGAGCTGTTCGGTCGTCTTCATCAGCCCCAGTTCCGCGGTCAGCGCGGAACCGGCGCGCCCGGCGAACAGCAGCGCGGTGACCACCGGCCCCAGTTCGCGTACCAGCGACAGCGCAACCACCCCGCCCAGGGCCTCGGCCGCGCCGAAGTTCACCAGCGTGATGTAGCCCTGATACGCCAGCACCATGCCGACAAACAGCCCGGACACGACGATGATCAGCAGCGAGCGCACCCCCACCGAATACACCTGAACAAGCGTCAGGCCGAAGCGGCGAAAGACGATATCCAGGCTCGCCAGCATCCGGATCAGGAAGATAAACGCCCGGCCGAATACCGTCAGGGCATTGATCGTGGTCCGACCCAGCGCGGCAATCGAATCAGTCATCGCGGCGCTCCCCCTGCCCCAGCAGGTCATCGCGGTAGGACGCGCCCGGGTAATGAAACGGCACCGGCCCGTCCGGGCGACCCTGCAGGAACTGCGCGCTCCAGTCGGAGGCGCGCGCCTCCAGTTCGTCCGGCGGCCCGGCATCCACTACCCGGCCATCGGCGATCAGCACCACTTGATCGGAGATCGCCATCGCCTCGGTCACGTCATGCGAGACCAGCACGCTGGTAAGCCCCAGGCTTTGATTGGTCCGCCGGATCAGGCTGACGATCTGGCCCATGGTGATCGGATCGAGCCCGGTGAACGGCTCGTCGTACAAAATGAGGTCCGGGTCCAGCGCAATGGCCCGCGCCAGCGCGACGCGCCGCGCCATGCCACCGGACAGGGTCGCCGGGTCCAGGTCGCGCGCCGCGCGCAGGCCCACCGCCTCCAGCTTCAGCAGCACCAGCGCGTGCAGCACGTCCTCCGGCAGGTCGGTGTGCTCGCGCAGCGGGAAGGCGACGTTCTCGAATACCGAGAGATCCGTCAGCAGCGCACCGCTCTGGAACAGCATGCCCATGCGCTTGCGCAGCGCGTACAGCCGCCGGGTGGAGAGCCTCGCCACCTCCTGGCCATCCACCCAGATGCGGCCCTTGTCCGGACGCAACTGACCGCCGACCAGGCGCAGCAGCGTGGTCTTGCCACTGCCGCTGGGTCCCATCACGGTCGTCACCTGCCCGCGCGGGATGCGCATCGACAGGTCATCGAAAATCATCTTGCGCCCGCGCCGGAAGCGCAGGTTCTCGATCACGATATGCGGACTGTCTTCCACTGCCGGGTCAGCCACGCGCGCTCCTCGCCCTTAAGGAAACACGGATTAATGCACACGCTCGTGCTCGAGTCGCTTTTGCGTGCGAACAAGGCACGGTGACTGCCGTGCAGTCATTCTGCACAAGGGAACCGCAACGCCGTGCGCGCGCCCGTTTTTGATGACAACGGACGGCCGAGCCCCTTCGGGGTTGGCACCCCAGGTTCCCCGATCCTGCATTGCGGCCCGAATCGGTCAAAAACGGGCCGGTAGAACCACTACCGGCTGCGCGCCGCGCCTTGGCTCGGAAAACCTGGGGTACCAACGCGAGTGTGTACATCAATCAGTGTTTCCTTAGGCCCACAGAACCCCGAAGTCTGGGCGCAGGCCGGGAGACCGTCAAACGGGCGGGTGCGGTGCTCATCCCAATCCCAGCAATGCGGCGATAGTGCGGAAATCCGACAGCCGCTCCGGACGCGCGCGCAGGAACACCGGGATCTCGCCGCTGCCACCGGCCTGCCCGAGGGCCTCCACCAGCGCGCGCCAGCCCGGCGCATCCAGCCCTGCCTCGGGGGTGATCTTCCAGGCCCCGCCCCCGACGTCCGCCGCTGACGTCGACGCCGGAGCGGGATAAAAGCACGCCGCCGCGGCCCGCGCGATCACCCGCTCCTCGCCGGCGCCGTACACCATCAGGCGCCCCAGTCCGGCCGCCTCCAGCGCCGCGCGGATCGCCTGCACCTGCGCCGGCCCCATCGGCCCCGGCGCCACCGCCTGCAGGCCGTCGCCGACAGCCTCGGCCAGCGCGCGCGCCCGCGTCGCACCCGTCTCGAGGCCCAGCTCGACCGGCCAGTCCAGTGTCAGCCGCAGAGCGGGGGGCACGGCCTCGGCCCAGTCGCCGAAGGCCGGCGCCCCGGCCTCGGTCCACACCGGGGCGGGCAGCAACAAACGGCTGTGGTAATGGGTGTAGTACTCCAGCTGCCAGTCCTGCGGCAGGTCCTCGGGGAAGAAGTCGTCCCACCAGTCCTCTCCGGGGCCCGCCACCCCGGCGGCCTGAAATACCGGCGCTTCCTGATCCTGCGACATGCCTCAACCTCCACGACGTAACCGCAGCTTTGCGCGGATTGCTTGTATCACCTGCGAGCGCGCGGCACAGTTGGCGCCATGCGTTTCGACCTGTTCCACGAGCTCTCGGTACCGGACTTCCTGCAGACCTCCGAAGCGGAGGTCCTGGAGAACACCCTGCGCCTGTGGGAGCGCGCCGATCATCTCGGCTTCGGCACCGCCTGGCTGGTGGAGCACCACCTGATGCCGGAGTTTTCCCACTCCACCGCGCCGGACGTGGTGCTGGCTGCGGCCAGCCAGCGCACCAAACGCCTGCGCCTGGGCCTGGGCGTGGTCCCGCTGCCCTACCACCATCCGCTGCGAGTGGCGCAGCGCGTCGGCATGCTCGACCAGCTCTCCGGCGGGCGACTGGATCTGGGTATCGGGCGCGGCTTCTCGCCGCGCGAATATGCCACATTCGGGGCCGAGATGAGCGAGTCCCGCACGCGGGTCGATGCCGGGCTGGATGCGCTGCGCCAGGCCTTCGCCACCGGCCGCATCACCCAGGACGGGCCGTTCCATCACCTGGACGACGTGCCGGTGATGCCGCGCCCGGTACAGGCCCCGCACCCGCCGATCTGGACCGCCGCGGTCAGCCCGGAGTCCTTCACCTGGGCGGCGCAGCAGGGTATCGGCGCGCTGGCCGGGCCATTCAAGCCCTGGCAGATGATCCGCGAGGACATCCGCCTGTACCACGAGGCCTGGGACGCGACACGCACGGACGTCGCCCACCCGCCCCGGGTCGGCATGACGCTTGGGGTCCTGTGCCTGCCGGACGGCAAGCGCGCGCGGCGCGAGGCCAAGCCGGCCTTCGAGTGGTTCTACCGCCACATGTTCCAGCAGACCCTGCCGGTACTGGAACGCCTGATCGAGGGCTACGACTATTACCGCTCGCTCGGCCGCTTCCGTCACCTGGTCAAGGCCGGGATCAACCTGAAGGTCCTCGACATGCTGGGCATGACGCTCGTCGGCACCCCCGCCGAATGCCGTGAACGCATCGAGGGCCTGCGCGCGGCCGGGGTCGACCAGGTCCTGCTCGCCTTCGGCGCCGGGGCCGTTCCGCATGCGCTGGCCGAGGAGTCCATGGACTGCTTCGCGGAAGAGGTCATGCCCGCGTTTGCCGACCCCGCCCCGGCCACCGTCGCCCGCACCGCGACCTGAGCGAAACACGGATGCACGTCGCCGTGACCGGCGCCGCCGGGCGCCTGGGGCAAGTCCTGCTGCCCGCCCTGGCACGCGCGCCGACGATTGAACACATCCTCGCTCTGGACCGGGCCGCGCCGGCGCTGCCTCCCCCCGAAAACGGCACCGTTATCGAGGCCCGGGTACTCGACCTGGCGCAGCTCCAGCCGGACGACCTGGCCGGGGTGGACACCCTGGTGCACCTGGCCTTTCAGTTGATGGGCGGTCACGGGGGACGCCGCCGGCATGACCGCACCTGGGTCCGCCAGCAGAATGTCGCCCTGAGCCAGCAGGTGTTCCACGCGGCGGTGACCGCCGGTGTGCGCCACATCGTGTTCCTGTCCAGCGCGGCGGTCTACGGCCCCTGGCCGGACAGCCCGCAGCCGCTCCGCGAGGACCATCCCACCCGGCCGCGCTTCCCCTATGCCGAAGACAAGGTCGCCGTGGAGCAGGCCCTGCTCGCGCTTGCCCGGGAACACCCCGAGTGCCAGGTGACCCTCCTGCGCCCGCCCGCGATCGTCGGCCCGAACGCCCACCCGCTGTTGCTGCAGATCGCCCGCGGGCGGCTGTATCCCGCCGGGGGCGAACAGCCAGTGCAGATCCTGTGGGAGGACGATGCCGCCGCCGCGATCGTGCGCAGCATCACAACGCGCACCGCGGGGATCTTCAACCTGGGGGCCGAACCTGCCTGGTCGCTACGGGCGATGGCGCGCCACCAGCGGCGCTGGGGGATCCCGGTGCCACTGCGGCTGATCCGCACCCTGCACCCGCTGGCCTGGCGCCTGACCGCCCGCGCCGGGGACCCCGGCTGGGTCCGCGGGCTGGACGGCCCGCTGGTACTGGACTGCACCCGCGCCCGCGAGCAGCTCGGCTGGACACCGCAGGTGACCACCGCCGGGTGCCTGGAACGTCTGCGCTGCTGAAACCACTACCCAATCGGCTACAATCCCGGGCCTGACCCTCCCGGACCCGACTGTCCATGGTGCTACCCGTTGTCGCCATCATCGGCGGCCTGATCCTGCTGACCTGGAGTGCCGACCGCTTCGTGTTCGGCGCCTCGGCCCTGGCCCGCGGCCTGGGCGTCAGCCCGCTGATCATCGGCCTGACCATCGTCGCCTTCGGGACCTCGGCACCGGAGATCGTGGTCTCGGTCCTCGCCAGCCTGCAGGGCAACCCGGGGCTGGCGGTGGGCAATGCCATCGGCTCGAACATCGCCAACATCGCGCTGGTGCTGGGGGCCGCGACCCTGGTCGCGCCGCTGGCGATCGGGCGCGGCATGGTCCGGCGCGAACTGCCGATCCTCCTGCTGGTCAGCTTCGGCGTGCTGCTCCTGCTTGTGGATGGCGAACTGGGCCGGCTGGAGGGCATCGCGCTGCTGGCCGGTCTGGTCCTGTTCACTGCCTGGATGGCCATCAGCGCCCGGCGCGCACGCCCGGCCCCCCATGACGACACCCCCGAGGTGGTGCGCGGCATGGTCGAGACGATCCCGGAGGGCGACCGACTGGGGCCCGCGATCGCCTGGCTCGTGTTCGGGCTGCTGCTCCTGCTGGCGAGCAGCCAGGCCCTGGTCTGGGGGGCCGTCGAAATCGCCGAACAACTGGGGGTCAGCGACCTGGTCATCGGGCTGACCATTGTCGCGGTGGGCACCAGCCTGCCGGAGCTGGCGACCTCGGTGGTCGCCGCCTTCCGCCGCGAGGCCGGACTGGCTATCGGGAATGTAGTCGGCTCCAATCTGTTCAACCTGCTCGCAGTACTGGCCGTTCCGGCCCTGATCGCGCCGCTGGCAATCGACGCCGATGTGCTGACGCGCGACTATCCGGTGATGCTGGCATTGACCGTGGCGCTATTCCTGATCGCGCTAGGCCGCCGCGGACAGATCCGGCGCTGGCAGGGCGCCCTTCTCCTCATCGCCTTCGCAAGCTACCTTGTCTATTTGGGAATCACGGCTACTGCATGAACTTCAACCCCGAAACCACCCGCAACCTCGCCCTGGCCGTCCTCAATGACGAGGCCGAGGCCGTACGCAACCTCGCCCAGCGCATCGACGACCGCTTCCTCGAGGCCTGCCGCTGCATCCTCGCGTGCAAGGGCCGCGTGATCGTCACCGGCATGGGCAAGTCCGGGCACATCGGCAGCAAGCTGGCCGCGACCCTGGCCTCCACCGGCACACCGGCCTTCTTCGTGCACCCGGGCGAGGCCAGCCACGGCGATCTCGGCATGATCACCCGCGAGGACGTGGTCATCGCGCTGTCGAACTCCGGCGAGACCGACGAGATCATTACCATCCTGCCGCTGATCCGGCGCCTGGGCGTGCCATTGATCGCGATGACCGGCAACCCCGGCTCGCGCCTCGGCGCGGATGCCACCGTGCACCTGGATGTCAGCGTCGAGCGCGAGGCCTGCCCGCTGGGCCTGGCTCCCACCTCCAGCACCACCGCGGCGCTGGCGATGGGCGATGCCCTGGCCGTCGCGGTGCTGGATGCACGCGGCTTTACCGCCAACGACTTTGCCCGCTCGCACCCCGGCGGCCGCCTTGGCCGACGTCTGCTGGTGCATGTCGCCGATATCATGCATACCGATGACGCGATCCCGCGCATCACCCCGGAGGCCCCGCTCAAGGACGCCCTGTTCGAGATCACCCGCAAGGGTCTAGGGCTGGTGATCATCACCGACGGTGACGATCGCATCCAGGGCGTGTTCACCGATGGCGACCTGCGCCGCACCCTGGATGCCGGGCACAGCCTGGACGGCCTGACCATCGGCGAGGCCATGACCACCGGCGGCCACACCGCGCAGCCCGACTGGCTGGCGGTGGAGGCCCTGGAGGCCATGGAGAGCCGGCGCATCAACGCCCTGCCCGTCACCGACGCCGAAAACCGCCTGGTGGGCGTGATCAACATGCACG
Organism: Thioalkalivibrio sp. AKL7; assembly: GCF_000381705.1. Taxonomy (NCBI): domain Bacteria; kingdom Pseudomonadati; phylum Pseudomonadota; class Gammaproteobacteria; order Chromatiales; family Ectothiorhodospiraceae; genus Thioalkalivibrio; species Thioalkalivibrio sp. AKL7. The sequence goes on along the minus strand of NZ_KB906948.1, from coordinate 353,863 downwards.
ACCTGCTGCGCGCCGGGGTGGCGTGATGAACCTGGATGCCACCACTCTGCGCACCCACCAGCAGGCCGTTCGCCTGCTGATCCTGGACGTGGACGGCGTGCTGACCGACGGCAGCCTGTTCCTCGGCGACGGCGGCGAGCAGTACAAGGCCTTCAACAGCCGCGACGGCCACGGCATCCGCCTGGCGCTGGACGGCGGCATCGAGATCGCCATCCTGACCGGGCGCACCTCCGGGGTCGTCGAGCACCGCATGCGCGACCTGGGAGTGGAGCATCTGATCCAGGGCCGCCGCGACAAGGGCGAAGCCCTGCACGAACTGCTGCAGCGCACCGGTCACGACCCCGCCGAAGCGGCCTTCATGGGCGACGACATCGTGGATCTTCCAGCGATGCAGCGGGTCGGGCTCGGGATCGCGGTCGGCGACGCCCACCCGCTGGTGCGCCAGCATGCCCAGTGGGTGACCGAAGCCCATGGTGGGCGCGGGGCCGTGCGCGAGGCCTGCGAGGGCCTGCTGGCCGCGCAGGGCCGGCTCGACGCGCTGTTCGAGACCTACCTGAACGGATGAGCCGCAGGATTCGCAGCCGACTCGGATGGGCCCTGGCCGTGCTCGCATTCGCAGCCGCGCCCCTGGCGCAGGCCGAGTTGAGCCCGCCCGAGGGCGAGGTCACGCTGCAGATTGACGGCTTCACCCTGCATGCCACCGGCGACGACGGCGAACTGAGCCATCGGCTGCGCGGCACCCGCCTGCGCGAGTTCGGCCGTGACGGCCCCCAGTGGGTGGACGACCCGGACCTCGACCTGTTCGCCGAGGGCGGTATCGAATGGCGCTGGACCGCCCCGGCCGCGCTGCATCAACCGGCAGCCGCGACCCTGGACCTGGTGGGCCCTACCCACGGCGTACAGCCGCCCCGCGGCGAACGCGTGGAGACCATCATCGATTCGCGGGATGTTCGCGTCGCCACCGACACCATGGTCGCCACTTCGGATGCCCTTTCCACCCTGAACCAGCCGGGCCTGTTCCAGCGCGGCACCGGTCTGCGCGTGGACTCGCGAGGGGATACCATAGAGTTGTTCCATGACGTGTACTCGCTCTACAGCGAGACGAGCGAGGAGGATCCCGCGCATGACCCCGAATCCCCATAGCCTTCGCCACCGTCCGGGCCAACCGGGTGCCCGCGTGGCGGCGCTCCTGCTGCTCGCCCTGCTGGCCACGCCCGCGCTCGCCCAGCAGGGCTCGGGCCCGGCGCTGCCGGTGGAGATCACTGCCGACCGCGCGGAGATGGACGAACGCCAGGGGCTGGGGACCTACACCGGCGACGTGATCGTGATCCGCGGCGACATGACCCTGGAGGCCGACAAGGTCTACGTGCGCACCCGCGATCGCCGCCCCTACGAAATGGAGGCCCACGGCGAGCCGGCACGCCTCGAATCACCCGATCCGGAAACCGGAGAGATGCGCATTGCCACCGCCCTGCGCATCGACTACCTGCTGAACGAAGACCGCATGATCCTCACCGACCAGGCCCATGTGATCACCACCAGCGAGGAGGCGCGCGGCAAGCGCATCACCTACGACCTGACGACCGACGTGATCGAGGCCGAACGCGGCGAAGGCGACAGCGAGCGCGTGCGCATCACCATCCAGCCGCGCGACGACGAATGAACGCCACCGCCCCCAGCCCATCCGCCACATCGGCACAAACCAACGACCGCCTGATCGGACGCGAGCTGACCAAGCGCTACGGCCAGCGCACGGTGCTGGACCAGGTGGACGTCGACCTCGCGCCCGGCGAGGTGGTCGGCCTGCTGGGCCCGAACGGGGCCGGCAAGACCACCTGCTTCTACAGCCTGGTCGGGCTGATCCGCCCCAATGCCGGGCGCATCACCCTGGGCGAGCGCGATATCACCCGCGCCCCCATCCACGTGCGCGCGCGCGCCGGCCTCGGCTACCTGCCGCAGGAGGCCTCGATCTTTCGCCGCCTGAGCGTGTGGGACAACCTGCAGGCCGTGCTCGAGCTGCGCCCCGGGCTGGATCGCCACGAGCGCCGCCGCATTGGCGATGCGCTGATCGAGGAGTTCCAGCTCGAGACCGTGCGCCACAGCCCGGGCATCGCGCTGTCCGGCGGCGAACGGCGCCGCGCCGAGATCGCCCGCGCCCTGGCCGGGGATCCGAAGTTCATCTGCCTGGACGAGCCCTTCGCCGGGGTGGACCCGATCTCGGTGGGCGACATCCAGGACGTGATTCGGCATCTCGCCCAGCGCGGCATCGGCGTACTGATCTCCGATCACAACGTGCGCGAGACCCTCGGCATCTGCCACAGGGCCTATATTCTTAGCGAAGGCCGCCTGCTGGCCGCCGGGACACCGGACGAGCTGCTGGCCGATCCCCAGGTGCGCCGGGTCTATCTCGGCGAGAACTTCCGCCTGTGAAAGCGCCCCACATGCGGCCCGGTCGGTGCACAAACCACAAGGCAGGCTTTAAGATTCCATCAATGCCCACCCTCGCCCCGCATACCCGATGCTGAAACCCGGCCTGAATCTGCAGCTGGGTCAGACGCTGACCATGACCCCGCAACTGCAGCAGGCGATCCGCCTGTTGCAGCTGTCCACGCTCGAGCTCCAGGTGGAGATCCAGCAGGCGCTGGAGAGCAACCCCATGCTCGAACAGGTCGAGGACGAAGAGGCCGAGGCCGACACCGAGCGCCTGAACCAGGACGGCGAGCTGGTGGAAGGCGATCGCATGGAGGCCACCACCACCAGCGACGACGTGATCCCCGAGGAACTGACGACCGACAGCCGCTGGGACGACATCTACGAGCCGGCCCCGACACCCAACAAGGGCGTGGATGACCGCGACCCGCTGGAAAACACCAGCGACGACGACGGTGAGGGCCTGCAGGATCACCTGCTGTGGCAGCTGCATCTGAGCCATCTGACACCGCGCGACCAGCGCATCGGGGCGGCCCTGATCGACGCCATCAGCCCCGACGGCTATCTCGAGGGCGACCTCGACACCCTGGCCGAGACCATCAGCCGAGGCGAGGATGAAACCGTCGGCGTCGACGAGGTCGAGGCAGTGCTCCACTGGATTCAGCAGTGCGACCCGCTGGGGGTCGGCGCGCGCAACCTGCGGGAGTGCCTGGAGATCCAGCTACGCGAACTGGCCCCGGACGCCCCGGCCCGCGAGGCCGCACGGGCGATCCTGGAACACGGCATGGACAGCCTGGGCAAGCGCGACTACAAGGCCCTGCAGCGCCAGTCCGGCGTACGCGACCCGGACGAACTGGCCCGCGCACTGGATCTGATCCGCACCCTGAACCCGCGCCCCGGCGCACAGATCAGCTCCGCCACCTCGGAATACGTAGTCCCGGATGTCTACGTGCGCCACACCACCGAGGGCTGGCGCGTGGATCTAAACCCGGAGATCGCACCGCGCATCCGCATCAACGACCTCTACGCCGGCATGGTGCGCCAAGTCTCGGATGCCCGCGACAGCGCCTTTATGCGCGATCAGCTGCAGGAGGCACGCTGGTTCCTGAAGAGCCTGCACAGCCGCAACGACACCCTGCTGCGGGTCGCCGAGGCGATCGTCCATCGCCAGCAGGGCTTTCTCGAGCATGGCGACGTCGCGATGCAGCCATTGATCCTGCGCGACATTGCCGAGACCCTGGAGATGCACGAATCGACCATCTCGCGGGTTACCACGCAGAAATACATGCACACCCCGCGCGGGGTCTTCGAGTTCAAGTATTTCTTCTCCAGCCATGTCGGCACGAACGATGGCGGCGAGTGTTCCGCCACCGCCATCCGTGCCATGATTCGCGAATTGATTGGCGACGAACCCCCGAACAAGCCGCTCAGCGATGCCCGGCTCGCCCAGGTCCTGTCGGACCGGGGCATCAACGTAGCGCGCCGCACCGTGGCCAAGTACCGCGAGGCGATGCACATCCCTTCATCCAGCGAACGCCGGCAGATGGCCTCGATGCCCACCGGCAGCAAGTAACCAAGGAGTCCTGACCATGCAGATCAACCTGACCGGCCACCACGTGGACATCACCGACGCCCTGCGCGACTACGTCAACGAGAAGTTCGCGAAGCTGGAGCGCCACTTCGACAAGGTCATCGACGTCCACGTCGTGCTGACCCACGAGAAGACCCGGAATCAGCACAACCAGGCCGAAGCGAATCTCCAGGTCAGCGGCAATCACATCCACGCCGAGGCCTCTCACGAGGACATGTATGCCGCGATCGACGCGCTGATCGACAAAGTCGACCGTCAGCTGATCAAGCACAAGGAAAAGGTCAAGGATCACCACCGCGCCGAAGGTGCCCAGCGCAACCGCGAGCAGGCCTCCTGATCCATGACGATTGCCGAGCTGATCACCTCCGAGCGCATTGGCCTGCAACCCGAGTGTTCCAGCCAGAAACGGGCCCTGGAGGCCCTGGCGGACCTCCTCGCCGGCGGAGGTGACGGCACGGGACCGGGGAGCAACGCGATCTTCGAGGCCCTGTCCGCGCGCGAAAAACTCGGATCCACCGGTCTCGGCCATGGGGTTGCGATTCCCCATGGCCGCCTGGCCGATCTCGAGGCGCCGCGCGTGGCCGTGCTGCGCCTGGACAAGGGCGTCGACTTCGACGCCATGGATCACGAGCCGGTCGATATCCTGATCGCACTGCTGGTCCCGGAGGCCGCCACCGGCGACCACCTCGACCTGCTGGCCCAGCTCGCCCGCGGCCTGTCGCAGCCAGACACCATCGGAGCGCTGCGCCGGGCCGGGGATGCGACGGCCCTGGAACAGGAACTCGTGCGCCGCTTCAGCGAGGACTAAGCCCGTGGAACCCGCCGCCAGCCGCGATTCCGGCGCGCAGCGTCTGCCATGAACGAGGCGCTGGGAGAAGGCGGGATCGCCCGCGACATCAACGTGGAGAGCCTGATCCAGGCCATGGGAAACCGCCTGGATCTTCGCTTCGTACACGGCGAACACGCAGCACCCGACCGCAAGCTGGTCGGCGACGACGGGGACGACCTGCCGCTGGCCGGCCATCTCAACCTGATCCGGCCCAACCGCATCCAGATCATCGGCGACTTCGAGGCCCGCTACATCTCCAGCCTCAGCGCCACCCAGTGCAACGACCTGATCCTGGAGATGGCCCGCACTGGGACCACCGCGGTGATCTTCGCCGAGGACACCTGTCCGTTCTCGGAGATGCCCGACGCCCCGCAGGAGGCGCTGCCGCTGATCCTGTGCTCCAGCACCAGCAGTCACGAGATCATCTCGCTGCTGCGCTATTTCCTGCAGCAGCGCCTGGCCCATTTCGAGGTGCGCCACGGCGTGTTCATGGAGATCCTCGGGATCGGGGTGCTGATCAGCGGCGCCTCCAGCGTCGGCAAGAGCGAGGTCGCACTGGAACTGATCTCGCGCGGGCATCGCCTGATCGCCGACGATGCCCCCGAGTTCGCGCGCATTGCGCCCGACATCGTGCGCGGCCACTGCCCGGCCCTGCTCCAGGACCTGCTCGAGGTGCGCGGTCTTGGGGTGCTCAACATCCGCGCCATGTACGGCGATTCCGCGATCAAGGGCGGCAAGTACCTGCGCCTGATCATCGACCTGCGCGATCATGGCGAACCCTCGCCGGTCCCCGATGACCGGCTGAACGGGCGCCGCGGCGAGATCGATATCCTCGGCCTGCGCGTCCCCTTGATCAGCCTGCCGATCGCGCCGGGGCGCAACATCGCGGTGATGATCGAGGCGGCCGTGCGCAACCACATGCTGCACATGCAGGGCTATATCGCTGGCGACGACCTGCGCGCACGCCAGCGCCGCCAGATGAGCGGCGAGACGGAGGAGCCGCCCTACCATCGCGCGGTGCCCGCCACTACGGTCCCCAACCCGGACCCGGAGGGCTGAATCGGCCATGCGCCTGCTAATCGTCAGTGGCCTGTCCGGGTCCGGCAAGACCGTGGCCCTGCACACCCTGGAGGATGCCGGCTACTTCTGCGTCGACAACCTCCCACTGCCGCTGCTGCCGGACCTGATTAATCAGGTCCGGCAGGGCCACTACGACACCGAGACCGACCGCCATCTGGCCGTGGGCGTGGATGTGCGCAGCGGCCTGGAGGCCCTGGAGGGGTTCTCCGATCTCCTGGCGCAACTACGGGCGGACGGGGTGCAGGTGGAGGTCCTGTTCCTGCAGGCGGCCAGCGAGGTGCTGCTGCGGCGCTACCATCTGACCCGCCGACGCCACCCGCTGGCGCGCGACGGCGTGCCACTGGTCGAGGCCATCGACCGCGAACGCGAGTGGCTGGGCCATGTAGCGGCGGAGGCCGATCTGACGGTCGACACCTCGCGCCTGTCGATGCACGATCTGGCCCGCACCCTGCGCGACCGCATAGGCGAGCGCGGGGAACACGAGCTATCCCTGCAGTTTCAGTCTTTCGGCTTCAAACACGGCGCACCGCTGGATTCCGACTTCGTGTTCGACGTGCGCTGCTTGCCCAATCCGCACTACGAAAGCGATCTGGCCGCCCTGACCGGTCGCGACCCGCCCGTGTGCGAGTTCCTTGAGCGGCACGCGGAGGTCGCGGCCATGTTCGACAGCATCCAGGGCTTCCTGTCGCAGTGGCTGCCGCGCCTGCTGGACGATCACCGCAGCTACGTAACCGTCTCCATCGGCTGTACCGGCGGGCAACACCGCTCGGTGTATCTGGTGGAGCGGCTTGCGGAGGCGTGGCAGGATCGGGAACATGTTACTGTTAGCACCCGTCACCGCGAGCTGGGGAAACAGTAACCACTGGACGCGGGACGAGGGCCTTCTGGAACCCGCAATCGGAGCAGATCCATGGGCGTTGGTCTCATTCTGATCACGCATCAAAACCTGGGCGATACCCTGCTGCAGACCGCGCAGAGCATGCTCGGGGGCCTGCCCGAGGACTGCGAGTCCATGGCGATGTCCCAGAACGACGACCCCGACGAGGTCCTGGCCCGCGCCCGCGAGCGCCTGGCGACCCTCGACAGCGGCTCGGGGGTGCTCGTTCTGACCGACATGTTTGGCTCCACGCCTTCCAACGTGGCGATTCGTGTCGCCCGGGGTGCAAATGCCCGCGTGATCGCCGGCGCCAACCTGCCGATGCTCATCCGCGTGCTCAACTATCAACACCTCCCCCTGACCGAACTGGTCAACAAGGCCCTTTCGGGCGGCCATGACGGGATTCTCCTCTGCGATCAGGAGTGCAGCGATGCCGCAGCGCGTAGTCCCCATCGTTAATCGCCTGGGGATGCACGCGCGCGCCGCGGCCAAGTTCGTCAGCCTGGCCAGCAAGTTCGCCGCGGACGTCTCCGTCTCCCGCAACCAGCAGGAGGTGAATGGCAAGAGCATCATGGGCGTGATGATGCTGGCCGCCGCCCAGGGCAGCGAGATCACCATCGAGGCCGAAGGCAAGGATGCGCCGGAGGCGCTGGATGCACTCGCAGAGTTGGTTGCCGATCGTTTCGGCGAAGAGGCCTGAACCTCCGAGTCCCGCCCGCCTCGGTCAACAACCACCATCCCCCTGCGGGGGCTATCCGGGCCACGCTCCCGGGTCGGAGGCCGCGTCACCCAGCCCGTCCAGGCCGACCTGCTCGAGCTTGCGCTCCGCCAGGCGCACAGCGGCCGTCAAAGCCTGCTCCGGGGGCTCCCCGGAGACCAGCGCGTGGATCAACCCGGCATTGAAGGTATCACCCGCCCCCACGCTGTCGACCACCCGCAGTCCGGGCGTCGCTTCACAATGGTGGATCACGCCCCGCACGGCCATCCAGGCCCCTTCGCCCCCGGCGGTCACGGTCAGGATGCGATCCGGGAAGCGCTCGGAAAGCTGCTGCAGCGCAGCCTCGGGAGTGCCCGCCACGCTCGCGGCCCAGTCGCGCGAGAGCATCAGGACATCGGCATGGTCCAGGCATGCGTCGAGCCCCGGCCGGGGCTTCTCCAGCTCCAGCGACACCGGCTGGTCAAAGATGCTCTCGCGCACCGCCCGCAGGATGGACGCAAGGGCCTCCGGGTTACGCCCCTCGAAGTGCAGCCAGTCATATTCCGGCCAGGGTACGCCCGCGAGATCCTCCATCCCGAGTTCGGGCAGGTCGCGATGATGGACGATGGTGCGACTGCCCGTCTCCCTGGAACGGAGAATATGGGAGGTCGGCGTCGCTCCGGGCCGGCGTACGCAGTGACGAACATCCAGTCCGTGCCCCTCCAGGGACGCGCTCAGGGCATCTCCGGCCGCACCCTCGGCGATGACCGCGGCCAGACCCGGGCGGTGGCCGAACTGCGCCAGGATCGTTGCCGTGTTGGTCGCGTTGCCTCCGGGCTGGGTGGTACTGGCGAGCGCCCGGACCTCGTCGTCCTCGGCCGGGAAGGCCGCAACATCGAGGGTGTGGTCGAGCGTGACAATGCCAGTCGCGAGGATACGTGCCATACGGGCTCCCGTGATGAAGGAGCGCCATTCTGGCGGGTCGCGCCCATTACGTCATCTCGCACATTCGTCATCCGCGGATGCTCCTGCGACAATAACCCCTCTGTCTCAGGAGGCCCCGACCGGTATGGCCACGTTCCCTTCTCCCGAATCCGCCGAAGCCGCCTTTTACGCGGCCTTTCAGGCAGGCGATGCACAAGGCATGCGCGAAATCTGGCACGACAGTGCCGAGTGTGTCTGCATCCACCCAGGTGGCGAGCGCCTGCAGGGAACGGACATCATCCTGGAAAGCTGGGACGACATCCTGCCGGGGATGCGCGGGGTGGTCGTACACCGGACCCAGGTGACCGCCATCCCGGGCGAAGACCTCGTCCTCCACGTATTGCGCGAAAACCTGTATGTCCAGGGTGAACGGCGCGGCGTCATGCTGGCGACCAATGGCTACCGCCACGATGGGGAAAGCTGGCGCATGGTGCTCCACCACGCCAGCCCGGACCCGGAACCCACGCCGGAATGGCCCACCGGGGGCGTGCACTGATGGCGACGGATGCCGATCGCTGCGTCGAGGCGTATTACGCCGCCTTTCGTGCCGCCGATATCGAACAGATGATGCGCCTGTGGGGCGAGCGTCCCGACATCGTCTGCATCCACCCGGGCAGCCCGCGCGCCCACCGGGGCGTGGCAGAGGTGATGGAGAGCTGGCTGCTGGTCTTCGCGCGTGAACTGAATATCGGGATCGAACCGAAGATCGTGGGGCGCCAGGAGACCGGGGAGATCATCAGCCTGGTCATCGAAGAGGCGATCACGCGACCGGGCGACGTCACGCCCACCGGGACGATCCTGATCAGCCAGACCTGGCGCTGGCTCGACACGGGCTGGCGCCTGCTGTTTCACCACGCCTCGCACGGGCGCCGCTCACCGCCATCGCAGGACGGCATGTTCGTCCCCGATGGCGGCGGCAACACCCGCCACTGACGATCAACGCGACCCGGCGGGAACGACACGCAACCGGTCATACGCGGTTCACAGGAAGACTGGAAGATCGGAAGGATGTTTTGCGGGTGATGCCGGGGGCACAGGCCCCTTGGCGCATTTTCCGGCTTTCGGTTGGTGATTTTCTCTTCCTGACTCGCAAAGGCGTTCAGCCAGCCGACGGGCCGTAGGATGGGATGAGCGCAGCGAATCCCATCAAGGAACGGACACGACGCGGGAAATGATGCGTTTCGCTGCGCTCCACCACACCCGACCGCAGCGGAGGGGACCCAACGCTCCCCGCGATTGGCTGAGGCTCGTGGCTAATCCGATTTGTCTTTGCCTCCTGCGTGGAGGAGCCAACTACCCGTCGGAGCGGGGCTGGCACAGGTCGGGGCGCTGCACCTGCAGGGCCGCGCATACGCCCTTGACCGCATCGCGCACCCGCCGCCCCTTGCCCTCCAGCGTAAGGTCCGCGACCTCCTGATAGAGCGGATCGCGGACCGCGAACAACTCCTGAAGGCGGGCCTTCGGGTCCGCGGCCTCCGCGATCAGCGGGCGCTTGCGGTTGCGGCGAGTCCGCCGGAACTGCTCCTCTACCGGCACCCGCAGGTAGATCACGAACTGATCGCGCAGCTGTTCCCGGTTCTCCGGGCGTTCGACAACCCCCCCGCCGGTGGCAATCACCGCGCCCTCCTGTTGCAGGAGCGACTCCAGCATCGCCGTCTCGCGCTTGCGAAAACCGCCCTCGCCCTCGAACTCGAAAATGGTCGGGATATCCACGCCGGTACGCCGCTGGATTTCCTGATCGGTATCGAAGAACGGCCGCCGCAGCAGCCCCGCGAGGCCGCGCCCGATTGTGCTCTTGCCGGCCCCCATCGGGCCTACCAGTACGATGTTCTGCATGGGCGCCAAGGCTACTGGCTGGGCCCCCCAAAGAAAAGCCGGGGACAAGCCCCGGCTTTCGAGATCGAACCCATCGGGGGGCAATCCCCGACGCCACACCTTGCGCTCAGTCGAGTACGCGCGGCGTCACAAAGATCAACAATTCCGCTTTGGTATTCTCCGTGGAGCGATTGCGGAACAGGTTTCCGAGGAACGGAATATCCCCGAAGAACGGCACCTTCTCGAGGTTGGTGCGGCTGTCGATCTCGTACACACCGCCCAGGACCACGGTCTCGCCGTTGCCCACGAAGACCTGGGTCTCCACCTCGCGCTTGTTGATCCCCGGCACCCCAAGGATCACACGCTGGCTGGGCTCGTCCTTTGTCACCTTGATGTCGAGGATCACGTTGCCGTTCGGCGTGATCTGCGGCGTCACTTCCGTCGACAGTACGGCCTCGATGAACTGGGTCGAAGTCGCGCCGGATGCAGTGGCTTCCTGGAACGGGATCTCTTCACCTTGCTTGATCGTCGCCGTCTGGCCATTGGCGGTGATCACACGCGGGCTGGAGATGATCTCGCCGCGATTCCACCTGCAGCGCGGATAGTTCCAGGTCGAGCAACACGCCACTGCGCAGGATGCTCAGCCCTGCCTGCCCGGCATTGCCACCGGCCGGCAGCGAGCTGTTCAGCCGGTTGCCCAGTTCTACACCCCCCGCTCGTGCACTCGCGCCGGTGGGATCTTGATTGGGGATACCACGGGCGCTACTAGCCCCATCCAAAGACCCACCGACACCCAACTGAGTTCGCCCACTAGTTCCCCGTGATCCACTAATCCCGAACCGCGCACCCAGTTCCCGGTTGAAGGTGTCCTCCGCGATCACGATGCGGGTTTCGATCAGCACCTGCTGCACCGGGACATCCAGTGTGGAGACCAGGCGACGGACGTCCTCGATCCGGCTCTGGGTATCCTGCACCAGGAGGGTGTTGGTGCGCGTGTCGATGGTGATGCTGCCACGCTCCGAGAGGAATTCGCCGCCATCACCGCCGCGAATCAGGGACGCGATCTGCTCGGCCTGGGCGAAATTGATCTGCACGAACTCCGTGCGCAGGGGCTCCAGCTCCTGTCGATCGCGCTGAGCCTCCATCTCCAGGCGTTCACGCGCCGCGATCTCTTCGCTGGGGGCGACGTACAGGACATTGCCGTCCATTCGCTTGTCGAGCCCGCGGGCACGCAGGATGATATCCAGCGCCTGGTCCCAGGGGACGTTGTTCAGGCGCAGGGTGATGTTGCCCCCCACCGTGTCACTGACCACGATGTTCAGATCGGTGAAATCCGCCAGCAACTGCAGAACGGAGCGCACCTCGATGTCCTGGAAATTCAGGGACAGGCGCTCGCCGGCGTACTCCTCTTCCTCGCGGGCGCGGGCCTGGCGTTCGGCCTCGGAAATCGGGGCGACCTCGAGGACGAACTGGCGATCACTCTGGTAGGAAATGATCTCGTACTCGCCGCGCGCCTCGATCTCCATGCGTACACGATTGCGCTCGGCGACGGTGTCGATGGTATGCACCGGGGTGGCGAAATCGACCACGTCGAGGCGACGTTCCAGCGACTCGTCGACCATGGCGCGCGGGAAGGTCATCTCGATGCGGCCGGCCTGCTCGCGAACGTTGATCTCGGCACCAGAGCGGGAGAGATCCACCTCGACGCGACCTTCGCCCTCGCTGCCCCGCCGGAAATCGATACCCGTGATCTCCATGGGTCGGGCGCTGCGGGTCGTGGCGGCGGGTTCACCCGCACGATCCACGACCTGCTGGGTGCGTGCATCCGCCTCGGAAACCCCGCGGCCCAGCGTAAGGATGAGATTATTGCCCTCGACTCGAGTCTGGTACTCGGAGGCCTGAGTCAGGTTCAGCACCACGCGGGTGCGGTTGCCCGCCTCGACCGTGCTCGCCCGCAGCACCGGGCCCACATTCAGGTCCGTCTCGCGCCGCGGCAATGCATTGCCGACATTGGGCAGATCCAACGCGATGCGCGGCGGTGAATCAATCGCAAAGGCGCGAATATCGGAGGGCGGCGTCTCCGAGAAACGCAGGTTCACCTGCACCCGGTCACCGCTCAGACTGCCGGCCCGGATCTCTTCCAGTTCGGTGGCAGCCACCCCCTGGGACACCATGAACAGCAGGCCCGCAACGACCGTGCCTGCGAAAGCGCGCATGGAAGAACCCATGTTGAATCCCCTGTTGGTTGTGCCGACCTTGCGGCGAATGCTCGTCATCATCTTCTTCTCCCCCCCAACCGCTAGTCGGTCAGCGCCACCGAGTTTTCACGTTCCACGTGACCGCCGAAGGCATCCGGCACGATCTCGACCAGCCGGATCTGGGTCGGCGTGATCTCGATGATCTCCCCGTGGTTCTGGCCCATATAGTTGCCCGCAGTGACGCGCTGAACCCCTCGATCCGGGGTCCGGACCAGGGCGTAGCGCACGCCATGCTGCTCCAGCGACCCGACCATCCGCAGCGAATCCAGCGGAAAGCCCTCGAGGAACTCGCGCGGGCGGTCAGGATCAATCTCGGCGTCTCCTGGCTGCCCCTCGGCCGCGGCGAGCTCCGGCTGGGCGATTACCGACGAGTCGAAAGGCGACCGGGCATGCCCCGGATAGAGATAGGGCTCGTGCGGCTCCAGGGTGGGGATCGGCTCGATCCCGCTCCCCGGGCGCTCCTTGACCTCGGCGATGTACTGCTCGAGGTCACGGTTGTCCTGAGTACAGCCCGACAGCAGGATCCCGCCCATCAGGACCATGGCCAGTCCGGGCCATACCGCTCGCATGGAAGAATGCCTCATCAGTTCTCCTCCAGGTAGCGATAGGTGCGGGCGACCGCATCCATCAGCAGGTCGTTGTCGGAATCGCCCGGACGGATATGCATGTTGTGCATGGTGACCACGCGCGGCAGGGCCGAGACACCGCTGACGAACTCCGCGAGATCCTCGTAATCGCCCCGGACGCGCAGACGGATCGGAACCTCGGCGTAGAAGTCGCGCCGGTTCTCGCCACGCGGCTCGAACAGCTCGATCTCGAGACCCGCCTGCAACCCTGTCTGCGAGACATCGACCAGCAGGCTGGGGATCTCGGCACTACTGGGCAGCAGCTCGAGCAGCGAGGCGAACATGCGCTCCATCTCCTCCAGCTGGTCCTCGTAGGCCTGGAGGTTGGCAGCCCGCTGCTGCTTGTCCTCGAACTCGCCGCGCAGCTGCAGTTCGCGGCTCTCCGCGCGCTCGAGCTCTGTCCGCTGATCGCCGATGAAGAGGTAATAGGACAGGCCGAGGATGGCCAGAACAATCACGACCAGGATCAGGCCCTTCACGCCCCAGGAGGCTTCCCCGATGTTGTTGAAATCGACCTGCTTGAGTTCATTGAGATCCATCAGGAATCCCCCTCTGCGGCATCCGGCCGGGTCTGTGTGGCATCCAGTCGGAAGTCACGCACCTGGAGGCGACCCTCCTCGCGGGTCTCGATAATCTGCAGATTGGAACTGCCCAGCCAGGGCGACCCATCGATCCGGCGCATCAACGCGGAGATCCGGGTGTTGGACTCGGAGCGCCCGACCAGGCGCACATTCTCGCCTTCCTGGCGGACCTCGTTGAGGTAGGTACCATCGGGCAGGGTCTCGACCAGCTGATCGAAGAGATGCACGGCCTCGGGCCGCTGCGCCTGCAGGGTCTGGATGACTTCCATTCGGGCAATAAGGGCCTCGCGCTGTTCGTCGAGATCGCGAATCCGGGCGATCTGACGATCCAGTTCGCGGATCTCGCTTTCCAGCATCTGGTTGCGGGACTGCTGGTGGTCGATCAACGCGCCGATAAAACTGTAGCCAACGAAGGCGAGCAGGACGCCGACCACCGCGGCGCCACCAACCGCGGCGAAGAACTGCTTGCGCCGCTGTTCGCGTGCCTTCTCGCGCCAGGGAAGGAGGTTGATATAAATCATGACGCATACCCCCGCACGGCCAGGCCACAGGCCGTCATCAGCGCCGGGGCATCATTGGCAAAACGTTCCTGGTTGACCCTTTTGGCCAACGCCATCCCGCGGAACGGGTTCGCGATCGATACCGGCGTGCCGGCGGCCTCCTCGAGCAGTTCGTCCACCCCCGGGATGGCCGCACAGCCGCCACCCAGGAGGATGTGATCGATGGTGTCCTGCGGGCGGGTCACGTAGAAGTACTGCAGCAGCCGCTGGATCTGGTCGACCATGGTCTGCTTGAAGGGCTCGAGGATGGAGCTTGCGTAGTCGGACGGCAGGTCGCCACTCATCTTGGCGGAGCCGGCCTCCTGATAGTTCATGCTGTAGCGCCGCATGATCTCCTCGGTGAGCATGCGGCCGCCGAAATTCTGCTCGCGGGTGTAAACCACGCCCTCGTCCTGACTGACGACATACACGGCGGTCACCGAAGAGCCGACATCCACGACCGCCACGATCGGCTTGCTCTCGCGGTCGGGGACCTGCTCCATCAGGCGCTCGGCGGTATGCTCGATCGCGTATGCCTCGACGTCGATCAGCTCGGGGGTCAACTTGGCCGCCTCGGCAATGGCCACGCGCGAGTCCACGTTCTCGCGGCGCGAAGCGACCACCAGGACATCGACCATCTCGGGGTTTTTCTCGTTCTTGCCGAGGACCTGGAAATCCAGGTTGACCTCTTCAAGCGTGTAGGGGATGTACTGATCCGCCTCCACGAAGACCTGGCCCTCGAGCTCCGCATCGCCCAGCGCGGCCGACATCTGGATGGTCTTGGTGATCACGGCGGAGGACGGCACAGCCATCGCGCAGTGCTTGAGGCGGGTGCCGGATCGCTTGACCGCCCGGGCGAGGGCATTACCCACGGCCTCGGTGTCCTGACAGACCTTGTCGACCATCACCCCATCGGGCAGCGGTTCGACCGCGAAGGCCTCGACCCGATAGCCCTTACCCTGTCGCGTCAGCTCCAGCACCTTGACGGCTGCCGAGCTGATATCCACGCCCAGGACCCCTTGTTTGGATTTTCCGAGACTCAGCACACATCCCCCTGTATACCCCGACGAAAGTAACTGGTAGCGTTACAATCACGTATGCTAGCTGGTTCACAATATACACCGCGACTTCAGGGTTGCAAGTCGCTTTGAAAGCGACTTCTCATCTTGGCCTCACTTTTTTTGCTGTCATGAATCCGCTCCTTAAGATTATTACGGCGCTGCTGGCCCTGATTCTGGCAGCCGGAATCGGCCTGTCCATCGCGGCGGCCGCTCTCTATGTTTACTACGCGCCGAGCCTCCCGGAGGCCGACGCCGTACGCGATGTGCGCCTGCAAACTCCACTGCAGGTCCGCAGTGCGGATGGCCGCCTTATGGGTGAATTCGCGGAAGAACGGCGCATTCCCGTGCCGATCGACGCGATCCCGCAGCAAGTCCGCGATGCCTTTATTGCGGCGGAAGACGAGCGCTTCTATGACCATCCGGGTGTGGATGTCATGGGTCTTGCCCGCGCCGGACTGAATGTGATCTCCACCGGCGGCGAGCGCAGCCAGGGCGGCAGCACCATCACCATGCAGCTCGCGCGCAATATCTTCCTGACGCGCGAGCGGACCTACGAACGCAAGCTGCGCGAGATCTTCCTGGCCATCCGCCTGGAACAGGAACTCGAGAAGGACGAGATCCTCGAGCTATACCTGAACAAGATCTATCTGGGACAGCGCGCCTACGGGATCGAGGCCGCCTCGCGGGTATATTTCGGCCGCTCGCTGGATGCGCTGGAACTGGACGAGATTGCCACGCTCGCCGCCCTTCCCAAGGCGCCATCGACCACCAACCCGGTAAGCAACCCGCAACGGGCCGAGATCCGCCGCAACTACGTACTGCGGCGGATGCTGGAGACCGGCGTGATCGACGAGGATGCCTATACCTCCGCCATCGAGCGCCCGGTGCTGTCCGAACGCCACACCACAGCCACCGAGATCGACGCCCACTGGGTCGCCGAAATGGCGCGCCAGATGGTCGTGAACCTGTGGGGTGACGACGCCTACCGCCGCGGCCTGCAGGTGCACACGACGATCGACTCCCGCCAGCAGGAAGCGGCCAACCAGGCACTGCGCGAAGGATTGCTGGAATATGACGAGCGTCACGGTTTTCGCGGTCCCGAAATACGGCTTCCCGGCAATACCCTGGAGGACGCCGAGGCACGCGAGCGAGCGCTGATGGCCATTGGGGTGCACGGAAGGCTGCTGTTCCCGGCCGTCGTCCTGGGGACCGACGCCGGGGTACTGCGCGTCGACGGCGGCCGCATTGGCGAACTGGAAGTCCTGCCGGAAGACCGCGAATGGGCCGGCTCACCGGCGCTCGAACGCGGCGACGTGATCCGTATACGTCCCTATACCGACGGCCGCTGGCGCCTGGCGCAAAAGCCGGAAGTCACCGGCGCCGTGATCGCCCAGGCCCCTCAGGACGGCGCCATCCTGGCACTGGCCGGCGGGTTCGACTTCTTTGAAAACCGCTACGACCGCACGACCCAGGCGCAACGCCAGCCCGGATCCGCGTTCAAGCCGCTGGTCTATGCCCTGGCCCTGCGCGAGGGCCACCGGCCCGAAGGGACCGTGATCGACGCGCCGATGGTCTTCAACGACCCCGCCCTGGGGGCCGAATGGCGCCCGCAGAACTACTCGCGGCGCTTCCACGGCGAGACCACCCTGCGCGAGGCACTCGCGAATTCCCGCAACCTGGCCTCCATCCGCCTGCTCGACCGCCTGGGCACCGGAAACGTGCACCAGGAACTGACGCGCTTCGGCCTGGACCTCGAAAGGCAGCCAAACAATCTGTCCATGGTCCTGGGTACCGGCTCCCTCACCCCGCTGCAGCTGAACAATGCCTATGGCGTGTTCGCCAGCGGCGGCCGCCTGAACAGCCCCTGGATCATCGCCCGCATCGAGACGGCGGACGGCGAGACCCTGTACGAGGCACCGACCGAACGCGCCTGCCCGGCGCCCTGCACAAACCCGAAGGGACAGGATCTGCCGCTGGTCGCCAGCAGTGGCCCGTTGCAGTACACCGATCCGGTACCGGTCCTGGATCCCGGTGTCGCCTGGCAGATGAGCGACATGCTGCGCAGCGTCATCACATCCGGAACCGGACGGCGGGCCATGGAACTGGGCCGGTCCGACCTGGCCGGCAAGACCGGCACCACCAATGACTACCGCGATGCCTGGTTCGCCGGGTTCAACGCGGAGCTGGTCGCAACTGCCTGGATCGGCTTCGACGACAACCGCGAGCTGGGCCGGCGCGAAAGTGGCGGGCGCGCGGCCCTGCCAATCTGGACTCGCTTCATGGGCAGCGTGCTGGCCGACCAGCCGGAACGGCCGGTGGAGCGCCCCAACGACCTGGTGCGAGTCGCCATCCTGCCGAACGGCCAGCGCGCCCCCAGCGACGACGCCCCGGGCGCGCGCAACCAGTGGCTGCTACCCCACCAGATCCCGGAACGCGGACACGTCATTCCGGGGAACGGCGAGAACGGCAGCAGCGGGAACCAGCAACCCGAACTGGTCTTTTAAATGGCCAGCCCCTCGCGCGCGCGCCAGGAGCTGGCCCAGGAAGCCGCTCGCATCATGCTCGACGACGGCATCCGGGACTTCGGCCTGGCCAAGCGGAAAGCCGCGGAACACCTGGGCGTGGACGCCCGACACGACATGCCCGGCAACCTGGAGATCCAGGACGCCGCCATCGAACGCAGCCGGCTGTTTGCCAGCCCCGCCAGCCGCGCCGCCTACCGCGGCCGCCTGGAAGCGGCGCTGGTCGTGATGGAACGCCTGGAGCACCTGGAACCGCGGCTGGTCGGCCCACTCCTTCAAGGGCTAGTGGAATCGCAACCGCTGATCAATCTGCATGCCTTCGCCGAGACAGTGGAAGAGGTCATCCTGGAGATGGGGGATCGGGGGATTCACTGCGAGACCGGCGAGCGCCGTTACCGCAGCCGGCAGGGGCGCGAACAGCGCATCCCCTTCCTCGCCTTCCGCGGACCGGACGACACCGATGTTGAGCTCACGGTATTCCCGCTGGACGGCCTGCGCCAGGCGCCACCGTCGCCGGTGGACGGCCGCCCGATGCAACGCGCAACCCGCGCGGACGTAGAGAGGATGCTGGCGGAGGCCGGCGCCGAAGAGGCGGCGGCCACGGCGGAATAGCAACCGGGCCGTACGCTCGCGCCGGGCGGACTAGCGTCGGTAGTTGGTTACGGTATCCACCATCGCGGCGACCCGCTCCGGATCGATCCCCGGATGAATGCCGTGGCCAAGATTGAAGACATGACCGGTTTCGCGGTCGAAACCATCCAGCACCCGCTGGGTCTCTTCGCGGACTACCGCCTCGGGTGCGTAGAGCACCGACGGATCGAGGTTGCCCTGCAGCGCAACGCGATCGCCGACCCGCCGGCTGGCCTCGGCGATCTCGATGGTCCAGTCCAGCCCCAGGGCATCCGCCCCGGTATCCGCCATCATTTCCAGCCAGGCGCCACCACCCTTGGTGAACAGCGTCACCGGGACGCGGCGGCCATCGTTTTCACGGATCAGCCCGTCGACGATGCGCTGCATGTAGGCCAGCGAGAACTCGCGATAGGCCCGCGGAGTAAGCGAACCACCCCAGGTGTCGAAGATCATCACCGACTGGGCGCCGGCGCGGATCTGCGCATTCAGATAATCGGTCACCGCGGTGGCGACCTTTTGCAGCAGGGCGTGCATCGCCTGCGGCTCGCCGTACATCAGACGCTTGGTCTCGGCGAAGTCGCGCGAGCCCTGGCCCTCAACCATGTAGGTCGCCAGGGTCCATGGGCTGCCGGCAAAACCAATCAGCGGGACCTGGCCGTCCAGCTCGCGGCGGATCAGGCGCACCGCGTCCATCACGTAGCGTAGCTCCTGCTCCGGGTCCGGCACCGGCAGGTTCTCGATCGCCTCCAGCGTACGCACCGGCTCGCGGAAACGTGGGCCCTCGCCCGTCTCGAAATACAGACCCAGCCCCATCGCGTCGGGGATGGTGAGGATGTCGGAGAACAGGATCGCCGCATCGAGAGGAAACCGGCGCAGTGGCTGCATGGTGACTTCGCAGGCCAGCTCCGGGTTCTGGCACAGGCTCATGAAGCTGCCGGCCTGGGCGCGGGTCTCGCGGTACTCCGGCAGGTAGCGCCCGGCCTGGCGCATGATCCAGATCGGCGGACGCTCCACCGGTTCGCGCAGCTGGGCTCGCAGCAGGAGGTCGTTCTTCAGGTTCTGGGACATCGAAAGGCTCAAACGCCGAGGTATTCAAGGATGCCTTCGGCGGCCTCGCGGCCCTCGAAGACGGCGGTGACCACCAGATCGGAGCCGCGCACCATGTCGCCGCCCGCAAAGACCTTCGGATTGCCGGTCTGGAAGGCATGCTCGCCCGCGGTCTGCACGCGGCCGCCCTCGTCGATGCCGATCTTGTAGTCGGCAAACCAGTCGGAGGGAGACGGACGGAAGCCAAAGGCGATCAGCACCCGGTCGGCCGGGATTACGTGTTCGGAGCCGGGGACCGGCTCGGGACGGCGGCGGCCACGTTCGTCCGGGGCGCCCATCTGGGTACGCACGACCTTCACGCCCTCGACCTTGCCGTCGCCGACGATCTCCACCGGCTGCACGTTGAACTCGAAATGCACACCCTCTTCGCGCGCATGCACCACTTCCTTGCGCGAACCGGGCATGTTGTCTTCGTCGCGGCGGTAGGCGCAGGTCACCGATGCCGCGCCCTGGCGGATCGAGGTGCGGTTGCAGTCCATCGCGGTGTCGCCGCCACCCAGCACGACCACCCGCTGGTCGGCCATGTCGATGAACTCGTGGCCTTCTTCCTGCGGCCAGTTCATCACCTGGCGGATATTGGAGATCAGGAACGGCAGGGCGGGATAAACGCCCGGCAGGTCCTCGCCGGGGAAACCGCCCTGCATCGCGGTGTAGGTGCCCATGCCGAGGAACACGGCATCGTATTCCTCCATCAAAGCGTCCATCGCGATGTCGCGGCCGATCTCGATATTCAGGCGAAACTCGACGCCCATGCCCTCGAGGATCTCGCGGCGGGTGCGGATCACGTGCTTTTCCAGCTTGAACGGCGGGATGCCGAAGGTCAGCAGACCGCCAATCTCCGGATAGCGGTCATACACCACCGCCTGCACGCCATTGCGCGCCAGGATGTCCGCGCAGCCCAATCCCGCGGGCCCGGCGCCGATCACCGCGACCCGCTTGCCGGTCGGGGTGACATCCGACAGATCCGGGCGCCAGCCGGCCTTCAGGGCCTCGTCGGTGATGTACTTCTCAACCGAGCCGATGGTGACCGCGCCGAAGCCGTCATTCAGGGTGCAGGCCCCCTCGCACAGACGATCCTGCGGGCATACGCGGCCACAGACTTCGGGCAACGAGTTGGTCTTGTGCGAGAGCTCGGCGGCCGCGAACAGATTGCCTTCCTCCACCAGCTTCAACCAGTTGGGGATGAAGTTGTGGACCGGGCACTTCCATTCGCAATAGGGATTGCCACAGGCCAGGCAACGGCCGGCCTGTTGACCGGCCGTGGCGGGATCGAACTGACCAATGATCTCGCCGAATTCGTGGATCCGGATCTCGGCGGGGGTCTTCTGGGGGTCCTGGCGCGGGAGGTCCAGGAACTGCATCGGATTGGAAGCCATGGAACACTCGCTCCGACGAAATCGGGATAGGGGCCGCGATGGGCCCGGGGAGTTCGGCCGGGATCCGGCCCGTAGTCAGCCCTGCAGGGCGGCGCGGACCTTCTGGCTCACCTGGCCCATGTCCGCACGCCCGAAGACCCGGGGTTTCAGCACCCCCATGACGCGGCCCATGTCACCCGGGGCACTGGCTCCGGTCTCGGCAATCGCCTCGCTTACCAACTGGTCCAGCGCGGACGCGTCCAGCGGCTCGGGCATGTATTCCTCGATAATGACGACCTCGGCGGCCTCGCGCTCGGCGAGGTCCTCGCGACCGCCCTTCTGATACTGATCGATGGAATCACGCCGCTGCTTGAGCATGCGATTGAGGATCGCCAGCACGGTGTCGTCGTCGGCCTCGCGCCGCTCGTCCACCTCGAACTGCGATACCTCGGCCTGAATCATGCGCAATGCAGCCAGGCGGTCCTTGGCGCGGGCCCGCATGGCCTGCTTGACGTCATCCTGCAACCGGGCCTTGAGCGACATCTTTGGGTCCTCGGGTCCGGGCAGCCACCCGGACGGGGTTCAGTACAAACGCACCCGACGAGTCATGTCGCGGGAATTCTTCTTCAGCTGACGCTTCACCGCGGCAGCGGCCTTGCGCTTGCGCTCGGTGGTCGGCTTCTCGTAGTACTCACGGCGGCGGACTTCCGCGACCACGCCGGCTTTCTCGCAGGTGCGCTTGAAACGGCGCAGGGCGACCTCGAAGGGCTCGTTCTCACGAATTCGTACGTGCGGCATACAATCTCCGAAACGGATGCAGGATCATCTCGATCAAAAATAACAAAACCGGCCGCCAAACACTCCGGGCGACCATGCAGAACTCCCTATGGTAATCCAACCGGCGCCAATTGCAAAAGTCCGTGAAGCGATCCGCACCATGCGGAATGCCCGGCTTACGCCGCCGTCGGCCCGCACGCTATGATGACGGGCATGGAAAGTCTCAACGTAGAACTGGGCGAACGCGGCTACCCGATCCACATCGGGCCGGGCATGCTGGGCGAACCGGAGCGGCTCCGGCCGGCACTGCACGGCCGGCGCATCGCCGTGGTGACCAACACCACGGTCGGGCCGCTGTATGGCGACGCCCTGCGCCGGAACCTCGCCGCCTGCGACATCAGCAGCGACCCGCTATGGATCGAACTGCCCGACGGCGAACAGCACAAGACCCTCGTGACGGTAGAGACCATCCTGTCCCGGCTGCTGGAGGCGCGCCTGGATCGCGGCAGCCGCATCGTCGCCCTGGGTGGCGGGGTGGTCGGGGATATCGCCGGGTTTGCCGCCGCGATCTACCAGCGCGGTATCGACTTCGTTCAGGTCCCAACCACCCTGCTCGCCCAGGTCGACTCCTCGGTTGGCGGCAAGACCGGTGTCAATCACCCGCTGGGCAAGAACATGATCGGCGCCTTCCATCAGCCACGCGCCGTGGTCATCGACACCGACACCCTCAAGACCCTGCCCCAGCGCGAGCTCCAGGCGGGCCTGGCCGAGGTGATCAAGTACGGCCTGATCCGCGACGCCGAGTTCTTCGCCTGGCTGGAGGAACACATCGACGCCCTGCGCGCACTGGAACCCGAACCGCTGGCCTACGCGATCCGTCGCTCCTGCGCCTGCAAAGCCGAGATCGTCGCCGCCGACGAGCGCGAGGGCGGCATTCGCGCCCTGCTCAACCTGGGCCACACCTTCGGCCACGCGATCGAGGCCGGCATGGGCTACGGCGCCTGGCTGCACGGCGAGGCCGTGGGCACCGGAATGGCCATGGCCGCACGCATGTCCGAACGCATGGGCTGGCTGGATACCGCTGGTCGCGAACGCGCCGAGGCCCTGATCCAGCGCGCCGGCCTGGCCCTGGAACCGCCGGGGGCGGTGACCCCGGACCGCTTCCGCGAACTGATGGCGATCGACAAGAAGGTGGCCAGCGGCCGCCTGCGCCTGGTACTGCTGCGCGGCATTGGCGAAGCCGTCCTCACCGACGCGTTCGATCAGGACGCCCTGGACGACACCCTGCACGAGCATGCCCGTGTCGCCTGAAACCATGGCCACCCCCAGCGCCGCCACACCGGGCCTGGCGCCCTACGCCTGCGACCCCGCACGTTCGCGCGGCCGCGCCCAGGCCGAGGCCGCGCCGCGTCACCGCAGCGATTTCCAGCGCGACCGCGACCGCATCGTGCATTCCAGCGCCTTTCGCCGGCTGGAGTACAAGACCCAGGTCTTCATCAGCCACGAGGGCGATCTGTTCCGCAACCGCCTGACCCACTCGCTGGAGGTCGCGCAGATCGGGCGCTCCATCGCGCGCGCCCTGCAACTGAACGAGGACCTGACCGAGGCCGTCGCGCTGGCGCACGATCTCGGCCACACCCCCTTCGGGCATGCCGGGCAGCACGCACTGAATGCCTGCATGCGCGAGCACGGCGGCTTCGAGCACAATCTGCAGTCGCTGCGCATCGTCGACCTGCTGGAGCGCCACTACGCCGACTTCGACGGCCTCAACCTGACCTACGAGACCCGCGAGGGCATCCTCAAGCACTGCGCACCCGAGAAGGCGCGCCAGCTGGGCGAGATCGGGGTGCGCTTCCTGCAGAAGGAACAGCCGAGCCTCGAGGCCCAGCTCGCGAACGTCGCCGACGAAATCGCCTACAACAATCACGACGTCGATGACGGCCTGCGCTCCGGGCTGCTCACCATGGACCGCCTCGCCGAGGTCACCCTGTTCCGCGACTGCCGCGAGACGGTCCAGGCCCGGTATCCAAACCTGGACCCGCGTCGCATCCAGCACGAGACCGTCCGGCGCATGATCGACGCCCTGGTCGGCGACCTGATCGAGACCAGCCAGGCCGCGATCGACCACCAGCGCCCGCAAACCCCCGACGACGTGCGCCGCGCCGGCGAGGCACTGATCCGCTTCAGCCCGCAGATGGCGGAACAGGCGCGCGAGCTCAAGGGCTTCCTGCGCGAGAACCTCTACCATCACCACCAGGTCCACGGGGTAATGCACAAGGCCCGCCAGCTGATCCACGATCTGTTTGCCGCGTTCGAGTCGGAGCCACGCCTGATGCCCGAGCACTACCAGCGGCATGCCGACGAGATGGCCACCCACGACGCGCACGGGCCGCAACGCGCCATCGCCGACTACATCGCCGGCATGACCGATCGCCACGCCATCCGTGAACACCACCGCCTGTTCGACCTGGGCACGCTGACCTGAAAAGGAATTCGATGGCGCTTTCCGAACAATGCCTGGAACACCTCGGCCTGCACGCGCCGCCGTTTGACGACGCGCCCGACGAGACCTTCATCTACAGCGACCCGCTGCTGGATGGCCTGCTCGAGTCCGCGCGGGCTGCCCTGAACGGCCCCGGCGCAGTCGTGCTGATGACCGGCGAGAACGGTTCCGGCCGCAGCCTCCAGCTGATGCGGCTGCTGGCGATGCTGCCCGACCCGTTCGAGCTGATCGCCTTCCGTGCGCGCATCAACACCCAGTTCGAGTCGGTGGACAACACCATCCGCAATTACCTGCGCTCGCAGAACGCGGACGACCCCGATCGCCCACTGACCGAACTCCTTGGCGACCGCGTCGCCGAAGGCGTCGACCCGGTTATCGCGATGGATGACGCGCACCTGGTCGGCACCGACATCGTCAACAACCTGATGCGCATGCGCAGCGAGATCCTTGCCAGGCAGGGCCGCGCCCCGCGCATCATCCTGGTCGGCTCCAGCGGACTACTGCGCCGCCGCCTTTACCTGCCCGACCCCTCCGACGAGGACCAGGTCACTCGCGTCAGCCTGCGCGCGTTCAACCTGGAGCAGACCGCGGCCTACCTGCGCCACCGCCTGCAGGCCGCCGGCCTGGCCGACCCCGATCGCCTGCTGGATGCAGACGCCATCCATCACCTGCAGACCACCAGTCAGGGCCTGCCCGGCAACCTCAACCGCGAAGCCAACAGTTTCCTCGAGCGCCAGTGCCGCAGCGAGCGCCGGACCGGTGCCGCAGCCGCCGGCAGCACTGCCCCGGGGGTGGCCGCGGGCGAGGCGGCCGAGACAGACACCGACATCGAACCGCAAGACGGGGAGCCCGCGGTCACCCCCTCCACCCGCGAGGGCGAGCCGGCGAGCGAAACGCCTCCGGAGACGGCCATCCACGCCAGCCGCGACCCGGAAGACGACCGCTTCACCCCGGCGGCCGAGGCTCTTGCCGCGTCCACTCCGCGACCCGACCCGCCCCGCGCGACAGCCCCCGAGGTGCCGCCGGGCGAGCCGGGCGGCATCGACGCCGATCACCGCATCCCGGAGCCGCCGGCGGCGGAGAACGTCGCCTTCTGGAACCAGCGCTGGTTCGTCCCGGCGGTAGCCATCACCGTGGCCCTGGGCATCGCCGCCCCGGTCGCCTGGCAACTGCTGGAGACGGAATCCGCGCCGACCGATAGCGAGATCATCGAACTGCCCCTGCCCGCGCCGCGCATCACCGAGGCCGAGCCAGAACCCACGCCCGCACCCGCACCCGAGGAGCCGAAAGCCACCACCGACGACGAGGTCGCCGTGGCCGACCCCCTGGACCTGCCCCCTCCGGCCGAAGCCGAACCGACCGAGCGGGAGACCGCCCCCCAGGACCCGGCCGCGGACGAGCCCGAACCCGAGACGGCGGCGGAACCCGCGGAGACGGCGCCCGCATCCGAACCGCAGGCCGAGCCAGAAACCACGCCGGAGCCGGAGCCTGAACCCGCACCCGAACCCACGCCCGAGCCCACGCCCGAGCCGGAACCCGCCACCGAAGAGCCGGCCGCAGAGGATGCCGACGCCGAGCGCCTGCGCAACGACCGCGCCTGGCTGAACGACCAGGACGGTGGCGCCACGACCATCCAGCTGCTGGCCGCGCCAAACATGGGGGCCGCACGGGCCTATGCCGATCAGCACGACCTGGGCGGGATCCGCTATATCCCAACGCGCGTCAACAACCGCGAATTCGTGGTCATCCTGGCCGGGGTCTTCCCCGACCGGGCCGCCGCCCAGCGCGCCGCGGAGGACCTGCCCGCCGCCGTGCGCCGCGACGAACCCTGGATCCGCTCCATCGGCTCGGTCCAGAACGCCGTGCGCGACTGATCCCCCGCGCTGCGTGGTCACCACGACTTAACCTGCGTCGATGTCGTGTCTTCTTGACCGGCCCCGGTTTGCCGGGAGAATGACGGTTCGGCTATATTCCTGCGCCTTTTTCCGTGTTCTTTTTCCAGGGACGGCCCTGACCAACGTACCGCGCCCGCGTATGGCCCCGCGCGCTGCGACCGGAGTTGACCAATGCGACAGAACCAACTGAACGGCACCCTCTACCGCCCCGAATTCGAGCGCGACAACTGCGGCTTCGGCCTCATTGCGCACATGGACGGCGTAGCCAGCCACTGGGTGGTCGACACCGCGATCAAGGCCCTGGAACGCATGACCCACCGCGGCGCGATCGCCGCCGACGGCAAGACCGGCGACGGCTGCGGGCTCCTGATGAAGACCCCCGAGGCCTTCCTGCGCACCCTCGCCTCCGAGTCGAAGATTGAACTGGCCGAGCGCTTCGCCGCCGGCATCGTGTTCATCAACCCGGCAAAGATCGCCGAAACCCGCGCCGCCGTGGAGAGCGCCATCGAGCGCGGCCCGCTCCGGCTTGCCGGCTGGCGCGAGGTGCCGGTCAATCCGGAAGAGGCCTGCGGCGCCGAGGCGATGAAGAGCCAGCCGCACATCCTGCAGGTGTTCATCAATGCCCCGGCGGAGATGGACGCGGCCGACTTCGAGCGCGCGCTGTTCGTGGTGCGCCGCCGCGCCGAGATCGCGATGGGCGACGACCCGGTGTTCTACGTGCCCAGCCTGTCGGCACACGTACTCTCCTACAAGGGTCTGGTGATGCCGGCCAACCTGCCGGTGTTCTACCCGGACCTGAAGCGCCCGGAACTGGAGACGGCAATCTGCGTGTTCCACCAGCGCTTCTCCACCAACACCTTCCCGCAGTGGGGCCTGGCGCAGCCGTTCCGCTTCCTCGCCCACAACGGCGAGATCAACACCGTGCAGGGCAACCGCAACTGGGCGGTCGCGCGCCAACACAAGTTCGCCACCGAGAAGCTGCCGGAGCTGACCGAGCTGGAACCGCTGGTCAACCTGGCGGGCTCCGACTCGCAGAGCCTGGACAACATGCTGGAGGTCCTGCTGGCCGGCGGTATGGATCTGTTCCGCGCAATGCGCCTGCTGGTCCCGCCGGCGTGGCAGAACGTCGCGCACATGGACTCCGACCTGCGCGCGTTCTACGAATACAACTCCATGCACATGGAACCCTGGGACGGCCCGGCCGGCATCGTGCTGACCGACGGCCGCTACGCCGCCTGCACCCTGGACCGCAACGGCCTGCGCCCGGCGCGCTACGTGATCACCAAGGATCGCCACATCACCCTGGCCTCGGAGATCGGCGTGTATGACTACGCCCCCGAGGACGTAGTCGCCAAGGGGCGCCTGAAGCCCGGCCAGATGCTCGCCGTGGACACCGAGTCCGGCGAGCTGCTGCAGCCCGAGGACGTCGACCGCATCAACCGCACCCGCCAGCCCTACCGCCAGTGGCTGCGCGCGCACGTGAAGCACCTGAAGAGCCAGCTGGACGACAACCAGCTGTTCTCCGGCGAGCCGATGCCGCCCGAGCGCCTGGAGACCTACGAGAAGCTGTTCGACGTGACCTTCGAGGAACGCGACCAGATCCTGCGCGTGCTGGCCGAGGCCGGGCAGGAGGCCGTGGGCTCCATGGGCGACGACACCCCGTTCGCAGTGCTCTCCAGCCACACCCGTTCGCTGTTCGACTACTTCCGCCAGCAGTTCGCCCAGGTGACCAACCCGGCGATCGACCCGCTGCGCGAAAGCATCGTGATGTCGCTGGAGACCTGCTTCGGCCGCGAACAGAACCTGTTCGAGGAGACCCCGGACCACGCCCACCGCCTGGTGTCCGACTCCCCGGTGCTGTCCGAGGCCAAGTTCCGCGAGCTGTGCAACCAGACCGAGGACGCCTTCCGCGTCGAGCGCATGGACCTCAACTACGACGTCCATTCCGGCTCGCTGGAGGACGCCGTGAAGGCCCTGACCGAGCACGCGGTCGAGGCCGTGCGCGACGGTGCCGTGGTGCTGGTCCTGTCGGATCGCGGCATCGACCCCGAACGCCGCCCGATCCCGGCCGCGCTGGCCGTGGGCGCGGTTCACCATGCCCTGATCAGCGCCAAGCTGCGCACCGACGCGAACATCGTCGCCGAAACCGCCACCGTGCGCGACCCGCACCACTTCGCGGTGCTGCTGGGCTATGGCGCCACCGCGATCTATCCGTACCTGGCCTACTCGGCGCTGCACGGCATGTGCCAGTCCGGCGAGATCCCGAACGCGGACCCGCTGACCCTGGCGCAGAACTACCGCCGCGGCATCAACAAGGGCCTGTTCAAGATCCTGTCCAAGATGGGCATCTCCACCATTGCCAGCTACCGCGGCGCGCAGCTGTTCGAGATCGTCGGCCTGTCCGACGAAATCGTGGAGACCTGCTTCAAGGGCACCACCAGCCGCATCCAGGGCACCCGCTTCGCCGACATTCAGGCGGATCTGGAGACGCTGTCGAAGCGTGCCTGGAACCCGCGCAAGAGCGCTGGCCAGGGCGGTCTGCTGAAATACGTCCACGGCGGCGAGTACCACGCCTACAACCCGGACGTGATCCAGACCCTGCACCGCGCGGTGCAATCCGGCGACTACGGGATCTACAAGGAATACGCGGACCTGGTGAACGAACGCCCGGTGACCGTGCTGCGCGACCTGCTCAAGGTGCGCGACGACATCGAGCCGATCGAGCTTGACGCGGTCGAGCCCGAGGCCGACATCCTGCCGCGCTTCGACTCCGCCGGCATGAGCCTGGGCGCGCTGTCGCCCGAGGCCCACGAGGCCCTGGCCACCGCGATGAACCGCCTCGGTGGACGCTCCAACTCCGGCGAGGGCGGCGAGGCCGTCTCCCGCTACGGTACCGAGCGCATGTCCAAGATCAAGCAGGTGGCCTCCGGCCGCTTCGGCGTGACCCCGCACTATCTGGTCAACGCCGAAGTCCTGCAGATCAAGGTCGCCCAGGGCGCCAAGCCCGGCGAGGGTGGCCAGCTGCCGGGGCACAAGGTCAACAAGATGATCGCGGAGCTGCGCTTCTCGAATGCCGGCGTGGCCCTGATCTCGCCGCCGCCGCACCACGACATCTACTCCATCGAGGACCTGGCGCAGCTGATCTTCGACCTCAAGCAGGTCAACCCGGATGCGCTGGTCTCGGTGAAGCTGGTCTCCGAGGCCGGGGTCGGTACCATCGCCGCCGGCGTGGCCAAGGCCTACGCCGACTTGATCACCATCTCCGGTTACGACGGCGGCACTGGCGCCAGCCCGCTGACCTCGGTGAAGTACGCCGGCACCCCGTGGGAGCTGGGCCTGTCCGAGACCCACGCGACCCTGCGCGGCAACGACCTGCGCGACAAGGTGCGCCTGCAGACCGACGGCGGGCTGAAGACCGGCCTGGACGTAATCAAGGCCGCGATCCTGGGCGCCGAGAGTTTCGGCTTCGGCACCGGACCGATGGTGGCGCTGGGCTGCAAGTACCTGCGCATCTGCCATCTGAACAACTGCGCAACGGGTGTGGCCACGCAGGACAAGGTGCTGCGCATGAACCACTTCATCGGGCTGCCCGAGATGGTCATGCACTACTTCCAGTTCGTCGCCCGCGAGACCCGCGAATGGATGGCGAAGCTGGGTGTGCGCAGCCTGACCGACCTGATCGGCCGCACCGACCTGCTGGAGATCCTGCCGGGCGAGACGCCCAAGCAGCAGCACCTGGACCTGAACGGCCTGCTGGCCAGCGGCGACCTGGCCGACAAGCCGCGTTTCTGCAAGGCGCCGAAGAACGAACCGTTCGACAAGGGTGAGCTCGCCGAGAAGATGGTCGCGGAGATGCTCGAGGCCATCGAGAGCAAGGCCGGTGGCGAATACCACTTCGACGTGGCCAACACCGATCGCTCGATCGGCGCGCGGCTGTCCGGAGAGATTGCCAAGCGTCACGGCAATCAGGGCATGGCGGACGCCGCGATCACCGTGCGCATGAAGGGCACGGCCGGGCAGAGCTTCGGCGTGTGGAATGCCGGCGGTCTGCACCTGTACCTGGAAGGCGATGCCAATGACTACGTCGGCAAGGGCATGACCGGCGGCAAGCTGGTGATCCGGCCGCCGGAGGGCTCCAGCTTCGCCAGCCAGGACACCACCATCATGGGCAACACCTGCCTGTATGGGGCGACCGGCGGCAAGCTGTTCGCGGCCGGCCAGTGTGGTGAGCGCTTCGGCGTGCGCAACTCCGGCGCGATCGCCGTGGTGGAAGGCATCGGCGACCACGGCTGCGAGTACATGACCGGCGGCGTGATGGTGGTACTGGGCAATACCGGCATCAACTTCGGCGCGGGCATGACCGGCGGCTTCGCGTTCGTGCTGGACCGGGAGAACGACTTCCCGGACCGCATCAACAACGAGCTGATCGACCTGCACCGCCTCGACACCGAGGAGATGGAGGCGCACCGGAACTACCTGGAGGAACTCGTCACGGAATTCGTGCACGAGACCGACAGCGCCTGGGGCCGCGAAATCCTGGAGCGCTTCGACGACTACCAGGGCTCGTTCTGGCTGGTGAAGCCCAAGGCCTCGGAACTCCGGGGCCTGCTGGCCAACCTGCGCCAGGCCGCCTGACCCGCCATCCGGCAGCACTACGATTCGGGCCCCTCACGGGGCCCGTTTTGTTTGGGCGATCGCAAAGGCGGGATGAGGGGGCTCGCACTGACGTGAACGGATCGATGCCCTGACGACCACCGGGCCCTCCGGGCTATCATGCGAACCCAACCACCGGCACGACTCCGAGGAACACGCAGCGACCCCATGGCAGGCCTCATCCCCCAGGCGTTCATCGACGATCTGCTAGAACGCAGTGACATCGTCGAGATCATTCAGCGCCGCGTCAGCCTGAAGAAGGCCGGGCGCGAGTTCGCGGCCTGCTGCCCGTTCCACGGCGAGAAGACGCCGTCGTTCTACGTCTCCCCGCAAAAGCAGTTCTATCACTGCTTCGGCTGCGGGGCGCATGGCACGGCCATCAGCTTCCTGATGGAGTACGAGAACCTTAGCTTTCCCGAGGCGATCGAGCAGCTGGCCGAACAGGCCGGGCTCGAGGTTCCGCGCGAGGCCGGGGATGACGACCGCCGCGAGGCCCATGCCCCGCTGTATGACGCGCTGGACGCGGCCGCCGAATGGTACGTACAGCAACTGCGCCAGACCCCTAGGGCAGTCGAGTACCTGAAAAACCGTGGCATCGACGGCGCCACCGCACGCAACTACCAGATCGGCTGGGCCCCGCCCGCGGGGCTGATCGAGGCGCTCAAACCACGTTTCACTCCGCAGCAACTGGTCGATGCCGGCCTGGCCGCGCGCCGCGACGACGGCGGCATCCGCGAGCGCTTCCGCGCGCGCATCATGTTCCCGATCCGCGACCGGCGCGGGCGCATCACCGGCTTCGGCGGGCGCCTGATCGAGGACGGCGAACCGAAATACCTGAACAGTCCGGAGAGCGAGGTTTTCCACAAGGGCCAGGTGATCTATGGCCTGTTCGAGGCGCGCAAGGCCGGCACCCGGCTGGACGACATCGTGGTGGTCGAGGGCTACATGGACGTGGTCGGCCTGGCCCGCGCCGGGTTCCACCGCGCAGTGGCCTGCATGGGTACCGCGCTCACCCGTGCCCACCTGGACAGCCTGTTCCGTCAGGTCTCGCGCATCACCCTGTGCTTCGATGGCGATGCCGCCGGCCGCCGCGCCGCCTGGCGCTCGCTGGGCGAGGCGCTGCCCGCGATCCAGGGCCTGCGCGAGGTGCGCGTGCTGTTCCTGCCGGAGGGCGACGACCCGGACAGCCTGGTCCTGCGCGACGGCCTGGCCGGCTGGGAGGAGCGCCTCGCCGGCGCCCTGCCCTTGTCCGAGACCCTGATGCGCCTGCAGCGCGAGGAGCACCCCACCGACACCGCCGAAGGCCGCACCCGCTTCGCCCACGCGGCGATGAAGCTGGTCGCCACCGCCCGCGATCCGCTGTTTCGTGACCAGCTGGTCGAACGCATCGGACAGGAGACGGGGCTCAGCCAGGAGCGACTGGAACAGGTCCTGTCGGAACAGCCACCCCAGCCTGCCCGCAACCCTGAACCGGGCCCGGGTCACGAGCTCCCCGCCACCCCCGGCGGCCGTGCGCCCGCGCGCGGCGAGAGCGCCCCGGCCTTGTGGGGTGCCCTGCTCGCCCGCGTCCTGCAACACCCGGAACTGGACTGGTCACAGCCCGAGTTCCGCCAGGTCGTCGAGCTGCCCGGAGCGGCCGCCGAGACCCTGCGTAATGTCCTCGCGGCCCTGGACGAGAGCCCTGGACGCCACACGGCCGGCCTGCTGGAGCGCTTTCGCGACCAGCGCCACTTTCAGCGACTCATGGCCCTGGCCCACCAGGAGCTCAACGACGGCGAGCCAGCAGTCACCCGCCAGACGGCGCTGGACTGCGCCCGCCAGCTCCTGCGTCAGCACTATCGATTGCGAATTCGTGAACTGACTCGCCCCGGTTCCGAACTCGGAACGGAACAACGCGCCGAGCTCGCCCGTCTTACCCAGCAGTTGCAGCGGTTCGACCTGCCCAAATAGCGCGCCGGGGCTTGAAGCGCCCGGATTCGCCCTCAACATAGCGGTCAAGGAGGTCGCCCCAGAGCCGGGTCGCGACCCAGCCTTGACCCGAGAATCCATCAGGCCACCGGCAATATAAGAATCTTCTGCTACAATGTAGGATTGATTTTTCTGCGTCCCACTTTCCTTGAGCCGTCTTGCCACGGCTCAAACAAGCACCTCGGAGTACGACCGCAATGAATCGTGAAGAGCAGCAATCCCAGCTCAAGGAACTGATTGCCAAGGGCAAGGAGCAGGGATACCTCACGTATACCGAGGTAAACGACCACCTGCCCGACTCGATCATCGACTCCGACCAAGTCGAGGACATCATTGCGATGATCAACGACATGGGCATCGCGGTGCATGAGCAGGCCCCGGACGCCGACAGCCTTCTGCTGTCCGACGGTTCGGTCTCTGCCGACGACGACGCCGAGGACGCCGTGGCGGCGCTCGCCTCCGCCGACAGCGACTTCGGCCGCACCACCGACCCCGTGCGCATGTACATGCGCGAGATGGGCACGGTCGAGCTGTTGACCCGCGAAGGCGAGATCCGCATCGCCAAGCGCATCGAAGAGGGCCTGATGCAGGTCCTGTTCGCGCTCGCCCACCATCCGGGCGCGATCGAACGGCTGATCCGCGAATACGACCGGATCGTCGAGAACAATGGCCGCCTGACCGACCTGGTGGTTTCCTTCATCGACCCGAATGATCACGCCAACGGTGAGGCCGTGGCCCGTGGCCTGGTGACACCGGAGCAGGCCCAGAAGGCCCAGGACGAGCAGAAGGCGGCTGCGGCGGCCGCCGCCGAGCAGCAGGCCAGCGCCGAACTGGATGCCATCGTCGACGAGGTGGAAGACGCCGAAGAAGACGAAGAAGCCGCCGAGCCGGTGGACACCGGCCCGGATCCGGAAGAGGCGCGCGAGCGCTTCGAAAAGCTGCGCAAGCTGCACGCCAAGGCGCACAAGGCCTTCGAGAAGGGCAACCGCGAGGCCTACGCTGTAGCACGCGAGGCCACCGCCAAGTACTTCATGGAGTTCAAGCTGATCCCGCGCATGGTCGACCAGCTGACCACCCAGCTGCATGGCAGCATCGACCACGTCCGCCGCCACGAGCGCCGCATCATGGCGCTGGCCGTCGAGCAGGCCCAGATGCCGCGCAAGGCCTTCATCGACAGCTTCCCCAAGAACGAGACCAATCTCGACTGGATCAAGGAAGCCTGCAAGGCCAAGGGCAAGTACACCAACGCCCTGGCCCAGCACGAAGAAGAGATCGTGCGCCTGCAGAAGAAGCTGGCCGAGATCGAGCGCGAGGCCAGCCTGAACATCGCCGAGATCAAGGAGATCAACCGCCGCATGTCCATCGGCGAGGCCAAGGCCCGCCGCGCGAAGAAAGAGATGGTCGAGGCCAACCTGCGCCTGGTGATCTCCATCGCCAAGAAGTACACCAACCGCGGCCTGCAGTTCCTCGACCTCATCCAGGAAGGCAACATCGGCCTGATGAAGGCCGTGGACAAGTTCGAATACCGCCGCGGCTACAAGTTCTCGACCTACGCCACCTGGTGGATTCGCCAGGCGATCACCCGCTCCATCGCGGACCAGGCGCGCACCATTCGCATCCCGGTGCATATGATCGAGACGATCAACAAGCTCAACCGCGTCTCCCGCCAGATGCTGCAGGAGATGGGCCGCGAGGCCACCCCGGAAGAGCTGGCCGAGCGCATGGAGATGCCCGAGGACAAGATCCGCAAGGTGCTGAAGATTTCCAAGGAGCCGATCTCCATGGAGACCCCGATCGGCGACGACGAAGACTCGCATCTGGGCGACTTCATCGAGGACGAGAAGGTCGCCTCGCCGTCCGACTCCGCCGCACAGGAGAGCCTCACCGAGGCCACCCGCGAGATCCTGTCCACGCTGACCCCGCGCGAGGCCAAGGTCCTGCGCATGCGCTTCGGTATCGACATGAACACCGACCACACCCTCGAGGAGGTCGGCAAGCAGTTCGACGTCACCCGCGAGCGCATCCGCCAGATCGAGGCCAAGGCCCTGCGCAAGCTGCGCCACCCGACCCGCGCCGAACTGCTGCGCACCTACACCGACGCCGAGTAACCGGCGTCCCGGCCCGGCGGCCGGAACCCGACCTAGCGATGCGGCGCCATCTTCCCCTTGCGGGTAGAATGGCGCCGCAGTCGTTTGTACGCCCCCCGAATACGGGCCTGTAGCTCAGTTGGTTAGAGCAGGGGACTCATAATCCCTTGGTCGTCGGTTCGAGTCCGACCGGGCCCACCATTCGCTTGCGCTCGCGCTGGGCGGGTCGGACTATCCCGGCGCACGCCGTTCCGGCCTCGCGAAGCCAGGCTTCGCGCCGCTACGCAGCCGGCCTCCACCCAACCGGGCCCACGACTCCCATCCGAGATTTACGGCACAAGCCCGTCCCTGTAACGAGCCGGCATGCAGCCATACCCATCTGCACGGGCAATACGCCCCCTGCGGCAGCGGCCCCGCGCGGGACCTTGCGCTCAGGGCGCCTCGGCGGTGATGAGGCCGCGCTGGAGGTCGACGGTGATCCGCTGTCCCTCGATGACCGTGGCGCTGGCCAGCAGGAAGATCTCCACGAACTCGTTTCGCTCCTCCTCCGGCATCTCCGAGGAGGCACTGGAGGCATTAAAGGTGCCGAACATGGTGTCGTGGGCGCCGGCCGAGTACAGGATCAGTCGCTGCATGGCGGTCTGGTCGTCCGGCGATGGTGCAGCAGTATCCAGGACCGGTTCGCCCAGCTTCTGCTTGATGGTGGAATAGAGATGAAACAGGTATTCCGCCGCGCTTTCGCGCCCGCGCCGATCCTGCAGGGTGAAATTGGCGGAGACCGCCTGGCCACTGCGGGCACGTAGCACGATGTGCTTCGACTCGGGCTGCTCGTCGGCGTACGGGTTCAGGATGTTGGCCACGATGTCTCCAGAGCGGAATGGACGAGCCGGGGAGACTACGAGACCCCCTTTGAGATTTCCACGGCGGCCCTGTCGGCCGAGGGGTTATCCATGCTGGTGGATACGCGATGAGGGCCACCGGCACCGACGAGTCAGGGGCCGGTGGCCTCGGTTTGTTCGGGCGGACCACGGGGAGGCTGCGCGCCCTTTCCTGTCGCCGAAGGAACTAGCACTTGGAATAGCCGCAGTCGCGGCAGGTGGGGCAGCCGTCGATGATCTCGAGGTGGCCGCCGCACTGGGGGCAGGGGGCTGCGCCGATGGTTGTTTGAGCCGGTGCCTCCAGGGTCACGGCTGCGGCGGAATCAGGGGTTAGGTCCTGGTCGCGAAAGGTGGCAGCAAGCTCGCGCAGCGGGCGCGGCTGGCCGTCCGGATCGAGGAAGCCGCGGCGCTGGAGGATTTGTTGCAGGGCGTGGGCAATGGCCGCGACCTCGGAGGGATGGTAGAGGGGCTTGCCGTATTCGTTGGTGCCGCAGCGGACCGGGCCGCGATCCCAGGTGACCTTGCGCAGGTCGCGCAGGGCGTGGGTGGCGTAGCCCCCGCGGGCCGCCAGCGACAGGCTGCGCATGGTGGCGGAGATCCACTGGTAGGACTCGGAGTGCTGCCCGGTGGGCAGGAAGAATTCGATCGGGCGCTCGATGGTCACACGCTCGCCGCCCACCGTGCCGGAAACGGCCACGAAGCTGACCACGAGGTAGACCGTCTGCGGCCCCTCCTGGGTCCAGTAGCGGACCTTTTCGGTGACCGACTCAAGCTCGCCCTCGGGGCGCGACGGGATACGCTTGCCCAGCGGGTTATCGTCGCCCGGCGGTGGACTCTCTCCTGCCGCAACATCCGAGCGGCGAACGGCGATGATGGGCTGGTCGATCCGGTGCATCGTGTCCTCCCCGATGACGTCAGACATCGTCGTAGTAGCCCTCGTCCAGCGCCGCGAAGAGATTGGCGGCGGTGTGCACCTGGCCCTCGTACTCCACATCTTCGTCGCCGCGCAGGGTCACCTCCTGGCCATCCGCCAGGGTAAAGGTGTACCAGGTGCTGCGCAGGCGCTCCGGGTCCATCAGCACGCCCATCTGCGCCTGCGGGTTCGGCCGGTAGGTGGTGCAACCCTTGAGCCCCGCGCGCCAGGCCTGCAGGTAGACCTGCTGAAAGTCTTCGAACGGGAACTCGCTCGGGACATTGAGCGTCTTGGAGATGGCCGAGTCCACCCACGGCTGGGCGGCGGCCTGCATGCGGATGTGGGCGTCCACGCTGACCTGGTCCGCGGTGATCGCGTTGGCGGGCAGATCCCCCGGCCCCGCCTCGGCATCGACCAGAGCGCGGTAGGCCAGCA
This sequence comes from Thioalkalivibrio sp. AKL7, assembly GCF_000381705.1. Lineage (NCBI taxonomy): Bacteria > Pseudomonadati > Pseudomonadota > Gammaproteobacteria > Chromatiales > Ectothiorhodospiraceae > Thioalkalivibrio > Thioalkalivibrio sp. AKL7. Next base: position 316,772 of record NZ_KB906948.1, on the reverse strand, counting down.
GTTCGAAGGAATAGCAGTCCACCGCCTCGCGGGTACGCCGCCCGGGCTGGCGGATGTTGCGCGTGGTGTGGTGGAGAAAGGTCGGCTCGATGCCGTTGCTGGCGTTGTTGGCGACCGAGAAGCTGATGGTGCCGGTGGGCGCGATGGAGGTGGCGTGGGTAAAGCGCGCGCCCTCCTCCGCCAGCGCCGCGACCAGGGCCGGGTCCTCCCCGGCGATGCGCTGCATGTAGGCGCTGAAGCGCGCGTGCAGCTCGCGCCCCTTCAGCACGTTGCCGACCCGATAGCCGGCCTCGGCCAGCGCCGGCTGACGACGCAGCATGTCCGCGGTCAGCGTGAAGTCCTCGTCCATGATCGGCGCCGGGCCCTTCTCCCGCGCGAGATCCAGCCCGACCCGCCAGCTCTCCAGCGCGAGACGTCGACAAACCTCCCCGGTGAAGGCTGCGGCCGACTCGGATCCGTAGACCTCCCCCAGCATCGCCAGCGCCGAACCGAGCCCGAGGATACCCATGCCGTGGCGGCGCTTGCGCAGCATCTCGGCGCGCTGCTCCGGCAGCGGCAGCCCCGAGATATCCGCGACGTTGTCCAGCATGCGCGTGAATACGCGCACCACGCGCTCGAAACGGGCCCAGTCGAATGTCGCGTCTTCGGTGAACGGATCGGAGACGAAGCCCGTCAGGTTCACCGACCCCAGCAGGCAGGCCCCGTCCGGCGGCAGCGGCTCTTCGCCGCAGGGGTTGGTCGTTCGGATCACCTCGTCGAACCAGGCGTTGTTCTGGCGATTGACCTGATCGATCAGGATAACGCCGGGTTCCCCGACGTCATAGGTGCTGCGCATCAGGGCCTCCCACAGCTCGCGGGCACGGACGCGGCGGTAGATGCGGCAGGCGACGCGGCCCTGTTCATCGACGCGGTAGTCGTCCTCGATCACCGGCCAGTCGCGGTAGACGATGTCGGATGCGGCCACCTGGTCCCGCTCTACAGGCAACAGCGGGAAGGCCAGCGCCCACTCCGCGTCGCGCTCCACCGCCTCCAGGAAGGCGTCGCGCACCAGCACCGAGAGATTGAACTGGGTCAGCCGCCCCTTGCGGCGCTTGGCGAGGATGAAGCGCTGGATGTCGGGGTGGCCGACATCCAGCGTCGCCATCTGCGCCCCGCGGCGCCCGCCAGCCGCGCCGATGGTCCGGCAGGTCTGGTCGAAGATCGGCATGAACGCGACCGGACCGTTGGTCGGGGCCCCGGCGCCCGCGACCAGCGCACCTTTCGGGCGCAGCGTGCTGAAGTCATAGCCGATGCCGGCCCCGGCCTTCAGCGTCAGGCCGGCAGCGGTATTGGCATCGAGGATGGCCTGCAGGGAATCGCGGATCGTCCGCGAGACGGTGCAGTTGATCAGCGTGGTGTGCGGCTTGTACGCCTCGGCCGCGGCATTGGCCAGGATGCGCCCGGCCGGGATGGCGCCATTGTCCAGCGCCCAGCGGAAGTCCCGCTCGACCTGCGCGCGCTTGCCCGGCACCTCGACCGCAGCGAGCGCCCGCGCCACACGGTCGAACATCGACTCCACCGAACTGTCCACGGGCTCGCCCTGCGCATCGCGAAGCTGATAGCGCTCGGCCCAGATCGCATAGGACGAGGGCTGCAACGGCACGTCGAGCGACGTGTCCCGAGGGGGTAGCGCGTTGTCATGCGATTGCCAGCTGTCGCCCATGATGGCCCGCCGCTCCGCGTTCGATCCGGGGCTTCAGGAAGCCCGTTCTCCGATCATGGGCGCCGGCGGCGGACGCTGCAAGGCAGCGCGGCCGGCATCCATCAGAAGCGGTCGAGGCTGGCGAGCGGGTTCGGCAGGTCGCGGATGCGCATCCAGGAGGCGATGCTGGCGCGCCAGCGGCGAGTGGACAACACGGCATGAGGAACAGCACCAGCGTCCCCGCCCGCGGCCGGATGCGGCGGATCTCGCACCCTTCGCGCTCGTAGATCGCGAACTGCCCACCGTCGCGTTCGCGTCAGTGGCGGTTCAGGTAGGACATCAGCGACAGGCGGCGGCAGTTACCGGCCTGGAAGGCGCCCACGTCCCAGGCGTAGTGGGTGCCCGGGCGGATACAGGGCGAAGTGCGATTCCGTCTCGAACAGGCCCGGGATCAGCGACCGCCTCACCTGCAGCCGGATCTCGTCCAGGCGCGCCATGAACGCCTGCCGGGCGGGGCTCGAACCATCCAGCCAGTGAATCCAGTCGCCACGTGTAGACCGGTCGCGATGGCGCTCCCCCGCACGCCCGATCCGCGCCTGCTCCAGCCGCGCCGCATCCCGCAGCGCATACACCTCGTCGCGCAGGGCGTCGACCGTCGACGCGGGCAGGAAATCAGGCCAGACGAACAACTGATCGCTCGCTAGGGCATCTAGCCAGTCATCCGGCTCGCGGGTTCCGGGGAATGCAACATCAGACGGCCTCGGCAGGCAGGCCGGAACGATCTCGGTGGGGGATGGCCACTCGGGCCGCGGGAGAGGCAGATTCACGCGCAGGGGTCGTCCATTCGGGCCGCCGTGGTGGCACACAGGCAAGTGCTTGCCGAAGCAGTATACCGGGCAAATATCCGCTTAATCGGGGTAGCACCCCGCTTCACGGGACCCCGGCGCGATAACGAGGGGGTAACGGCGTGCCTTCCTCGGCGTTCATTCATCATTATTCTTAGGCAGAAGGTAGCCCTCCGGACGACAGGGGTTCTGGCGCGGCCGGGTCGCCTATGTTCGGCACCGCACGGACCCAGTTCTCGTTCTTCCACTAGATTTTCTCCGTAATCAGGTTCCCGGCGGACAACCCGACGCGCCGCCTGACCGTTCCCGGCACCCGCAACCCTTGCAGGGCACCGATCCGGTCACCCCGCCCATCGATGGAGAAACAAAGCCATGACGCTTGAATATGGAAAGTCCCGACTCCTGGTACCAGCCCTGCTGGCAGCGTCCCTTGGCCTGAGTGGCTGCGGTGGCGGGGGCGGCGGTGATGGCGGCGGTGGCAACACGGCTTCCGGGATCACGGTGGTGCCGAAGAGTTTCGATTTCGGGATTATTACGGAAGGCAACGAGGATCACGTGCTCCCTCGGCAGTTCATCATCCGCAACGAGGGAACAACAACCCACAACATCTCGAGCATGAGTCTGTTTGGGGATCACCCAAACCAGTTTGAGCTGGACGAGTCGGGTGGCAACGCCCCCTGCGGAGCGCCCCCGTTTGACCTCCCGGCCGGCGGCAGCTGTACCGTTGTGGCTGAATTCAAGCCTGTGCGTCTCGGCGAGTTCAATGCCCTGTTGGTTGCGCAAAGCGATGACCCCAACACCCCCACGTTCGGGGGCGTTCTGAGGGGCACTTACGAACCAATCAAGTCGATCCACGTCAACGTCAACCAGGTCAACGCGTGCGCCTTTCCCCCCAAGGCATTTGTGTCCGTCACCGACCAGGCCGACTTCCCCATTCCGAACTTGGTCGCTGGCGATTTCACTCTTGCAGGGTTCGCCCCCGGTAGTTATGGCGTGCAACCGATCAGCCGAAACTACACCGACCTCTCTCTCAGCATCACGATGGACTATAGCGGCAGTATCACCGACTTCCCCGACGCTGTAGACAACATGGAGGCGGGCGCGACATCGCTGGTAGACGCGATGCAGGACAACGATGAGGCGGACATCATCAAGTACGCCGACGATGTCAAGCCCATGACCGAGTATTTCAAATCCGACAAGGACATACTGAAGGCCGCGATCAACAATCCGCCCGACCTCGGCAGAGACACCGCGTTCTACGGCGCAACCGAGGAAGCCATCGCACGGTTCGATAATCCCGGCAGCAACAACGACAGGAAGGCCGTCATCGCTTTGACCGACGGCGAAGATACTGTTGTTGAGGACACGGAGGCCGCGCTGCACGACACTATCGGTGAGGCGGTAGGAGCGGATATCCCTGTTTTCACCATCGGGTTCGGCGAATTCCTTCAGGAAGCTCAGAAAGATGAACTACAAAGGCTCGCGGACGGCACGGGCGGCTTGTTCTACCAGCCAGCAAGTGACGCCAACCTCCAACAGGCCTTTCTGCAAGTGGCCCTGCTACTCTTTGAGTATCAATATGTGATCGAGTTCGACGACCTCTCAGATAAAGAAGGAACCTCACTTGAGGTCACCGTAGCGTACGAGGGTGTCAAGGACGCGACAGGGACCAAGACCATCCAGGCTTGTTCGGGACCGTAATTCCGGCATTCGCCCGAAAGCCATTTTCGGTGCGGGGACGGCGCTCGTTGCGGAAGCCGACGATATCGGCGGTGATGTCCGTCAACCAGGCCGCGTTCGGACACGATGGATGGAGCCGCCGGTCCAGGTGGCTCCATCCACCGGCCGGCGCGGCCTCATCCCATGGTCGTCACGACGAACGCCCGCTTCCAGACCGGGCGCAGCCCCTGTTCCCGAATCCGATGGCAGCCCCGGCAGCGGCCGGCATCCAAACGTGGACTTCACCAGGAGAAATCGACTTGGGAGCCGCAAGACACGACACCTTCGCGCCTCCGGGGCGTTCGCCTCCGCGCACGGGCGCGAGGCGTCTCCGGAAAACCGGAAGCCGCATGGGCCGGGACTCGACCCCACTTGGCGAAAGCGGCATGCTGAACAATGCAGGATCGGGGAATCAGGGGCATCCACGCGAACGGGTACATTAAATCGTGTTCCCCCAGGCCCTATTTCAAGACGCGATCCGACTCGACCTAGCGAGAACCGCCGGGGCCAGCCAACCGAATAAACCGCGAACGCCGTTGACGATGCCACCTTCGCCCCGACTTGTGCCCTTACTCCCGCTCTGGATCCTCAGTGCCGGGCTGCTGGCGGTCACGGCATGGCTGATCGCGGGTCTCGTCTGGTCGATCGCCGTTCCGGGGTACACCTACCCGTCGGGCACCACGGTCCACGCGGAACGGGCAACCGCCAGTCGCCCCGCCCCGTCTCCTGGAGCCGATGCCCCTACTCGGTCCGGGTTTTCCCGAAGCGCCGAATTCACTCCCTTCGGCAGCCCCCGGCAAGCGGGCCAACAGGCCATCGAGAACGCGCCGGAGACCCGCCTGAGTCTTGAGCTCCTCGGGGTCCTGGCGACCGGACAGGGCAACGGTAGCGCGATCATTTCCGCAGGGCGGGCCAATGTCGAGCTCTACCACGTGGGCGACACCATCGGGAACCAGCTGGCGACACTGCATCAGGTACACGCGGACCGGGTCATCCTGGAGCGCGAAGGCCGACTGGAGACACTGCGGCTCCCGCGGGGCGACGAACTGCGAGTCGATGGCGGCCGCTCCGATACCGATCAGCGCTCGTCACAAACCACCGGTTCCCCAGCGCCGATCACGGCCAACATCAGCCGATCCCGCTGGCTCGAGGACCCGCAGCGCGCCATGAATTCGCTGCGTGCCCAGCCCGTAATGCGGGATGGCGCGCTGCTGGGCATTCGGGTCACCCCGACGCGCAACCAGCGCGAATTCGAACGCGCCGGTCTTCAGGAAGGCGACATCATCACATCGATCCAGGGGCAGCAGGTCCGCGACATCGAAGACCCCGAACAGATCCTCGCTGGACTCGGCAACACCGACCGGGTGAACATCACCATAGAACGTGACGGGCAGACCCTGCCGCTGACCATCGAGTTAACCGAATGAGCCTTCGACTCCGCCTTGGCGCCCTTGCACTGTCCCTGATCTGCGCAACGGGGTCCGTCGCAGCGGACGAGCTGACGCTTAATCTTCGCGACACCAACATCAGCAACCTGATCGATCTTGTGTCCGAGGAAACCGGGACCAATTTCATCGTGGACCCACGGGTGCGCGGCAACATCACGGTCGTTTCCAGCCGCCCCGTGCCTCGGGACGAACTGATGGATCTGTTCCACGACATCCTCAAGATCCACGGATTCGCAGCCATTCCGGGCGAATCGTCCACCCGCATCGTGCCCGACGCGCAGGCCAAGCAGGATACGCCCACAATCCTCGATATCGAGGCAGAACCGGACGCCGACGTACGGGGCGGGAGCATTGTCACCCACGTGATCGCATTGCGGCATGTCGCCGCCGCCCAGCTCGTTCCGGTCCTTCGCCCGCTGATCCCGCAAGGGGGGCATCTTGCGGCGGCCACCGAGCCCAACACGCTGCTGATTTCGGATACGCGCAGCAACGTGCATCGCATCCGTGCCCTCGTCGAACGCATGGACCTGCCATTCGCTGACGATTTCGAGGTCATTGAACTCCGGCACGCCCGCGCCGGGGAACTCGCCGAGCAGCTGCAGGTTCTGGCCCGGGAGGGCACGGGAGAGCTCGCCACACCCCAGGTCCTCGCGGATCGTCGCAGCAACGCCATCATCCTCTCCGGGCGCGAGGAGTCTCGCCTGCGCCTGCGCGGGCTCATTGCCCAGCTTGACCGCGAGATGGAAGAAGGGAACGCACGCGTGCACTACCTGAAGTATGCGCGGGCCGAGGAGGTTGCCGAACTGCTGCGCAACATCGCCGAAAAGAGCCCGGATATCGGCCCCGACGAACAGGGCGGAAACAGGATCCACATCGAGGCACACGAGTCCACAAACGCCGTGGTGACCTACGGCCCCTCCGACTTCATCCGCGACTTCGACATCATCGTGGAGCAGCTCGATATCCGCCGGGCGCAAGTCCTGGTCGAAGCCGTCATCGCGGAGGTCTCGTCGGATCGCGTGCAGGACCTCGGCGTGCAGTGGGGCGCCATCGGAAACAGCGGTGCCGGGGTCCTCAACTTTTCCGGCCCCGGGTCACGCGGGATCCTCGAACTCGCCGCGGGCGTGGAGGGGTTCCTTGACGGGAGCGTGTCCTCCCCCCCGGATATCGGGGACGGCCTGACCGCCGGGGGCGTGGGGTCGACCGGAAGCACGCGGATCGCGGCCCTAGTCAACATGCTGCAACGCGACACCTCCAGCAACATCCTGTCCACCCCCAGCCTTCTGACACTGGACAACGAGGAAGCCGAGATCGTGGTCGGCCAGAACGTGCCGTTCATCGTCGGACGCTCGATCGAGGATTCGGGCCAGGCCTTCGACACGATTCGTCGCGAGGATGTCGGGGTGAAGCTTCGTGTGCGGCCTCAGATCAACCAGGGCAATGCCGTGCGCCTGGAGATCGAACAGGAGGTCTCGCAGTTGGCGCCGGGTACTTCCGGCGCGGCCGATCTCATTACCAATACCCGGACACTGAAGACCCACGTCCTGATCGATGACGGCGACATGCTGGTGCTCGGCGGGCTGATTGAAGAACAGCAAACGGACAGCGAGGCGCGCGTCCCCGGGCTGGGCAGCATCCCCGGGCTTGGGCGACTCTTCCGGGCGGACCGCAACCAGACCGAGAAACGAAACCTGATGGTGTTCCTGCACCCGCGCATCGTCCGGGACAGCGCCCGTGGCGCCGAGCTGACCAGCGAGAAGTACAGCTTTATCCGCGGCGAGCAACTGCGCGAGCAGGCGCGCACCCAGCAGCGCAGAAGCCCGGTCCTGCCGGAATGGGAGCGCCTGACCCAGCTCCCGCCCAGCTTCGAAGATGTCCATGGCCATCGCGACTGAATGGCCGAGGGTACCCCGGCCATGAGCGCGGGGGCGACCCGGGAACTCGTGCCGGACGCCCCGAACGCGCCCGGGACGCCGGTGACCGGTACGTTCGCCGTGAGCTACACCTTCGCGCGCCGGGTCGGCGCCGTGCCCGGCGATCTGGTCGCGGGCAAGCGCCAGATCTTCCTGCGCCACGACGCCGATCCGCAGGGGCTCCTGGAACTGCGCCGACGCAGCCCCGAGCCGCTGAACCTGCAAACCGTCGACGACAAGACCTTCGAGCAGCGGCTGCGCGAGCGCTACGAATCCTCCAGCTCGCGGGCCATGCAATCGATGGAGGAGCTGGATGGCAACCTCGACCTGTCGAGCGTGGCGGAATCCCTCGCCGAGCCGCAGGATCTCCTGGAGGCCGAAGACGATGCCCCGATTATCCGGCTCATTAATGCGCTGCTGACGGAGGCGGTACGGGAAAACGCGTCGGACATCCACATCGAGCCCTTCGAGAGCCGCCTGGCCGTCCGGCTGCGCGTGGATGGCGTCCTGCGCGAAATTCTGACCCCGCCCGCGGGGCTTGCATCGCTTATCGTCTCGCGCATCAAGGTGATGGCACGGCTGGACATCGCGGAGAAGCGTCTGCCGCAGGACGGACGCATCTCCCTCAGGGTCGCCGGTCGCGCGGTGGACGTGCGCGTCTCCACCCTGCCCTCGGGCCACGGAGAACGCGTGGTGATGCGACTGCTGGACAAGCAGGCCGGTCGCCTTGACCTTACCCACCTGGGCATGGATCCGGATACCCGTGACACCCTCGAACGGATTGTCACGCGGCCGCACGGGATCGTGCTGGTCACCGGCCCGACCGGGTCGGGCAAGACGACCACGCTGTACGCGGCGCTGACCCGGCTCAATGACCGCAGCCGCAATATCCTGACCGTCGAGGACCCGATCGAGTACTACCTCGACGGGATCGGACAGACCCAGATCAACAGCCGTATCGACATGACCTTCGCCCGCGGCCTGCGAGCCATCCTGCGCCAGGACCCGGATGTCGTGATGGTCGGCGAGATCCGCGATGTCGATACCGTCCAGATCGCGGTGCAGGCGAGCCTGACCGGTCACCTGGTCTTTTCGACCCTGCATACCAACTCCGCGATCGGGGCCATCACGCGCCTGCGCGACATGGGCGTGGAACCGTTCCTGCTCTCCTCGACCCTGAACGGGATTCTCGCCCAGCGGCTGGTACGGGTCCTTTGCAAGGACTGCCGCGAACCGCACCCGGCATCGCCACGGGAATGCGAACTGCTGGGCGTAGCCTCCACGGAACCTCCCACGCTCTACCGTGCGCACGGCTGCCCGAGCTGCAACGAACTCGGCTATCGCGGCCGGACCGGCATCTATGAGCTGGTGGAAGTGAACGAACGCCTGCGCACACTCATTCATGACAATGCGAGTGAACAGGCCATGGTCCAGGCCGCGCGCGAGAACAGCGTGAGCCTCCGCGCCGATGCCTGCCGGCGGGTTCTCGACGGCACGACCAGCCTCGAGGAAATGCTGCGCGTCACCGAGGCGGGCTAGGGCCATGCCCGCCTTCGAATACCAGGCGCTGGACGCAGCCGGCCGAACGCACAAGGGCGTGACCGAGGGGGATACCGCCCGCAGCGTCCGGTCCCAGTTGCGCAGCGAAGGCCTGACCCCACTGGATCTGCTCGAAATCGGCGAATCCTCGGCCGCCACGCGGGGTACCCGGACCCACTCGGGACGCGGCGGGGCCGGCGGCATCGGCGCCCTCGACCTCGCGCTTGCGACACGCCAGATGGCCACGCTTGCGCGCGCCGGCCTGCCGGTGGAGGAATGGCTGGCGACCGTCGCACGCCAGTCCGAAAAGCAGAAGGTACGCAACATCCTCAGTGCCGTGCGCACCCGGGTCATGGAGGGGCATTCGCTGGCCCAGGCGCTGGGCGCATTTCCGCGCGCGTTTCCCGAGATCTACCGCAGCACCGTCTCGGCCGGCGAGGCCTCGGGGCACTTGCACCTGGTACTGGAGCGTCTGGCCGAATACCTCGAGAATCGCCACGCGTTGCGGCAAAAGGTCATGCTCGCCCTGATCTATCCGGTCATCCTGACCCTGGTGGCCCTTGGCGTGACCGTGGGCCTGGTTGTCTATGTCGTACCCGAAGTGGTCCAGGTCTTCGAGGGCCTGGACCAGCAGCTGCCCACACTGACCCGCATGCTGATCAGCACCAGTGATCTGTTGCGAACCTATGGCCTGTACGCACTGATCGCCCTGGGCGTGCTCGTGGCATTGCTGGCCCACTGGCTGCGCAAACCCGGGCCGCGCATGCGCTTCGACCGGCTGGTATTGCGCCTCCCGCTCGTGGGGCGCTTGGTCCGGGGGCTCAACACGGCCCGGTTTGCACGCACCCTCAGCATCCTGTCCGCCAGCGGGGTGTCACTCCTGGATGCGCTGCGAACCGGCGCCGAGGTCATCGACAGCCGCCCCATGCGCGCCGCGGTGGAGGATGCCTCGCTGCGAATCCGCGAGGGCCGCAGCATCGGTCAGGCCCTGGAAGAGACGGGATACTTCCCGCCGATCACCGTACACTTGATCCGTAGCGGCGAGTCCAGCGGGCGGCTCACCGAGATGCTGGAACGGGCCGCCGAGACCCAGGAGCAGGAGGTCGAATCCCGCATCAGTATCAGCATGGGCCTGTTCGAACCCTTGCTGATCCTGACCATGGGCGGCATCGTCCTGGTCATCGTCCTCGCCATCCTGCTCCCGATCTTCGAACTCAACCAGCTGGTGAATTGAACATGCAAGAACCCCGCTCTGCCTGCCTTGCGCGTACCGGATTCCGCGGTGCCCGAGGTTTCACCCTGATCGAGATCATGGTGGTGGTGGTCATCCTCGGCATCCTTGCGGCCATCGTGGTCCCTCGCGTGATGGATCGCCCGGACGACGCCCGGATCACCAAGGTCAAGCAGGATATCCGCACCATTGAAACTGCTCTGAATCTCTACCGTCTGGATACTGCCCGATATCCCACCACCGACCAGGGACTGGATGCCCTGGTGGAACGCCCGCGCAGCGGGCCGGAAGCCCCCCAGTACCGCCAGGGCGGCTACATGGACCGCCTGCCGAGCGACCCCTGGGGCAACCCATACCAGTACCTGAACCCCGGGCGACATGGCGACTTTGACGTCTTCAGCTATGGCGCCAACGGACGCCGCGGTGGCGAGGGCATCGAGGGCGAAATCGGCAACTGGAACATGGACGAATTCTGAGCACGCCCATGGCGACCCGCCGCGCATGCCCCTCCGGCTTCACCCTGATCGAACTGCTGGTCGTGATGTTCGTGATCGGCGTGGTGGCCAGCATCGGCGTGCTGTCCATGAGCCAGCTGGGCAGCCGGAGCCTCGAACAGACCGCTCGCCAGCTGGCGGGCCAGATCGAACTCGCCCGGGAACACACCCTGTTGACCGGCCAGGCGCTGTCCATCGGAATTGGCACGCAGGGGCTGGTCATTCTGGAGCGCCAGTGGCTCGACGACGCCCGGGTCACCTGGACACCGATCGAGCGGGGGCCGCTGGGTCCGCGGGACTTTCGGCAACACGGGCTGCAACCACGGCTTTATGTAGACGGGCGGCGCAGCAGCCTCCGCGAAGGGCCGGAGCATAATCGCATCGCCATCAGCAGTAGCGGCGACATCGAACCCTTTGAATTGGTGCTGGAAAACCCCGACGGGCAAAGCGGTTTCGTGCTCCGGGTCGAACGGGGTCAACCCATCCAGGCCTTCGAGCACCCGCCACCGGTAGGCGGCGAGCCCCGCCACCTGTTGATGGCCCGTCCGGCACAGCCCAACTAGCCATGGCGGCACGCGGCACACGGCGCGGATTCACGCTACTCGAGGTCCTGATTGCCCTGGTGGTGCTCGGCGTCGCCCTCGGGGCCCTCATCAAGGCGGGCAGCGAACACGCGCGCAATACCGCCTATCTGCAGGAACGTACACTGGCCGGATGGGTGGCCAGCAACCTGCTCGCCGACTACGAGGCCGGGTTGCGGCGCGTCGATGTCGGTACCGAGCGCATTCAGTCCACCCTCGCGGACCGCGAATGGGAGGCCAGCATCGAGATCACCGATACGGTCATCGACGCCCCGCTGGAGCTGCCGGCGGTGCGCCGTATCGAGGTCCGGGTGTGGCCGCTCGATGGCGACCCCGACCATCCTCTCGTGCAGACGACCGGCTATGCATTGCCCTGAAATGCCGGCACATCGGCCATGTTCATTGGGCGCCTCGCGCGGCTTTACCCTGCTGGAGCTGCTCGTGGCCGTGGCCGTGTTCGCCACCGTTGGCGTGCTGGCCATCGGCGGACTGCGTGCAGTGCTGATGGCGGACCATGCCACGCAAGCCCAGAGCCAGCGCCTGGCGGAGCTACAGGTCACGCTGGCGGTGCTGGAACGCGATCTGCGCCACAGCATCGAGCTGCAGCCCCGCGACGGCTACGGCGACCGCCTCCCGGCCCTGCGTTACAGCCCGGTCACGGACCCGCGACAACTGGAGCTGGTACGGGCGGGAAGCGGGGAACACGGCCGTCTGGCGCGGGTCGCCTGGAGAGTCAGTGAACGCGGGCTGGAACGGGTTACCTGGCCGGTGCTGGACGGTGCCCTGCCGGAATCCGAGCAGGTGCGCCTGTTTCTCGGTCGGGACGCACATGCCGGGGAAAGCGCCACGGCGGATCGCGAAATGACGTGGGACACGGGCGATGAACTGGAGATCCGCTTCGACTTTGTCGATGGCGACACCCAGGAGGTCACGGACAGCTGGCCACCGCTGGATAGCGGCGACCGCCGACCGACGCAGGTGATCGTCCGCCTGGTCGTTCCGGGACTCGGACCCGTCGAGCGCCGCATTGCCCTGCCGGGGGCCCAGTGAAGAACAGACATTCGGGTGCCGCGCTGATCACGGCCCTGCTGGTGGTCGCGATCGCCAGCGTGACGGCGGTCACCATGACCATGCGCGACAATCAGCAAGTGTTCCGCGCGGCCACCATCCAGGACCAGGATCGGGCGCGGCACCTGACCCAGGGGGCCGAAACCGTCGCCCTGCACATGCTGGAAAGGCTGCCAGATTACGACGACCTGCCGTGGGAGGGCTGCGCGTCTCCCACATTGCCACTGGAGGTCGAGGGTGTCGGCGTGCGCGCCCGCCTGGAGAATCTTCACTGCCGCTTCAACCTCAACAGTCTCGGACGCGCCGATGACCCGCCCCTTGAGGCCTTCGCCGGCCTGATCGAACAGGCCCTCGCGGCAACCGAGGGTCAGTCGGGTAACGCCCAACGCCTGGCGGTCGCCGTACATGACTGGATGAACCCGGAAACGGACGACCCGGTATATCGCGGCCTGGAGCCGCCCCGGCTCAGCGGCAACCGCCCGATGCGCCTCGCGTCGGAATTGCTTCAGGTACACGGGTTCGACCCGGACCTCTGGCAGGCGCTGGCACCCTGGGTCGTGGCCCGGCCGGGCACCGACAACGCCATCGACATGGAACGCGCCCCGGACTCCGTCACCACCGCGGCGCTGGGTCAGGCGACCGAACAGAGCCGCGACGTTCGCTATTTCCGTCTGCAACTGGTTGTCCGCATCGCCGGACGGGATTATTTTCACTGCGCGATCCTCGATGGCCCCAACGGGCGTACCATTATTCGCGAACACGCTCCCTGCGAACCCTGAACAAGAAGACTGGATGCCTGCAGACGCCTTTCACTCACTGGACTCGGCATGAACTGGTTCCTCTTCCAGCTGCCAGAACCCGAGATGCTGGGCGCGGATACGCCGCTTCGGCTGCGCTGGCTGCGGCTGCGCAGGAACGGCGCGCTGGCGGATCAGGGCAAGGCGGCACCGGACGAGCTGCGCGCCCTGATCGCCGCGGACGACCATGCGGTTGCACTGCTCCCCGGGGAACGCGCCCCTCTCCATCGGGTGTTCGTGCCCGGGAAGTCGGGCCGCGTGCGTCGCCGCGCGCTTCCGTTCGCCCTGGAAGACCGCCTCAGCGAGGATCTGGAACAGCTCCGGATCGTTGCCGGCCCTCGCCACGGTACCGAGACCCTGGCCGGCGTGGTCGCGCATCGGGACCTGGACTGCTGGCAAGACTGGCTTCGCGAGCTCGGCATCCGCGTGTCGCACATGATCCCGGATCTTGCGCTACTGCGAACCCTGGACCCGGGCGATCAGGTCTTCCTGCTCTCGGGAACGCAACGCAGCATCGTGCTTTCGCCCGAGGCCGAACCCCTCGCGATGCCCCGGGAAGTCGCCAGCTGGTGGTTGCAACAACGCTCCGCCGCCACCACGGCCTCCGATGACACCAGCGCCAACGAAACGCGGCCTCCCCAGACCGCCGTTCATGTGGTGGGTCCGGCCGCCGAACCCGACCCGCACACCCCCCTCCAGCCGCCGTCCGAATGGTCCGGCGACGTCCTCGAGCTCCTGCTGGCCGGGGTGCAATCGGGAGGCCTCCCGCCGCCCGAACTACAGCGCGCCGTACGGGCTGCCCTTGCCTTCGACTTCGCATCGCCCGCCGAAAGCCGGACCTCGCTCGGCGCCCTTCCCGCACCATGGCGCGCACCGGCGGCACTGGCGCTCGTGCTGGCCGCCGTCTGGCTTGGGTCCGTGTGGCTGGAGGCCTGGCAACTCGAGCGGGAATACCGGGCGACCGAACGGGACATCGCGGCCCTGTTCGAGGAAACCCTGCCGCAGGCCCGCATGGTCGCCCCCGTGGCCCAGTTCGAGGGCCTGCTGGGACAGGCCGAATCGGACACGACGACTGCGACCATACACAGCCCGCTCGGCGAAGCCCTTGCCAGCATCATGGAGGGCCTCGCCCCGCGCGACCTGACCCTGCAGCGTCTGCGGGGCGACCCGGATCGCCTCGAACTCGAGCTGGAGGGCAGCGGAATCGCGGAACTGGAACAGTTGCGCGAGGCCCTGCGCGAAGCCATGTCCGCGCGTGTGCGGATCGTCTCGGCCGAAACCGGCGAGCAAGGCGTCCGGGCACGCATGACCATCGAGCAAGAACCATGAAGGCCTACTGGGACGCCCTGCAGACACGCGAGCAACGGATCCTGCTGGCAGGTGGCTTGGTCCTGCTCATCGCAGTGGGGTTCCTGGGCGTCGTCGAGCCTCTGCTGGAAAGCCGCGAACAGTCCCGCGACCGACTCACCGAGGCGCGCGCGGAACTGGCCTGGATGCAGGCCACCGCCCCCGAGGTCGCGGCCGCCCGCAGCCGCGAACCGACACAGGACAATCAGCGCCCGCACCTTGAAGGCCGCTCGCTGATCGCCCACGTGGATGCCTCCGCGCGAGCCTTCGGTCTCGGCGAATACCTGGCACGCGCGCGCCCTGGCGATACCGGCGTGACCCTGCACCTCGAGGGGGCGCCCTACAGCGACCTGATGCGCTGGCTCGGCGAACTGGAACAAGAAGACGGCGTCGTGCCCGGACGCATCTTGCTGGAACGCGTCGTCGAACCGGGGCGCATCAATGCCGAACTCTTTCTGACCCGCGAGTCGTAGTGTGACCGTCGCCGCCAACAACCGCGTCGATGAACGCCACCGGGATCGCCCCGCATGGTTCTCGCTGGGGGCGCTTTTTGTTCTCGTCCTGCTGCTTGCGCTGGTCGTACGCGCGCCCGCTTCCGTCGCGCTGGCGGGTGCCGAGCGGTGGGCCGGTTTGCCGGAGACGATCACCTGGGAACAGGTGCACGGGTCGCTCTGGCAGGGTAGCGTCGAGGGGGTTCAATCACCGGCGGGGCCGCTGGGCCAGCTGCACTGGGATGTGCGACCCGGCGAGCTTCTGCGCGGGGGGCTGGGCGCCGACATCCACTGGGCCCCGCCCGGCGGCGGCGAACTCCGGGGAGCGCTCCGGCTCGGCCTCGACAGCGTGCAGCTCTCCGGGCTCGAAGGGACCCTGCCAGCGGCCGCCCTGCATCAGTGGGACACGGGCATCCCCCTGGTTCTGGACGGCCGGTTGCAGACCAGCGGACTGCACCTCCGGGTCCATCGGGACGGAACGGTGGAACACGCCTCGGGGCGGGTCAACTGGCAGGAAGCGGCCGCGGGCCTCCCCCGCCCCTTGCCCCTGGGCGAGCAACGCGCGACCCTGCGCGAAGAGGACCAGCGCTTGGAGATCGACCTGGATGCCTCGCCAGATGCCGAACTGGGCATCACCGGCACGATTCGCCTGGACCTGCGTACGGATCCCCCGGGCATGGATGCGCGGGTTTTGCTGGACCCGCGCGCCCACGCCGATGCCGCCATTCAGCGTTTGCTCGAAAACAATCTTCGCCGTGACGACCAGGGACGGTATCTATGGACCGCAGGATCAGCCCCGTGACACCCGAACGAAACCCGATAACGCCCCGCCGGTTCCGGCCTGCCTCCCCGACTGCCGCGCTGACCGCCAGCGCACTGTTCGGCCTGATGCTGGCGGGTTGTGCCACCACCCCGCCAAACGGGTCCCAGCCCCCGCCAGAGGATATCCGCTATGCCCTGGAACGCGGGGACTGCCGTGCGGCTTACAGTGCGCTGGATACGGCCGACGCACCCGCCTCGGTCGACGTCCGCCTGTCGGTCGCCCGGGTATGCCTGCAGCGCGGGGAATTCGCGCGCACCCGCAACCTCACCGATACCATCCGCCAGGAGAACCCGGATCATCCGGATATCGACTACGCCGCGTATCTCGGTGCCCTGGCGCATCTGGGAACGTGGAACCGGGCCTCGTCCGCGCCACCCAAACAACGCAGCGAACAGGGCCGCCAGGTCTTCCTCCAGCTGGCCGCCTTCCTCAACGACTACCCCATGTCGGAGTACGCGGAGTCCATTGCCCCGCGCCTGGCCCGCCTGCGCGAGAACCTGGCCGACATCGAACTGGAGATCGCCGACCGATCCGCCGCGGCAGGACACGCAGACGAGGCCCGCGCCCGAATCGAGTACGTGCGCGACTATTACCCGGGTACCACGGCCGCCCAAACCGCCGCCGAAAGACTGAAAGCACGTGAAGTCGACGAAGACGATTCCAGGAACTGACCGACCAAGCGACACACCCCGACAGCCGGCAGGGCCGCCTGTCGCATTCCCGCCCCTCACTAAGCAGGGCAAGTCGCCCCCCCTCGGGAAGTCGACAGGTCCACCAGGACGAAAGAGAAGTCCGTACGGGATGTAGCCGTGACCGATAGCTGGTCTCTGGCGCACCCCTTTCCATCCGAGGCAACAAAAAGGGCCCGGATCCATCTGGATTCGGGCCCTTGTGGAAAGGCTGCCAAAGCGGTTCATCTGAACACGCAAGCCAACCCCCAGGGTTGACCAATATCAGAGCACTGGCTGCAAGGGCCGGAAGACAATGGCATTCGGGTTGGAGACTACGATCTGCAGAATTTCGCCCATGCCCGGCTCGTTCAGCAAGGCCGCAAAGCCAGTGTAGTCTCCGTTCAGATTGTCACATCCCTCAACCGTCATATCGACCGAGTAGAGATTCTTGTCCGGATTCAGGGACCGCGCCCCTCCGGAATAGAAACACCCCTCACTGTCCTGGGCAAAGAAGTCGCCCGCAGCATCGATAGGGACTACAACATGGTATCCAGGTTCATAGTAGCCCCAACTACCTTCGATCATGTCCGTATCCGAAGGCTGGTCGTACTGGGTGTCGTATTCAAGGGAAACCGTACCCTCGGTGTCCAGTGAGGTTTCGAATACCAGACTCATGGATTCTGACGTCGTCACCGTGCCTTCCAGCACAGCATCCGCGAAGTACCAGCCGTTGATTCCGTAAGCACGGACATCGGCATTCACCCGCTCACCCGTTACCGAGTATTCGCCAGCGTAAATGACCCCCTCGTCCTCGCTGATCGCAAACACCCGGCCGTCGTAGAAAAGTCCTTGGGCATCGAACGTCCCAACGCCTTCTTCGGTGAAGGTGCCACGCCAGATGCCTTCTGCAGACGCTTGTTCCTGTTCATCGCCTTCATCGCTCCCGCTTGAAGAACCGCCACCACCGGACGACCCTCCGCAGCCTGCCACCAGGGCGATTGTCACGGCCGCAAGGCCGAGCTTCCATGCAGATCCCTCTGCCGATTTCAGATTCCACATACTTCCCTTCTCCCTTTTATTTTTTCCATAAAGCCTGTGAGGGCTTGGCCGAGTCTAAAGAACCGGGGATTCAATCACCAGCCGCGCAAACAGCCAGAACCCATATGGAAAGCCACTCCTGACCGATACTAAAAGACCGAACTGGGCAGGGTTTGACAGTCCCAGCCGCCCGGACCTGCGATTCTTGTTCGACCGCGGCGAGTTCCTTCTCGCGTCGGCGGCCGAGCGAGCTTGAAGGACAGCGCGCTGGGCGCACCCGTCGAAATCGCCGATGCCCCAGACATGCTGGTGACCCGGAGGAGCTTTGGAGTGAAGCAGTCATTCGGCCCATCAAATGGCGACGTGCATCGCCATGAACCAGCGCGATCGATGCGGCAGGTCTTCGCATGGATTTCACTGGCGTTGTCTTCGGCGCTTCTGGCGGTCGGGTGCGGGGGTGGGGGCGGCGGATCATCCAGTGGGGGTTTCGTCGTGTCCGGGAGCATCGAGGTGCAGGCCTTGCATCATGTCGATTCCGATACGAACGACCCGGAAAGCCGGATCTCCAGCAACAACGACCTGGCCAATGCGCAAGCGGTGCGCATGCCCGCCATCATCGGCGGATTTGTGGCCAGCCCCCTGACCGACAGCCGCTTCGGCTCGGCCGGAGACCCGGATGACATATTCGTGGCCGAGTTCGAGGCCGGCGACCAGGCCTTGCTGGAGTTCCCGGATCCCGCACGGGCCGATCTCGACCTGAACCTGATTGATGAAGACGGGATGCTGGTGGATGCCTCCATCGGGATCGACGGTTTCGAACGCGTCGTCGCACCCGAGGCCGGGCTTTACTATGTCCGGGTATCGGCCTATTCGGGCCAGTCCGCGTACCATTTGCGACTCGACTCGTCGCAGCTGCTGGACCCCGCGCATGCGGCAAGCCTGCGTGTGGCGGATGACTTTGTGCCGGGCGAGATCATCGTGCGCAGCGCGGACGAGATCCGCCCATTTGCACAAGGGAAAACCCCGGCCGACATGCTCCTGCAGAGGATTTCCGGGGCGCCGGGACGCGAGCAGCTCTGGCGCATCCCCGAGGGTCATGCGGAGGCAGTCATCAGTACGCTGGGCCTGCATACGCCCTCGATCTCGCCCGCAGTGGCCTGGCGCACCCCGGAACACGCCGCTCGCCATGACACCCTGCGCGTCATCAAGGCGCTGCGGGGACAACCGGATATCGTCTCGGCATCGCCCAACTACCGAATGACTCCCCTGCGGACGACGCCCAACGACCCACACTGGGGAGATCAATGGTTCCACGAAGCCATCAACCTGCCGCAAGCCTGGGACATCACCACCGGCCAGGAAGCAGACGAAGAGGTTGTCGTGGCCGTCATCGATACCGGCGTCTACCGCGAGCACGAAGACCTGGACGAGAACCGACTCTTCCCGACAAAGCGGTTTGTCTGCGATCCGGCAGACAGCACCTGTGATGAAGAGCGTTCCTGGCATGGTACGCACGTCACCGGAATTATCGGGGCGGCCACCGACAACAGTCTGGGCGTCGCCGGCATCTCCTGGGGGGTGGACATCCTCCCCGTCTGGACGCTGAACGGGACCGGGACCCTGAACGACACGCTACAGGGGATTCGCTATGCCGCGGGTCTGCCGAACGACTCCGGCACCGTACCCGACAAGCCGGCCGACATCATCAACCTCAGTCTCGGGGGCGGTGGCTACAGCGCAGAGGCCGATGCACTCTTGCAGGAGGTACGCGAGCTCGGAATCCTGGTGGTCGCGTCCTCGGGCAACGACGGAGTCGGCACGGTCGGCTATCCCGCGGCCTACGAATCGGTACTGGCAGCGGGCGCCACGGACCGCAACGCCGAACGCGCCTGGTACAGCAACTACGGCCCCCGCCTGGACCTGGTGGCGCCCGGGGGCGTCATGATTCACCCCGAAGACGGCATCCTGAGCACCTGGGTCAATGACACGGGCGAAACCCTTGCATCGGACTACGCATTCCTTCAGGGCACTTCAATGTCCACAGCGGTCGTTTCCGGCGTCCTTGCGCTGGGCCACGC
Organism: Thioalkalivibrio sp. AKL7; assembly: GCF_000381705.1. Lineage (NCBI taxonomy): Bacteria > Pseudomonadati > Pseudomonadota > Gammaproteobacteria > Chromatiales > Ectothiorhodospiraceae > Thioalkalivibrio > Thioalkalivibrio sp. AKL7. The sequence continues at coordinate 297,005 of NZ_KB906948.1, read as the reverse complement.
GGTGAATCCGGAGCTCTCCCCGGGATTGCTGCTGGAGCTGCTCGAATCGGGCCAGCTCACCCAGGACCTGGGACCCACGGGTTGGGACCCGGAAACCGGGTGGGGCGAGATCGACGCGCATCAGGCGGTCCAGGAGATCGCGGCCCGGGCCGGCTCGGGAGAGCTGGCACCCCGGATCTCGGCATCCCCACAAAGCCTGAACTTCGGCTTCACCGGAACGGGCCTGGATCTGCGCCTGCGCAACGGGGGCGATGGCACCCTGCTGATTGAAGACATCGCCTCGCCCGCGACCTGGCTCACCGTGGAACAACACGCGGTCACCGACGACGGTCTGGGGCTTTATCACGCCTACGGGCAGCGCGATGCCCTGAGCCCGGGCGACTACGAGTCTCGCTTGCGCATCACCGCCGACAACGGCGACCCGCGCGACATTCCGGTCGGCATCCGGGTCGCCGAGCGCGACCCGCAAAGCGATACCGTGGGACGGGTCTACGTACTCCTGCTCGACCGCGACGATCGCGTCGTGGCGCAAACGGCCCTGGAACCCGAGTTCGGGACCTACCGCTATCGCTTCGAAGGGGTGCCCGCCGGGGATTATCGCGTGGTCGCCGGCACCAACATCGCGGGCGATGACCAGATTTGTGCCGGCGCCGAGGCCTGCGGAGCCTGGCCTCAATATGGAGCCCGCGAGACCTTCCGGGTGGATCGCGACCGTACCGGACTCGACTTCGGAATCGCCTGGCGGCCGTTCACAGACGGTGGTTTTGCCCTGTAGCCCCGCTGCCCAGCGCTTGGGGTGAACTGGATCACCGGGCCTCGCACCGGGACGCGGGAAACGATTTACACCTAGAAACAGAAAGGGGTGCCGGGTCAGAACCCGGCACCCCTATGGCTTTCCCCTACTGCAGGGCAGCGGCCCATAAGCCGTAACCCACTCGGACGATCGATACTAGCTATCCGGGAAATTCACTTCCGTCGTCTCACCCGCCTCGACTTCGGCGTTGGCCTGATCGACGAACTCGATGGCAGTGGCCTCCTCCGGATCGTCCTCGCCCGCCTCGAAGGTCAGGGCCACCGTGTAATCGCCCGCCTCCAGGAATCCTGCGGTGTAGCGGTACTCCCAGTCACCGGTCGCCTCGACATGGCGGTAGTGCACGTTGGCCGTGGTCACCGCATCGTCATCGTCGTCGCGGAGATCACGCGGCTCACGGTCAGGGCCCTCGAAGACATAAACCGCCGCGCCCGGGCAGGCGTACAGCCCCGGTTCGCGCTCTTCGCAGGTGAAATCCGCGGGGAGCAGCCCGGGATCCACTGTCCCCGTAATGGCGCCCGCTTCACGGTTATCCACCAAACGCAGCGAACGCCGCATGCGATGGTAGCCCTCAAAGCGAGTGTCTTCGCGGATCGCTTTGCGCAGATCAAAGTCCACGGTGAACGAGGCCTCTTCGTCCTCCGCAATGCTGAAGCCGCTGGATAGCTGCAAGCCCGCCTGCAACCCACCCGGGATGATCAGGTTCTCGCTGTAGCCATCCACGAACTCGATGAACGAGCTGGTCGCGAAATTGGAGAGCGGCGGCGCACTGACACCCTCTTCGCGCTCCAGATGAAAACGGATCCAGTCGTAATCGCCTGCCGGGACTTCTGCGTCCTCGAACAGGAATTCAGAGTCTTCGCCTTGCAACGCGAGCAAATCGATCTCGCGAACGGATTCGTCCTCACCCAGATCGATGCGAATGCGTTCGCCGTCGGAAGGCTGTAGCTCGATATGGGTAAAGCGGACCACGACCCGGCTGGCCGAATCGACAGGGGCATCCGTCACGGCAAGGCTCATCTGTCCGGTCCCGCCACCGCTGCTCCCGCCGCCGCCACAGGCGACGAGCCCCGCCGTCGCGATCCCCAACCCCACCAAACGAGTCAAATTGCCAATCTTGTGCATCACGGTCTCCCTCTAGCCAGAAACGTCCTTTGCAAGCCTAGGCAGTTTGCCAGGCCCGATGACGCACAAAGCCGCATGGACCGCGGAAAGGCTGGAAAACCAGAAGCGCATCACACGAAACGAACCGCACGGAGCCGCTGTCGGGGCGAGTCCCGCGTCGCGAATGGGCGGGGTCGACTTGCGATTTCGGCGAGAACTCGGCAGGCGTCGGCCCGCCGCAGCGTTGGTCGACACCGCCGAGGCAACCAGAAGCGTCAGAAGCGGTCGAGGCTGGCGAGGCTGGCGAGGGGGCCCGAGAGATCGCGGATGCGCATCCAGGAGGCGATGCTGGCGCGCCAGCGGCGGGTAGGCAGGACGGCATGGGGTACGGTCTGACTGAGAAACATCACCAGCGTCCCCGCGCGTGGCTGGATGCGGCGGATCTCGCGCCCTTCGCTGTCGTAGATTGCGAGCTGGCCGCCGTCGCGTTCACGCCAGTGACGGTTCAGGTAGAACACCAGGGACAGGCGGCGGCAGTTGCCGGCCTGAAAGGCGTCCACGTGCCGGGCGTAGTGCGTGCCAGGCGGATACAGGGCGAAGTGGGATTCGGTCTCGAACAGGCCCGGAATCAACGCCCGGCTCGCCTGCAAACGAATCTCGTCGAGGCGCGCCATGAACGCCTGCTGCGCGGGACTCGCGCCATCCAGCCAGTGAATCCAATCGCCGCGGGTCGCCCGGTCCCGATGGCGTTCGCCGGCACGGCCGATCCGCGCCTGCGCCAGTTGCGCCGCATCACGCAGCGCATAGACCTCCTCTCGCAGGGCGTCGACGATCTCCTGCGGCAGGAAATCGGGCCAGACGAGCCGATGCTCGTGCGCCAGCGCATCCAGCCAGCCGTCGGGCTCGCAGAATTCAGAGGAGGAGTCGGCCACGACCGGCGCAAGGGTTGGCGCGGTCTCGGCGGCTTCCAGCCATTCGGGGCCAAGGGCAGGCAGGTTCACGTACTCGGGTCTTCCATTCGGGCCGCGATCGCGGCGCGCAGGCGGGCGCCTGTCAGGCAGACGCCCAGATCAGCGTCTTCCCCACAGGATATATACCGGGAACGCCAGGGTGCGCAAGGGCTTTATAGCACCGTTGCCCTGCCAAGAGGCTGCAGACTAGTACGCCAGAAAACCGCCGGCGATCAGGTGCTGGCGCAAGGCGGCCTGGGCCTCGGTGACGCGGGCGCGGGCGCCACGCAGGCCCAGCTCGACCTGCGGCGCCTGGCGGTCCATGCGCGGGAGACAGGAGATGCGCAGGTCGGGGAACGCGGCCTCCATGGCCTCGAGCACCGGGACCAGGCGGCTCTCGGTGACATTCTCCAGGCGCAGGACCTCTTCCACGGCACCCGCTGCCGCATCGCGGTCGGGGAAGCGCTGCTCCAGGACCCGGCGGGCCATGGGCTCGGCCATGGCCGGGAAACCGGGTACGCAGTGATGCTGCGCACAGCTAAAGCCGGGGATGCCGTTGACCGGGTTCGGGATCAGGCTGGCCCCCTCGGGGAGCTCGGCCATGCGTACGCGGTGGGGCCAGGCGTCGGCACCGAAGCGCTCCTCGAGGATGGCCATGAATTCGGGATGAGGCGCCAGCGGCCGGCCCAGTGCCTCGGCCAGGCAGGCGCGGGTGCGATCATCCGGGGTCGCGCCGATGCCGCCGAAGCTGAACACCTCGGCGCCGCTGGCCAGGGTCTCGCGGAAGGTCTGCGTCAGCAGGCGGGCGTTATCACCGACGATACGGATCCACGCAAGTTCCAGCCCCCTTTCCGCCAGCGCCGCGGTCAGGTGCGCCTGATGCCGATCGCGGCGCTTCCCGCTCAGGAGCTCGTCGCCGATGATCACGGCGCCGATCTCGATCGTGTGCGATCCCCGGCCGTCCATCGTGGGTCGATCCATCGCCGATCTACTGCTTGGCACCCATGGCCAGCGCGCGCTCGCGCGCAGCCGCACGCGCCTCGGGGGCGTTGTCCGGATCGTCGAGCCACGGCGCCAGGTGCTGCTGCAGCAGCCCGGCCAGGAAGTCGAGATGATCGGCGCGGTCGTTCAGCGCCGGGATGTAGTGGAAGCGCTCGCCGCCGGCCTCGGTGAAGATCTCGCGGTTTTCGTCGCCGATCTCCTCGATGGTCTCCAGGCAATCCGCCGAGAAACCGGGGCAGATCACGTCCACCGAGCGCACGCCCTGTCCCGGCAAGGCCTCCAGGGTCTTGTCGGTGTAGGGCTGCAGCCATTCCTCGCGACCGAAGCGCGACTGGAAGGTGACCTGCCACTGGTCGTCGTTCAGCCCCAGCGCCTGCGCCAGCTTGTGCCCGGTGGCGTGGCACAGGCAGTGGTAGGGGTCGCCCTGCAGCAGGTAGCGTTTGGGGATGCCGTGGAAGGACATCATCAGGCGATCGGCCTGACCATGCGCCTGCCAGTGCTCGCGCACGCTGTTGGCCAGGGCCTCGATGTAGCCGGGCTGGGCGTCATAGGCGGCGATGAACTGCAGATCGGGCACCCAGCGCCAGCCCTTGAGCACGTCGGCCACGGCATCGAAGGTGGAGCCATTGGTGCTGGCCGAGTACTGCGGGTACAGCGGCAACACGACCACACGACGCACGCCCTGGCGGCGCAATTCGTCCAGGCCGGATTCAATGGACGGGTTGCCATAGCGCATGCCCAGGGCGACCGGGACATCCTCGCCGACCTGCGCGGCCAGGCGCTCGCGCACACCGGCGGCCTGGCGTTTCGAGATCGCCAGCAGCGGCGAGCCCTCGTCGGTCCAGACGGTTGCGTATTTCGCCGCCGAGCGCTTCGGCCGGATATTCAGGATCACGCCGTTCAGGATCAGCCACCAGATGGGTCGCGGGACCTCGACCACGCGCGGGTCCCAGAGGAACTCCTTCAGGTAGCGCCGCAAGGCGGGCGCGGTGGGTTCGTCCGGCGTCCCCAGGTTGGTCAGCAAAACGCCGACGCCGCGCGCCTGGCCATGGCGATAATCCGCTTCTCCGAAATACTTCATGGGGCTCCTTGCAGGCATGGGGGACGGTGACTCCCTGTCGGAGTCACGGAGCGTCGCTTTGGTTCACACGCCAAGGATACCCGCGGGCACGAGTGGGCGCGCGCCCGGGACGGATCAGACGCTACGACCCCGCAACGGGCTGGTACGCGGGAAGTGCGCCTGCAGGAACTCCATCTGGTCGGCCAGCACGCGCTTGCCCTTGAGGAAGATGTATTCCGCGTGGGTGGGCGTAAACGGGATGGCGAGCAACTGCATCCCGGCCTCTTCCGGCGTGAACCCGGCCTTGTGGTTATTGCAGCGCTTGCAGGCGGTGACCACGTTGGTCCAGGTGTCTTCGCCGTCCTGGCTGATCGGGGTCACGTGGTCGCGGGACAGATCGTGTTCGGGGAACGCGTGACCGCAGTAGAGGCAAAGGTGGGCATCGCGGCGGAACAGGGTGGTGTTATTGAGCGGGGGGATGTAGTCGTTGAAGCGGGACTTGCGGGTGCCGTGAGTGGCGATGATCGAGTTGACCTCGACCCGTGACTGCAACCCGGTGCGCGCGTTGATGCCGCCGCGCATGCGATATAGCGGGCTGCCACAGGTGTAGGCCACCTGCTCGGTGTAATAGAGGCGCACGGCCTGCTCCAGGCCGATCCACTCCAGCGGCATGCCCGCGGCATCCGTGCGCAGGACCTGATGCTCATTCGGCAACATGACCCCGTCCCGTCTCAAGGAAACACGGATTTGCTCACGCGGCGTACGGGTGAACAAATCCATGCCGCCTTCGATACCCGAAAAACAATAAACAGCCTTCAGGAACAAAGCAATTACAACGCCATGACCCGCGGTATCGTAAGCTCGCCCAACCTGACGGGCCCTGCAACGAGAGTGGACACGGTTTAAGCACGAGGCCGGATCCGCTACACTCGCGGGTCGTTTTTTGTGCGGCACGCCCGAATCACGCGTGCCGCATCCGATTTCACCACCCGCGAGCGCGGCTGAACGTCCCATAGGGAATACGGGAACGCTTGGCCCGGGGAGAGAGCGCATGGCAATCAAATTATCCGTTCCCAAGGAGTCCGCCAGCGGCGAGCGCCGCGTGGCCCTGGATCCGTCGGTAGCGGCCAAGTTCAGCGATATGGGCATCACGGTGCAGCTGGAAAAGGGTGCCGGTTCCGAGGCCCATTTTCCGGATGCGGCCTACGATAAGGCCTCCGTGGTCGACACCGAGACCGCCTACGGCCAGTCGGACCTGATGGTCCGCGTGGCACCGCCGACAGTCGAGGAGATCAACCAGCTGCCGGAAGGCTCGACCGTGGTCAGCCTGTTCCACGCCCACCGCAACCCGGATGTGGTCAAGGCGATGCAGGAGCGCAAGATCCTGAGCTTCGCGATGGAGCTGATCCCGCGCATCTCGCGCGCCCAGAGCATGGACGTGCTGTCCTCGCAGGCGGCCGTGGTCGGCTACAAGGGCGCGATCATGGGCTCCGACCTGTCCTGCCGCTTCTTCCCGATGCTGACCACCGCGGCCGGCACCATCCGTCCGGCCAAGGTCATCGTGATCGGCGCCGGCGTGGCCGGACTGCAGGCGATTGCCACGGCCAAGCGCCTGGGCGCGATGGTCGAGGCCTATGACGTGCGCTCCGCCACCAAGGAGCAGGTCGAGTCGCTCGGCGCGAAGTTCCTCGATCTCGGCGTCTCCGCCGAGGGCGAGGGCGGCTACGCCCGCGAACTGACCGCGGAAGAGAAAAAGCAGCAGCAGGATGCCCTGGGCGAGTACATCGCCAAGGCCGACGTGCTGATCACCACCGCCGCGATCCCGGGACGCGATGCACCCAAGCTGATCCCCAAGATCATGGTCGAGGGCATGAAGCCGGGTGCGGTCATCATCGACCTGGCGGCCGAAGGTGGCGGCAACTGCGAGCTGAGCAAGCCCGGCGAGACCCACGACCACAAGGGCGTGATCATCCATGCCCCGTTGAACGTGCCCTCGCAGGTCCCGCTGCATGCCTCCGAGATGTATGCCAAGAACCTGCTGAATTTCCTCACGCCGATGATCGCCGAAGGCGGCGAATTCCAGCCCGACTGGGATGACGAGGTCATCGCCAAGAGCGTGCTGACCCGCGATGGCGAGATCGTGCACGAGGCCACCCGCGAGGCCCTGAAGGGAGCTCAATCATGATCATCGAAGGCTTTATCGCGCTGTACATCTTCATGCTCGCGGCCTTCACCGGCTACGAGATCATCTCCAAGGTCCCGGTCATCCTGCATACCCCGCTGATGTCCGGTTCCAACTTCGTCCACGGCATCGTGCTGGTCGGGACCATGGTCGCGCTCGGCCACGCCACGACCCCGCTGGAACAGGCCATCGGCTTTGTCGCCGTGATCCTGGCCGCGGGCAACGCCGTGGGTGGCTATGTCGTCACCGAACGCATGCTGGAGATGTTCAAGACCAGCAAGAAGGACGACAAGAAGGGAGATAACGCATGAGTCTGATTATCAACCTCGCCTATTTTGCGGCGGCGGTCCTGTTCATCGTCGGCCTCAAGCAAATGTCTTCGCCGACCACCGCGCGGCCGGGCATCATGTGGGCCGGCGTGGGGATGGTGCTCGCCACGCTCGTGACCTTCGTGCATCCGGAGGTCTCCGGGGGCGTGAACTACACCCTGATCGTCCTGGGTATCGTCATCGGTGGCGGTCTCGCCTGGTGGAGCGGCAAGAAGGTCGCCATGACCGACATGCCGCAGATGATCGCGCTGTACAACGGCATGGGCGGCGGCGCCGCGGCCGGCATCGGCGCGATCTACCTGCTGCAGGCCACCCCGGAAAGCGTCAGCAACACCGGCCTGGCGATCGCCACCACCGGCTCGCTGATCGGTTCGGTCGCCTTCTCCGGTTCGCTGGTGGCCTACGCCAAGCTGCAGGGCCTGATGAAGAAGACCTTCCACTTCCCGGGCCAGCAGGTGGTGAACATCGCCATCTTTGCTATCACCGTGATCCTCGGCTTCATGCTGGCGACCGGCGGCGGCGAGATCGGCTCGGCCACACTGCTGCTGTTCTTCGTCCTATCGCTCGCCTTCGGCATCCTGATGACCCTGCCGATCGGCGGCGCCGACATGCCGGTGGTCATCTCGCTGTACAACGCCCTCACCGGCCTCGCGGTCGGCCTCAAGGGCATCGTGCTCGACAACCCGGCCCTGATGATCGCCGGTATCGTCGTTGGCGCGGCCGGCACGCTGTTGACCCAGCTGATGGCCAAGGCAATGAACCGCCCGATCAAGAACATCCTGTTCAGCCAGTTCGGTGGCAGCAGCGGGGGTGCCGAGGAAGCGATCGAGGGCACCATGAAGGAGATCCAGGCCAACGACGCCGGGATCATGATGGCCTTTGCCGAGAAGGTGATCATCGTGCCGGGCTACGGCATGGCCGTGGCGCAGGCACAGCACAAGATCTGGGAATTCACCCAGCTGCTGCAGAAGCGCGGCGTGGACGTGAAGTTCGCGATCCACCCGGTCGCGGGCCGCATGCCCGGGCACATGAACGTGCTGCTGGCCGAGGCCGGCGTGCCCTACGACATCATCTTCGACCTCGACGAGATCAACGAGGAGTTCAAGACCGCGGATGTCGCCATGGTCATCGGCGCGAACGACGTCGTGAACCCGGTGGCCCGGACCAATCCGGACTCGCCGATCTACGGCATGCCGATCCTCAACGCGGACCAGGCGCACAACGTCATCTGCGTGAAGCGCGGCAAGGGCTCCGGTTTCTCGGGCATCGAGAACCACCTGTTCTATGCCGACAACAACCAGATGTTGTACGGCGACGGCCAGAAGGTGGCCGCCGAACTGGTGGCATCGGTCAAGGCCCTCGGCTAGTCGGCCCGCCCCACTCGCGGGGCCCGGACACCGGGCCCCGCAACCGAAACCCGGCCACCGTTTTGCGGTGCCGGGTTTTTTTGTTGCTCACCCACCGGGCCAGGATTGAAACCCGAAATCTGTACGATTCCTGTACAAACTACCCACAAGGGCCGGGGTCAAACCCCGGTTAGCACACACAGCGCGCACTCGGTTTCACATAACGATCATAACTCGCTGTTTTCCCTATATTAAATGGATCTGGTCGATTTTTGCCCAATCCAAGTAGCCCTTAGCAGTAACAAGCATTTAGGGATGTTCATACCGATTCACCCACAGAGTTATCCACAGCTTTTGTGGATAACCCCCTCCCGCAGTGCGGCGGCCACTCCCCCTCCCCGGCGTCCGACACAGTAGACTGTGCGCATGCCTGCCGCGCCCCGAATCGCCTGCATCGCGCTGGATCGCCCTCTGGACCGGCTGTTCGACTACCGCATCCCCGAGGACCTGACGCTTGCACCCGGCCAGCGGGTGCGCGTGCCCTTCGGGCGCGGGTCGACCATCGGGGTCGTGGTCGAGCTGGCATCCACCAGCGAGGTTGCACCCGGCCGCCTGCGTGCGATCCAGGAAGCACCCGAGGCAAAACCGATCCTGGGGCCCCGCCTGCTGGAGTTGCTGCAGTTCGGGGCGCGCTACTACCACCACCCCCTGGGCGAAGCCCTGCTGGGGGCACTTCCCCCGGCCCTGCGCCATGGCGACCCGCTCCCCGCCCTGACCCCGGAGACCCTGTGGCGGATGACACCCGCGGGCCGCCAGGCGCTGGCCGACGGTGACGCCCGCGGGCGACGCCAGCAGGCCGTCCTCCGCGCGCTGGCCCACCCGGATTCCACACCACATGCCTCACCAGCCCTGGATCGCGCCACCCTGGCCGCCGCCACCGGGCTGCAACTCGCCCCGCGCGAACTGCGCGCGTTTGCGGAACGCGGCTGGCTGGAGGCGATCACGCCCGACCCGAAACAGCCACCGCCCCCGAACACCAGCGACCACACCCTGACCGCCGAACAACGCGCCGCCGTCGACGCCCTGACCCCGGATACCGGCGTACCCCTCCTGCTGGAGGGTGTTACCGGCAGCGGCAAGACCGAGGTCTACCTGCAAATGGCCGAACGCGTGCTGGCACGCGGGCGCCAGGTCCTGTTCCTGATCCCCGAGATCGCCCTGACGCCACAGCTGAGCGCGCGCATCCAGCAGCGCTTCCCCGGGCAGGTCGCCCTCCTCCACTCCGGGCTGTCCGAGGGCGAGCGCCTGCGCGCCTGGGAGTCCGCCCGTCAGGGGCAGCGCCGCATCGTCGTCGGCACCCGTTCGGCGCTGTTCACGCCCCTGCCCGATCTCGGCCTGATCATCGTTGACGAGGAGCACGACAGTGCCTTCAAGCAGCAGGACGGCTTTCGTTACAACGCCCGCGACCTGGCCATCAAGCGCGGCCAGCTGGAACAGGCCGCGGTGGTCCTGGGCTCGGCCACGCCGACCCTGGAGACCCTGCATGCGGCGACCACTGGCCGCTACGCCCATGCCCGACTGGCGACGCGCCCGGACGGCTCTCAACCGCCCGCCGTCGAGGCCATCGACACGCGTGTGCACACCCCGGACGAGGGCCTCACCGCCCCGCTTCTGGATGCCATGCAACAGACCCTCGCCGCCGGCCACCAGTGCTTCCTGCTACTGAACCGGCGCGGCTTCGCCCGCGTGCTGGCCTGCGACGCCTGCGGCTGGGTCGCCGAATGCCCGGACTGCGATGCGCGCCTGACCATCCACGCGCACAACCCGCGTGCCGTCTGCCACCTCTGCGGTCACCAGGAACCGCGCCCCCAGCGCTGCCCGCAATGCGGCGAGGCCCTGGCCCAGCGCGGTCTCGGCACCCAGCGCCTGGAACAGGCCCTGGCCCGCCACTACCCGACCACTCCGCTGATCCGCCTGGACCGCGACAGCATCCGCCACAAGGGGGCACTCGAGGAGGCACTGGACCGCATTCGCCAGCTGGATGCCGCCATCGTCGTCGGGACCCAGATGCTGGCCAAGGGCCACGACTTCCCGCAGGTCGGACTGGTCGGCGTGATTGACGTCGACCAGGGCCTGTTCAGCGTCGACCTGCGCGCGACCGAAAACACCCTGCAGCTGATCGTGCAGGCCGCCGGGCGCGCCGGACGCGGTTCCGGCGGCGGCCGCGTCCTGCTGCAGACCGGTCATCCGGACCACCCCCTGATCCGCGGCCTGAACGCCGCGGACTACCCGGCGATGGTCGCGCCCCTGCTGGAGGAGCGCGCCGCCGCCGAGATGCCACCCCACGGCCACCTGGCCCTGGTCCGCGTCGAGGCGGGCGATGCCGAGACCACCCGCCGCCACGCCGAGCGCGTCGCCACCCACCTGCGCAACGCCGCCGCCGAAGGCCTGCGCGTGCTCGGCCCGGCCCCCGCACCGCGCCACCGCGTCAATCGCCGCTTCCGCGAACAGATCCTGCTGCAGTCCACCCAGCGCGGCCCACTCCATCGGGCCCTGACCCTCGCCCGCCACGCCTGGCAGACCGACGACCTCCCGCGCGGCACCCGCATCGCCATCGACATCGACCCGGTCTCGCTGGCGTAAACCGCCGCCCGGTTCCCTTCGAGCGCCCCGTACCGGGGCGGCACGACCAGCGCTTCCGGGTTAGAATGCGGCCCTTTTTACCCGACGGATCGAGCTTCCCTTGAAAGACACCCTGACCGAGGCCCTGGCGGCCGCACTGGAGACCCTGGTGGCCGAAGGCCGCGTACCCGCCGACCACGGTGTCGAGGTGCAGGTCACGCGTGCGCGCGACCGCGAACACGGCGACTTCGCCGCCAACCTCGCGATGCAGCTCGCGCGCCCGGCGAAATCCAAGCCACGCGATCTGGCCGAGGCCCTGTGTGCGGCCATGCCCGAGGTGCCCGGCCTCGCCGGCACCGAGATCGCCGGCCCCGGTTTCATCAACTTCCGCCTGGCCGCGGATGCCCGCACGCTGGTGCTGGGCCGCGTCGCGACCCAAGGTGCCGACTTCGGCCGCTCCAGCGTAGGCGGCGGACGCCCGGTGCAGGTGGAATTCGTCTCCGCCAATCCCACCGGGCCGCTGCATGTCGGCCATGGCCGCGGCGCGGCCTTCGGCGCCACGGTGGCCGACCTGCTGGATTTCTGCGGGTTCGATGTCACCCGCGAGTACTACGTGAACGACGCCGGGCGGCAGATGAACATCCTCGCTGCCAGTGTGTGGCTACGCTACCTGGAGCAGCACGGTGTCCCGGTGCCGTTCCCGGCCAACGGCTACAAGGGCGACTACATCTACCCGGTCGCCGAGACGCTGACCGCGCAGATCGGCGAACAGGGCGTGCACCCGGCCGAGGCCGTCACCCGCGGTCTTCCGGCGGACGAGCCGGACGGCGGCGACAAGGAAACCTTCATCGACGCGGTGATCGGCCGCGCCCGCGAGCTCCTGGGCGAGACGCTCTACCGCAAGGTGTTCGACTGCGGCCTGAACGCGATCCTCGATGACATCCGCGACGACCTGCGCGAGTTCGGCGTGGAGTACCAGTGCTGGTTCTCCGAACGCAGCCTGGCCGACTCCGGCGCGATCGACGCCGCGGTGGAGGACCTGCAGGGGCGCGGCGCGCTGTACGAGCAGGACGGGGCCCTGTGGTTCCGCTCTACCGACTACGGCGACGACAAGGACCGCGTGGTGCGCCGCGAGAACGGCGACTACACCTACTTCGCCTCCGACATCGCCTACCACCGCGAGAAGTTCCAGCGCGGTTTCGAGCGCGTCATCAACATCTGGGGCGCCGACCACCACGGCTACGTCCCGCGCGTGCGCGCCGCGCTGCAGGCCCTGGGCCTGGACCCCGGCCGCCTCGACGTGCTGCTGGTGCAGTTCGCGATCCTCTACCGCGGTGGCGAGCGCCTGCCGATGTCCACCCGTGCCGGGCAGTTCGTCACCCTGCGCGAGCTGCGCGACGAGGTCGGCTCGGATGCCGCGCGCTTCTTCTACGTACAGCGCCGCTGCGACCAGCACCTGGACTTCGACTTGGATCTCGCCAAGTCGCAGTCCAACGACAACCCAATGTACTACATCCAGTACGCCCACGCGCGCATTGCCAGCGTGCTGCGCACCGCCGCCGAGCGCGGACATGCCCCGGCCGCCGCCGACGCCGCAGGCCTCAGCACGCGCCTGACCGAACCGCAGGAGGATGACCTGCTGGATCGCCTGGACCGTTTCCCGGAGGTGATCGCGGCGGCCGCCGAGGCCTGCGAACCGCACCAGATCGCCCAGTACCTGCGCGAGCTGGCCGCCGGCTTCCACGCCTACTACAACGCGGTACCCTTCCTCAACGCGGACGACCCCGACGTGATCGGCGCGCGCCTCGCGCTGCTGACCGGCGCCAAGCAGGTGCTGCAAAACGGCCTGCGCCTGCTGGGCGTGACCGCCCCGGAACGGATGTAGACCATGGCCCAGGCGCGCAAGACCCGTCGCAAGTCCGCCCCGCGGAAGGCCTCGCGGCCGATCCCCGGCTGGGTATGGATGTTGCTCGGCCTGCTGATCGGCCTGGGGCTTGCCGCCGTGCTGTACCTGCAGGGTGCCGACCGCTCGCCGGATCTGGGCGCGCTGTTCGGTGACCCGGATCCCGCGACCGAGACGGCCGCCCCGACCCCGGCACCGGTGGAGCGGGACACCGTTCCCTCGGACGACGAGCCCCGCTTCCGCTACTACGAGCTGCTGCCCGAGGACGAGATCCGGGTGCCGGAGTCCGAGCGCGACGCGCCCGCCCCGGCTGTGCCACCGGCCGCATCGCCCAGTGAAGGCGATCCGGTCGTCCTGCAGACCGGCTCGTTCCGCCGCTTTGCCCAGGCCGACGAGATGAAGGCACGACTGACCCTGCTCGGTCTGGACCCGAAAGTGCACGAGGTCGAGATCCAGGGCGAGACCTGGTACCGCGTCTACCTCGGCCCGTTCAGTGACGAGGACCGCGTGCGCCAGGCGCTGGAGCGCCTGCGCACGGAGAATATCGAGGCCCTGCGTCTGCGCTACCAGGGCTGAGCGTGAAACCGGCCCCCGCACCGGATCTCGACGCCCTCGCGGCCCGCATCGAGGCGTTGCCCTCCGGCGGCGAACGCAAGGACCTCGCGGACCTGCTGCGCCGGGCCCGCCAACGCCAGCGGCGCGGGCAGCCGTGCGACCGCATGGCCCGCACCCTCGCCGAACGCCTGGCCACCACCGAGGGGGCCGGCCCCCAGGTAGGCAGCGACGAGCGCGCCCGCCTGCGCCCGCAACCCGTCTACGCCGGCGACCTGCCGATCCACGCCGAACGCGAACGCATCGTCGCCGCCATCCGCGAGCACCCGGTGCTCGTGCTGTGCGGCGAGACCGGCTCCGGCAAGACCACCCAGCTGCCCAAGCTGTGCCTGGAGGCCGGGCGCGGCGAGGCCGGGCTGATCGGTCACACCCAGCCGCGCCGGATCGCCGCGCGCTCGGTGGCCAGCCGCATCGCCGAGGAACTGGGCACCACCCTGGGCGGCAACCGGGACTCCACGGTCGGCTTCAAGGTACGTTTCTCCGACCAGACCGGGGCAAACAACTGGATCAAGCTGATGACCGACGGCATCCTGCTGGCGGAAATGGCGCATGACCCGGAGCTACGCGCCTACGACACCATCATCGTCGACGAGGCGCACGAACGCAGCCTGAACATCGACTTCCTGATGGGCGTGCTCAAACGCCTGTCGCACAAGCGCCCCGAGCTGCGCATCATCATCACCTCGGCCACCCTCGACCCCGAACGGCTGTCGGCGTTCTTCGACGACGCCCCGATCCTGACGGTGGCCGGACGCACCTATCCGGTAGAGGTCCGCTACCGGCCGATCGAGCCGGAGGATACTGGGGACGAAGGCGACGAACAGGGGCGTGGTGAACGCGACCTGTTCGACGGCATCCGCGACGCGGTGGCCGAGTGCGAGCGCGCCGGGCCCGGCGACGTACTGGTGTTCCTGCCCGGCGAGCGCGAGATCCGCGACGCCCACCAGGCCCTGCGCGGCCAGGTCCGCGCCGACACCGAGATCCTGGCGCTCTACGCACGCCTGTCCGCGCGCGAGCAGTCGCGGGTATTCCAGTCACACAGCGGCCGCCGCATCGTGCTCGCGACCAACGTCGCCGAGACCGCGCTGACCGTGCCCGGCATCCACTTCGTAATCGACTCGGGGCTCGCGCGCATCTCGCGCTACTCCTGGCGCTCGCGGGTGCAACGCCTGAGCCTGGAGGCCATCTCGCAGGCCGCCTGCGACCAGCGCGCCGGGCGCTGCGGCCGGCTGGGCCCCGGCATCTGCATCCGGCTGTTCGCGGAAGACGACTTCAACCTGCGCCCGCCCTTCACCGACCCGGAGATCCAGCGCTCCAACCTCGCCTCGGTGATCCTGCAGATGGCCGCGCTGAAGCTCGGCCAGCCGCGCCAGTTCCCGTTCCTCGACCCGCCCGACCCGCGCCTGGTCAAGGATGGCTACCACCTGCTCGACGAATTGGGCGCGGTAGACGAGCGTGGCCGGATCACCCGGCGCGGGCGGCAGCTCGCGCGCATGCCCATCGACCCGCGCCACGCGGCGATGCTGCTGGCCGGCACCGAGCACGACTGTGTCACCGAGACCGCCACCATCGCCGCGTCCCTGTCGCTGCAGGACCCGCGCGAGCGCCCGGCCGAGGCCACCCAGGCGGCGGACCAGGCCCACCGCGAGTTCCAGGTCGAGGGGTCCGACTTCATGGGCATGCTGCGGCTGTGGGACGCCTGGCACATCGCCCGCGAGGACCTCGGGTCCAGTGCCCTGAAGCGCTGGTGCCGCGAGCACTTCCTGAACTTTCTGCGCATGCGCGAATGGCAGGAGCTGCGCGTACAGCTGCTGCGCCTGGCGCGCGAGATGGACCTGCACCCGAACCAGCAACCGGCGGACGCCGAGGCGGTGCATCGGGCGCTGCTGACCGGGCTGGTCAGTCAGGTCGGGCAGAAGACCGAGCGCGGCGACTACCTGGGCGCGCGCAACCGCCGCTTCCAGATCCACCCCGGCTCGGTGCTGGCGAAGAAGAAGCCGGCCTGGGTGATGAGCGCGGAGATCGCCGAGACCACGCGTGTCTACGCCCGCGACAACGCGCGCATCGAGCCCGACTGGATCCTGACCGCCGCCCCGCATCTGCTTAAGCACCACATCTTCGAGCCGCACTTCCAGGGCCGCAGCGGACGCGTCGGGGCCTTCGACCGCATCACCCTGTACGGGCTGGTCGTGGCACCGAAAAAGCCTGTGGACTTCGCCAAGCACGACCCGGCCGAGGCGCGGCGCATCCTGATCCGCGAGGGCCTGGTCGGTGGCGAGCTACGCTCGCGCTCCAACGGCGTGCGCGCCAACCGCGAGGCGGTGGCCGAGATCGCCGAACAGGAGGCGCGCGGGCGCCGCCGCGACCTGCTGGTGGAAGAGGAGCGCCTATTCGACTTCTACGACGCCCGTCTGCCGGCCGCGATCACCGACGGCACGAGCTTCGAGACCTGGGCGCGCAAGACCGAAAAACACGATCCGGAGGCGCTGAAGATCGACCGCGCCGAGCTCATGAACGAGCCAGAGGCCACGCTCCCGGAAGGCGCCTATCCCGACCATCTGGAGCTCGAGGGCCTGCGCCTGCCACTGGCCTACCGCTTCGAACCCGGCCAGCCGGACGACGGCGTGACCGTCACCATCCCCATCGCCGCGCTGAACGCGGTGCCCGACTGGCTGGGCGACTGGCTGGTGCCGGGGCTGCTGGAGGATCGCGTGACCGCCCTGCTGCGGAGCCTGCCGAAGGCCCTGCGCCGCCAGTTCGTACCCGCCCCGGACTTCGCCCAGGCCGCCCTGGCCCGCATCGAACACCGCCAGGGCCCATTGATTCCCGCACTGGCCGCGGCCCTGCGCGCCATGACCGGCACCGACATCCCGCTGGATGCCTGGCGCCCGGAGACCCTGGAGCCGCACCTGGTGATGCGCTTTCGCATCCTCGACCCGGAGGGAAAAGAGCAAGCCAGCGGCCGTGACCTGCCCGCGCTGAAGCGCCAGCTGGGCGACAGCGCCGAGGCCCACTTCGACGCCAGCCGCCCGGACGAGATCACCCGCGAGGGCATCACCGAGTGGGATTTCGGTGCGCTGCCGGAGAGCGTCGAATTCGACCACCAGGGGGCACAGCTGCGGGCCTTCCCGATCCTGGTCGACCGTAACGATTCGGTCTCGCTGGAGCTGGAACCCGACCCGACCAAGGCCGAACGCGCCCACCGCGCGGGCCTGCGCCGGCTGTTCCTGCTCGGCGCCCGCAAGACCGCGCGCGATCTGCGCCGCCAGCTCCCGGAGATCGAACGCGCCTGCCTGAACTACTCGACGCTGGGCAGCTGCGAGACCCTGCGCGACCAGATCCTGGAGGCCGCTGCGGACCGCGTGTTCCTGACCGAGCCCTGGCCACGCGCCGCCGAGGCGTTCGCCCAACGACTCAACGAGTCGCTGCCGGCGTTCTCGCCCACCGTAATGGAGCTCTCGCGCCTGACCGCCGAGATCCTGCGCCGCTGGCACGACCTGCGCACCCGGCTGCAGGGCGACCTGCCGCTGTCCTGGATCGAGGCCGCGCGCGACATCCGCGGGCAGCTGGAAGCGCTGGTCCCGGCGGATTTCCTGCTGCGCATCCCGCATGATGTCCTGCCGGAACTGCCGCGCTACCTCGAGGCGATCGACAAGCGCCTGGAACGCCTGAGCCAGGCCCCGGACAAGGACCGCGCCCGCCGCGTCGCCGTGGAGCCGCTGTGGCAGCAGGCGCAGGAACTGATCGCCCGCGCCCCGGACCACCCGGACGTCCTCGCCTTTCGCTATCGCATCGAGGAATTCCGCGTCTCGCAGTTCGCCCAGGAACTGGGCACCCGCGAGAAGGTTTCGCCCAAACGCCTGGAACGCGAATACGCGACACTGATCCAACGACTGGCCAGTGGCACATGAGCCACGACAACGGAAGGACCAACGGATGCGCGTAGCGGTCATCGGCGCCGGGGTGATCGGTGTCACCACAGCCTGGTACCTGCAGGAGGCCGGAGCCGAGGTCGTGCTGCTGGACGCCGCTGCGGCGCCGGCCAGCGGATCCAGTTTCGCCAATGGCGGCATGCTGCATGCCAGCCATGCCGAACCCTGGAACGCCCCGGGCGTGGGTCTCGACCTGCTGCGCTATCTCGGGCGCCGCGATTCGCCACTACTGGTGCGCCCGCACGCCATACCGGGGCTGATCGGCTGGGGCCTGCGCTTTCTCGGCAACAGCCGCCGCGCGCGCTTCGAGGAACACACCCGGCTCAATGCGCGCCTGGCGGCCTTCTCCCTGCAGGAGATCGACCGCCTGCAGCGCGAGCTGGCACCCGAGGGGCTGGACTTCGACTTCCGCCGCAGCGGCATCCTCAAGCTATTCCAGGACCCGGCCAGCCAGGCCCGCAATCGCACCGCCAGCGAGGACATGGCGGACGCCGGCGTGCGCTTCGAGGACTGGACCGTGGAACGCATCATCGCCGAAGAGCCGGCGCTGGCCCCCGTGCGCGATCAATTGTGCGGCGGGCTCTACTTTCCCGACGATGCCATCGGCGATGCCGCCCGCTTTACCGCGGGCCTGCTGGCCATCGCCCGCCGCCGCGGACTGACCTATTGCCCGGGCGTGGCGGTGCGCCTCCTGCGCACCTTCCGCGGCCGCCTCGATGCGCTGGAGACCTCGGAAGGCCCGATCGCCGCGGATGCCTGTGTCGTTGCCAACGGCTACCACGCGCCCGATCTGCTGCGCCCACTCGGGATCCGGCTGCCCGTGGCACCGGTCAAGGGCTACTCGCTGACCCTGCCGATGGACGCCGGAACCCGGATTCACCTGCCGCTGATCGACGACGCCAACAAGGTCGTGATGACCCCGCTGGGCGATCGCCTGCGCCTGGCCGGCACCGCGGAGTTCGCGGGTCGCGACGGCAGCCTGAACCCGCAGCGGGCCGCCAGCGTACTGGATCATTGCCGGCGCACCCTGGCCAGCCTGCCCGACCGAATGGATGCCGAGACCATGGCCCCGTGGACCGGCCTGCGCCCGATGAGCGCACGCGGCACCCCGATCCTCGGGGCGACCGCGGTACCCGGCCTTTACCTCAATACCGGGTCCGGCCACCTCGGCTGGACCTTCGCCTGCGGCGCGGCCGCGCTGGTGCGCGACAGTGTGCTGGGCGAGCCCCCGGCGTTGCCGATGGACGGCCTCACACTCTGATTTCGAAGGGTTTGGGGCGCGACACGCCCTGGTTGATGCGTTTCGCGGTGCTCAACGCATCCTACGGGGGCGATGTCCAGCCGCGCGGTGTCGTTGCGGAGCTTTGTAGGATGCGTTGAGCACCGCGAAACGCATCATGGAGTAACCCCCGACCCCGCCCGCACCGGTTTCAGGACGCGGAAAACACCATGCGGATGCGCGCGCCGTGGAGCTCCGGGGCCTGCTCGATGAACAGCGTCCCGCCGTGGTCGGTCACCAGGGTGTGGATGATGCTGAGACCGAGCCCCTGACCCTCACCGCGGCCGTCATCCTGGCCGCCGCGGGTATCGGCGCGCTGCCCGCGCTCCAGCACCCGGGCACGATCGGCCGGCGGGATGCCGGGGCCGTCATCGTCGATGATCAGCATCACCTCGCCGGGCTGGCAGCGAGTGGTAATGCGCACCCGCGTGGTCGCATGGCGGATGGCATTGTCCAGGGTATTGCCGAGGAGCTCGAAGATCGCCCCGCTGTCCATGCGCAGGACGCAGCCCGCAGCCAGATCGGTCTCCAGCGCCACCCCTTCCTGGGCCGCGAGCCGTCCCAATGCCTGTCCGGTACGCTCGATGATCGGCCCCAGCGGCTCGGCAGCCTGGAACGGGGCCGGCCCAAGCCGCTGGGCCTGGTTGAGCTGATGCTGGACGATGCCCTGCAGCCGGTCGACCTGGCGCTGCATGTCGTCATTATCCGGTCGCGCGCTCTCGAGGTTCAGGCGCAGGGCGGAGATCGGGGTCTTCAGGCTGTGAGCCAGATCCGCGAGGGCATTTTGCTGGCGCGCCAGGCGGGCGCGTTCGAACTCGACCAGGTCGTTGATGCTGCCGGTCAGGGCGCGGACCTCGGTGGGATAATCGCCGGCCAGATGCGCATGGTCGCCGTGGCGCAGGGCATCGAGGTCACGCCGGACCTGGCGCAGCGGGCGCAAGCCCCAGAACCACAACGCCAGCGAGAGGACCAGGATCATGGAGAGGGTCATGGTCATCAGCCCCTGCCAGAGGCTGGTGCGGTACTGCTCGACCTGTTCGCTGAAGGCCTCGCGGTCCTCCAGCATCTGGAAGGTCAGGCCGACCTGACCGCCGTCCAGCTCCCACTGCACCGGCAGGCTGAAGCTGAAGTAGTCGTCTTCCGTCCAGCCGCGCAGGGAGACGCCGACCGCGGACGGCGAGCGCCACAGGGTCTGACCCTCCTCGCCCAGGATACGCGCGTACAGACCGCTGACTGGCAACTGCAAACGGCTCTCGGGGAGCATCTCGGGGACGCGCACATCGGCCGGGCCAACCACCTCGGCCAGCCCCATCAGCAGCAGGACTTGCGCCTCGAGGCGGGTTTCTACCGCATCCGCCGCATTGTCGCGGAAGGCGGCCTCCAGCACCCAGGCGGTCAGCAACGAGAAGATCAGCACGGTGATCGCCGTGACCCCCGCCAAGCGCAGGACCAGACTCCCACGCAACTTGCGCAGGGCCGCTGTCATGCGGACCCGGCAGCCTCGCGGCAGGTCATCGAGGGCTGTCCGACTCGTTTTCCGGCACGGCGTCGGGTTCGCGGGCGAAGCGGTAGCCGCGTCCGCGCAGGGTCTCGATCAATCCCAGGCTGCCGTCGGCATCCAGCTTGCGCCGCAGGCGCCCGATCAGGACCTCGATCACGTTGCTTTCGCGGTCCTCGTCGTGATCGTAGAGGTAGTCCGCCAGCGCATCCTTGCTAAGCACCCGGCCCGGCTGGCGGACCAATGTCATCAGCAGGCGGTATTCGAATGTGGTCAGGGTGACCGGCTCGCCATTCAGCCAGACCTCGTCACCCGCGGTGTCGATCACCAGCGGCCCGAACGCCAGCCGCTCCTGGCCCGACTGCAGGCTGCGGCGTGCCAGGGCGCGCAGCCGCGCCAGCAATTCCTCGATGTGGAACGGCTTGGCGAGGTAGTCGTCAGCCCCGGCCTCCAGGCCCTCGACCTTGTCCTGCCAGCGGTCGCGCGCGGTCAGGATCAGGATCGGCAGGCGCGGCTTGGACTCGCGCGCCTTGCGGATCACGTCCAGCCCATCCATGCCCGGCAGGCCCAGATCCACCACCGCGATGTCGCAGTGGTACTCGGTCAGCAGGTAAAGCCCGGTCTCGCCGTCCGAGGCGGTATCCACGCGGCAGCCACTGCGGTCCAACTCCTCGCCAATCTGGTTGCGCAGCGCGACGTCGTCTTCAATCAGTACCACGCGCAGGTTCATTCCGGGAGCTCCACTTCGGTGCCTTCCTCGATCCGGAGGGTACGCACTTGTTGATCGTTGGTCAGGATACGGATGATGAACAGACGCGCCCCGAACTGGCTCACATCCTCGCGCGCGTGGAGCACCCGGCCCGGGTAGTGCGCCTCGATCTGGGCAACGGCCTCGTCGAGATCCCAGACGGCGGCCTCGGGGTCATCCGTGTTGAACTGGCCTTGCGCCGGAAGCGCCACGAACAGCAGCGTCGCCAGCACCAGTGCGTGGCCCGCGCGGGGCCGCGTCAGGTCCCGCCCGCGGTATCCGGGCTGGAGATCCGGCGTGGGTCGCATATCGGTGCATTCTCCGGACGCGTGCGTGGGCAGATGTTGAAGATACAAGGGTATCGGCCTAGCCTGAACGATATCTGAAACCGACTGGAACCGTCATGCACGACGCCACTGCCGAACAACCCGAAGTCCCACTGGAAGAACAGGCCGGCCCGCTGCCGTGGAAAGACCTGATGC
Organism: Thioalkalivibrio sp. AKL7; assembly: GCF_000381705.1. Classification (NCBI taxonomy): domain Bacteria; kingdom Pseudomonadati; phylum Pseudomonadota; class Gammaproteobacteria; order Chromatiales; family Ectothiorhodospiraceae; genus Thioalkalivibrio; species Thioalkalivibrio sp. AKL7. The sequence continues at coordinate 275,145 of NZ_KB906948.1, read as the reverse complement.
CGCATTTCGCGCGCGGCGTGGTGATCCGCGTGGCGCCGGAGCTGGATCTGATCGAGGTCGCCCGCGCCATCCGCGACGATGCGACCCACCAGGTCAGCGAATGGCTGGCCAACGACCAGGTCGCGCGGGCCTCGGATGACGATGCCCGCCGCTGGGCCGCGAACGACCCGATCTTCACCGCGATCGTGGCCGCCCCCTGGGTCCTGGCCCAGGAACGGACGCCGGCCCACTAGATGGCCATCTCCCTCGGCATCACCGGCGAGACGATGGAGCGGTTAATCCAGGCCGCACGGGAATTCCATGCCAAAGAGGATGTGGTCTTCCCGGATACCGGAAGCGAGGGTAGCGATAATGACTGGGCGATGCAGATCCTGGCTGATCACGCCAGCGACCTGACCCTGCAGGAACTGGAGGGCACGCTGCGCGACCTGGGTCCGGACCAACAGGCGGAGCTGCAGGCCCTCAGCACCCTGGGGCGCGGGGATTACACGGCAGCAGACTGGGAGAGCGCCCTGCAAGAGGCGCAGGATGACTGGAGCCCGGACACCGTGAACTGGCTGCTGACCAATCCGCTGATCGCCGACGAATGGGCCGCTGGGCTGGAACAGATCGAGCGCGAGGCGTAACGCCGGTTCCCGGTGGCTATTCCAGCTCTTCGGGGTCAAAGCGCACCGCAATACCCCCGTCCATCACCCGCACCACCTGGGCCTTGACCCGCGGCGCCGCGCCGCCATCCCCCAGCATGCCGAATACCTGCAGCATCAGTTCGTCGTCCGAGGCGAGCTTCATCAGGTGCCCCACGCAGGCATTTTCCGGGTCTTCCCACTCGAGGAAGGCCCCCCCGCCGGAGATATCGTTCGTGGTCAGGGTGACCGTATCCCCGCTCTCGCACTCGGCCACGACCTCGACCGTCATCGGGATCCTTGGATGACGACGTCGTTCTCCTGTCATGGCACTCCTCCTGGCGGCATATGCCTTTGCAATGCATCGAAAAGGCGTTTTTTCTGTGCTATACGAGGTTCATGATCGTTGGTTTTCGCGATCAGGCGCAACTACCGGGCTCGAACCCGGTGGCGTAATCACAACCCGGATCTTCACACCGGGCCAAAGGATGAAGACAGTACTTCACAGCTGTCGCTCGCTAAAAGCCACTTCTTACGGAGGAGTCCGTTTCAATGAAGAAATCGCACTTGTACCTGGTGGGGCTTGCCGCCTCGCTGGCGATGGCGGGCACTGCTACCCAGGCCCTTGCCGACGACGAAATCACCCGGGGCCAGCTGATGGCCGCGTCCTGCAAGGCCTGCCACAACGCAGCCGCTGCAGACGACGGCGTACCGGAACTGAACCGCATTCCCGCTGAAGTCATCGAGAGCCAAATGAAGGCATTCCGCGACGGTGACCGCGACGCGACGATCATGGATCGTCACGCCAAGGGCTACACCGACGAGGAAATCGAATCGATGGCCGGCTACTTCAGCCGCTTCTGATCAGGGGGAAACGAATCATGCATGACTTTAATCGACGTAATTTCCTGAAGGTCGCGGGCATCAGCAGCGCCGCGGCCCTCACCGGTATCGGCTGTGCCGCCAATGGCATGCGCGGGGCCGAAAAGGCCCACATCGTGGTCGTCGGCGGCGGCTCCGGCGGCGCGACCACCGCGAAATACATCAAGCAGTTCTCGCCCGACATGCGCGTAACGCTGATCGAGCCCAACGCCACCTACTACACCTGCTACGGCAGTAACTGGGTGATCGGCGGCTTCGCCGGCATGGACGACATCGCCCAGGGCTACGACACCCTGCGCGATGAATACGGCATCGAGATCATCGAGGACCGCGTCACCGCGGTGGACGCCGATGCGCGCAGCGTGCGCCTGAGCGGAGGCGACCGCGTGAGCTACGACAAGCTCGTGATGTCACCGGGCATCGACTTCCGCTACGACGACATGCCGGGCATCTCCGAGTCCGATGCCGAGCGCATCCCGCATGCCTGGAAGGCCGGTTCGCAGACCGAACTGCTGCGCTCCCAGCTGCAGGACATGCCGAACGGCGGCGTATTCGTCATGGTCGCCCCGCCCAACCCGTTCCGCTGCCCGCCGGGGCCGTACGAACGGGTATCGCTGGTCGCGAACTACTTCAAGCAGGAGAAGCCACGTTCCAAGATCATCATCCTCGACCCGAAGGATGGCTTCTCCAAGCAGGGCCTGTTCGAGGAAGGCTGGGCCGAGCATTATGGCGACATGATCGAGTGGCGGGCCGGCTCATCGGGCGGGCGCGCCGAGGAGATCGACGTCTCCAACATGACCGTACTGGCCGACAGCGGCTTCGAACGCGTCCGCGCCGACGTGCTGAACTTCATCCCGGCCCAGCACGCCGGTCAGATCGCCCATGACGTCGGCCTGACCGACGACGCCGGTTGGGTGCCGGTCGACCAGCTGACCTTCAAGTCGGAGATGGACGACAACATCTACGTCCTGGGGGATGCCAGCGTGGCGGGCGCCATGCCGAAGTCCGGCCACTCGGCCAACAACCAGGGCAAGATCGTGGCGGCCGCCATCGTCCGCGAACTGGCGGGGCAGGAGCCCATCAACCCGTCGTCCGCCAACACCTGCTACAGCCTGGTGACCCCCGATTACGCGGTCAGCGTAGCCGCGGTCTACCAGTACCAGGACGGTGCGATGGCCGGGGTATCCGGTGCCGGTGGGGTCAGCCCGTCGGGTGCCAGCACCAGCTTCCGTCGCCGCGAGGCGGAATACACCCGCGCCTGGTACAACGGCATCACCAGCGACATCTGGGGCTAAGCTCCAGCGTTCCACTATGGAACACACTCAAACGGCGCCTCCGGGCGCCGTTTTTTGTTGTTGGTCAACATGAAGCGCACGAAGGCACGAAGAAGGGCCAAAGGCGTTTGAACCACAGAGGACACGGAGGTCACGGAGAAAACCGGGGATGGTGTGCAAAAAGGGTAGGATGCGGATGAGCGCAGCGAATCGCATCGGCTCTGCGGAACGGCCGGCCCCTGATGCGTTTCGCATGGCTCAACGCATCCTACTCGCCTGACAACCGCCTAAAAACCTTGCCCTTCTTCATCCGCTTCGTGGTAAACAAAGGCGCGTCAGGCGTTGAGGTCGGGGATCAGGCGGCTGCGCAGGCGCTGGATAGAGTCCTTCAACTGCAGCTTGCGCTTCTTCAGGCGCTGGATGGCGAAATTGTCCGGTGCGGCCTGCTCGTGCATCACGCCGATCGCGGAATCCAGAGCCCGGTGCTCGGCCTCCAGCTCGGCCAGGCGTGCGCGAATCTGACTCTCGGTTTCCAAGCCGTCCCCCAGTGGTCCCGTGAAGTGGTGGCCGTATACCGGGAGACACCCCGCGTGGCCATTCGGATCATCAAACCCGTATGATCGCAGACCGCCCCCGGTGGGACCACCATAACCAGTGCTTCCCTAACACCCAGCCTGACTAGCAATGTCGTTCAGCCAGCCGCCGGGTCGTAGGATGGGATGAGCGCAGCGAATCCCATCAAGGGACTGGCGCGACGCGGGAAATAGTGCGTTTCGCTGCGCTCAACGGCACCCTGCCGCGGCAGAAGGGAGCCAACCAGTGGGCAAATATTCCCTGCAATCGGCTGAAGCTGGTTGCTAATCAGGACACCCGGAGACCACCCGATGGCGACCCACAACACGCCGCTGACCATTCAGACCCCGCGCGGCGCCCGCCTCGGCGGCGTGATCGTCGCGCCCGAGCCCGATGCCCTCCGCGGCCAGGCCTGCATTGCCCACTGTTTCGCCTGCTCCAAGGACTTTCCTGCCACGGTGCGGCTTGCACGCGCGCTCGCCGCGGAAGGCATCGCCACCCTGCGCTTCGACTTCATGGGGCTGGGCGACTCCGAAGGGGAGTTTCGCGACAGCACGCTTGCGACCTACTGTGAGGATCTGCACTCCGCCATCGAGGCGCTGGAGACCTACACGGGGCGGCATACCAACCTGCTGATCGGCCATAGCTTCGGCGGCGCCATGGCGATCTATGTGGGGGCGCAGCGCGAGTCACTGGACGGCATCGTGACCATCGCCGCCCCCAGCCGCCCCGGCCATGTCGCCCACCTGTTCGGCGATACCGCGGAGGAGATTCGGCGCGAGGGTTCGGCCCGCATCAGCATCGGCGGGCGGCCGGTGGAAATCGGCCATGCCTTTATCGAGTCGATCGAGGAGCCGACCCTGGATGCCGCACTGGAGACCCTGGAGCAGCCACTCCTGCTGCTGCATGCACCGGGCGACACCGTGGTCAGCGTCGACCACGCCCGCAAGATTTTCCAGCAGGCCCATCACCCGAAGAGCTTCGTCGCCCTGCACCAGACCGACCACCTGCTCTCGCGCCCGGAACACACCCGCTATGTCGCCGGCCTGATCCGCGCCTGGTCGGCGAACCTGCTGGACTAGCGCCAGGGCCCGCCCCGGGGGCTTGATACTCGTAGGAGCGTGCTTGCACGCGAAGCCCCTGCCAAAGTCGGAAGTGAGCAGGGGCTTCGCGTGCAAGCACGCTCCTACATATCCGGGGACCTACCAGTAGTTCTCGGTCGTGATCTGCCCCGGCTTGCGTCGGCGGTTCTTCTCCAGCCCGCGCTCGCGCAGGATCGCGGCGGTGTCCTTCACCATGTCCGGGTTGCCGCACAGCATGACCTGGGAGTGCTCCGGCGTGATCTTCAGGCCCGCGTGATGCTCCAGGCGGCCCTCGGCAATCGCGGCCGGTACCCGGCCCTCGAGCCCACCCGGGAACGGCTCGCGGCTGACAAACGGGATGTACTGGAACCGCTTCGCATCACGTTCCTGGAACTGCCGGATCGTGTCCTGATAGGTCAGTTCTTCGGCCTTGCGCGCCGCGTGGATCAGGCGGATGTTCTCGAAGCGTTCCCAGGGGGTATCGGTCTTCAGCATGGACAGGAACGGCCCCAGCGCAGTGCCCGTGGAAAGCAGCCACAGGTCGCGGCTGTCCGGTAGCTCATCCAGGGTGAAAAAGCCGGTCGCGCGCGGCATCAGCTCCACCGTGTCGCCCGGCCCCAGTTGCGCCAGACGATTGGACAGCGGTCCATCCGGAACGGTGATCAGATAGAAGTCCAGCGGCGTTTCGCCCGGCGCATTCACATAGGAATACGGCCGGGCCACCGGCTCGCCGCCGATCTCCAGACGCAGGCGGTTGAACTGCCCGGCCTTGAACAGCTCAACCTCGGCATCCACCCGCAGCGAGAACAGTCGATCCGTCCACTGCTTGCGCTCCTGTACGACACCGGTCACCCAGCCCATATTCCTTACTCCATTGCTAGGGTATTATCTCGAAGAGTGCTGGCGGGGCCGGAAGGTTTCAAGCACCCCCGGCCAACGCCGTATAATTGTCGCAAATCCGAACACTGGAGCAGTCATGGCCCGCACCCCCTCGCAGATGATCGAACTCGGCACCGAGGCACCCCGCTTTTCCCTTCCGGACGTCGTCTCCGGCGAGACCATCAGCCTCGACAGCTTCCCCGACGCGAAAGGCTACATCATCGCCTTTATCTGCAACCACTGCCCGTTCGTGCAGCTCATCCGTCACGAGTTCGCCCGCTACGGCCGCGAATACTCCACCAAGGGCATCGCGGTCATCGCGATCAACTCCAACGACATCCAGGCCGTGCCGGACGACGCGCCGGACAAAATGAAGGACGATGCCCGCCGCTTCGGCTACAACTTCCCCTACTGCCTGGACGAGGACCAGTCCGTCGCCAAGGCCTATCACGCCGCCTGCACGCCGGACTTCTACCTGTTCGACGCCGAACGCAAGCTCTACTATCGCGGCCAGTTCGACGAGACCCGCCCGGGATCCGACGTCCCGGTGACCGGACGTGACCTGCGCGCCGCCAGCGACGCACTCCTGGCCGGCAAGCCGGCACCCGAGCCCCAGCACCCGAGCCTCGGCTGCAACATCAAGTGGCGCCCGGGAAACGAGCCCGACTACTTCGGCTGAACCGGGCACTCCTGTTCAAACAAGGCTTTGCGGGAACCGCCCTGTGGGAGCGAGCCTGCCCGCGAATGCCCCTGCCCGCGGCCGATCCTGGCCGGGGCATTCGCCCGCGGGCCATCCCCAACAAGCCCCTCGCCGCGCCGTATACTGACCCCATCTATTTTCCGGGGAGCGCCGCATGCCGCCCAATAACGTAATCGACGGCCCGCGAGTCTCAACATGGCGCTGCCCCTCCTGCCAGGAGTCGGTCCCGCGCCTGCTTCCGAACGGCAAGACCAACCGCATCCCGGTCGCCCCGGAACGCATGGCGCTGCCAGACGGAACGGTGCGTCAAGCCTGTGCGCGCGTGCAGGGCCTGCGTGCACCGGAAATCTGCTATGCCTGTGACCAGGCCTATCAGGAGCTGTTGGGCACACTGGTGCGCCCCCCCGCCGAGTTGGGCGATGCCCGCAGCGACCCCGGGCTGAACGACACCGGCCTCATCGGCGCCCTGCTGCCCATCGCCGACCAGGGTACGCAGATCCTCATCTTCAACGTGATCAACGAGGAACTGCGCTGCACCGAGATCGAGCGCCTGATCAGCTTCAACCCCGACCGCCTCACCTACCCCGGCTCACGCGGCGCCATCGCCCCGCGCATCTGGGCGCTCTACGAAGACCACCTGGCCCAGCTCCACGCCCGCGCACCCGTCCCCTACCACCCCGAGTAGAAGCACCTCAGCCCCCGGTGGAGCCTCCCCACAACGGATTGATGAGCACGTCATCGCGAGGCGCGCCGCGCCGTGGCGACCTCCGCGGACAGCCCGAACGCCACCCCCTCACCCGCGAGGCAAGCATCGGGGTTTCGGATGGGTATTGCCCCCCCTCGCGGGCTTCGCAATGACGGAGGATATCGTCATCCCGGCCGAAGCGAAGCGTAGAGCCGGGATCTCGCCGGAACGGGCAGGGTCAATGATCCTGGATCACCGCTACGCGGTTCCCGGGATGACGGATCAGGAGACGGATCGACGGCAGGAACTCAAGAATTGTGGCCAGGATTCCGGAGAATTGGGCGCGGCCATCCAGAACGACCTCGCGAAGCGCAAGGGCCCCGCCCGACGCGCACGACGAACTACTCAGGCATCGTCTTCGGCGTCCACGCGCGCGAGCATGCGCATCCCACCGACCATGCAACGCAGCACCTCCAGGGTCTGCAGGTCGAACGCCGCCCCGGTCTCGCCCGGCAGCGTCCAGTACTTCGGGCGGCAGGTGGCCGGGCGTTCGGCGGGCATCGCGCGGGCGGCCGCCGCGTCGACCGCCACGAGCAGGTCGGCCCACGCCAGATCCTCTGCCGTGACCCCGCCCATGATCCGCGCCGGGCGCACCTCGATCCAGTCCTCGAACGCGTCGGCGGCCGCCAGCTCGGCCACGCGTGCAGCACGCCCGTCGGCCCGCTCGGCCGCCACCAGCAGGCGCGCCCGCCGCTTAAACATGTCCGATACCCCGCAAGCCCATTTGTCCAGCCACCGAGGTCAACGCCAAGCTATATTCAGAGACACGAATTACCCACCCCATATGGAGAACGGACACCATGGCCCACCTCGACTGGTCGCATTATCCGGTGAATGAACTGAAGCTCGTCTACAGCACGCTGCACGCGCAACTGACGCTGGAGCCCGAGCTGATGGATTCCGAACTGATGGCCGACCTGCAGACCCACCTGCAGCAGGAAGCAAAGGCTGCCGGCGTGGACGCCTCCACCCACTCGCAGTGGGCCGCGTGGCTTAACGACCGATAGAAACCTATGGAACACATGTCCCACGCAGCTAGCGGCGGACGTCGAAGCCCGACAGGCGGCCAAAAAACCCTAGCCCCTACAACTCCTGGCGCATTTTCTCGAGACCGCTGACCAAATCTGGAAGGTGCTCGTCCACCAAATTCCAGATCGTGTCGCTGTCGATACCCAGATAGGCATGGATCAGCCGATTGCGGGTAGCAACGATCATGCGCCAGGGAATATCCGGATGCGCCTCCCGGACCTCGGGGGGCACATGACTGGCAGCCTCGCCGATCAGCTCGAGGTTACGGAGTACGGCGTCGAAGACGAGCTCATTCCGTATGAACATGTCGCGATCAAGACCATCCGTATAGGCCATCGCCTTGCGAGCGAACCGAATCATGTCGTCCAGATAGAAACGCCACTCGCGCCCGGCCATGGACTCAGACACGGATCGCCTCGCGCTCGACGAACGGACGAAGCTCGGCGCGCAGAGCTTTTTCCGAGACCAGATCCACCGGATACCCCAGAAGATCCTCGAGGTAAAACTGCACACCGAAATACTGTTGTGCGGAGGCCGGGCCGTCGTAACCCACCAGGATATCGACGTCACTCTGCTCTCCGGCCTCGTCGCGGGCCAGCGAGCCAAACAGCGCCAGGCCGCACACGCCGAATTCGCGTTCGAGATACGCACGGTGATCTCTGAGCGCCTTCAAGACGGCGGTACGGTCCAGCCTGCGAGACATTTGGCCCATTACATCGTCCTGTTAATGCCCGTCGGTCATCCCGGCAAAGTGCTCAGGCGTCGCCTTCGGTGGCCTTGCGGTGTTCGGCGGCGAAATCGAGCATGCGCTGGGTGGCGACCAGGGCCTTCTGGCGCGCGGTCTCGTCGACGAAGATCTCGTTCTTCGCCGGCTCGTTGGTGTCTTCCAGCGTCTCGGCCAGCGAGACCAGGTCGTTCATCGCCATCCACGGGCAGTGCGCGCAACTGGTGCAGGTGGCGCTGTGGCCACCAGTGGGCGCCTCGATCAGCTTCTTGTCCGGCGCGGCCTGCTGCATCTTGTAGAAAATGCCCTTGTCCGTCGCGACGATGAATTCCTGTTCCGGGCGGTCCTTAACCGCCGCGATCAACTGGCTGGTGGACCCCACCACATCCGCCTGGTGGATCACCTCGCGCGGGGATTCCGGGTGGACCAGCACGGCGGCGCCGGGATGGCGCCCGCGCAGGTCTTCCAGCGCCCAGGAACGGAACTCGTCATGCACTACGCAGGAGCCGTCCCACAGCACCATGTCGGCGCCGGTAGTACGGCGAATGTAATCGCCCAGGTGCTTGTCCGGGGCCCAGAGCACCTTCTTGCCCTGGTCGCGCAGGTGCTCGACCAGCGGCACGGCGATGCTGGAGGTGACGACGTAATCGGCCTGCGCCTTCACGTCCACCGAGGTATTCGAATACACGACCACGGTGTGGTCCGGATACTGCGCGCGGAACTTCGCGAACTCGTCCGCCGGGCAGCCCAGATCCAGCGAGCACTCGGCCTCCAGCGTCGGCATCAGGACGCGTTTCTCGGGACTCAGGATCTTGGCCGTCTCGCCCATGAAGCGCACGCCGGCGACCACCAGTGTCTCCGCGGGGTGCTCCTTGCCGAAGCGCGCCATCTCCAGGGAGTCGGACACGCAACCGCCGGTCTCGTCCGCCAGGCGTTGCAGGGATTCGTCCACGTAGTAATGCGCAACCAGCACCGCGTTGCGCTCGATCAGCAAGCGCTTGATGCGGCGCACCAGCTCGTCGCGCTGGGTGTCGGTCAACGCGTGCAGCGAGGCCGTCACATGGTCCGTGCGCGGCACGTGGAAGATCGGTTTTTCGGCCACCGGTGCGTTCATCTGCCCTCTCACCCCAGGATCCGGGGTAGATCATCGTCTTCTAATAGTACGACAGGCCCCAGGCCGCTGTCGTTCCTGCACATTGTGGGGTCGTATCGGCGCATCCCAACCGGCCCGCCTATAATGTTGCGGCCATGACCGAGCTGAAGCAGCAATACAAGGCGATGACGTTCGAGGAACGCATGGACCTGGCCCTGTCCGCGGACCTCGCGGACCAGTGGCGCCCGCTACTGGTACGCGACCAGCACGCCCAGGTGAAGGCGTATTTCTCGCGGCGCATGGACCTGACGCCGGAAGAGGTCGTCCTCCTACTGGCCGACCCGAACCAGACCGTGCGCCTCAACTGCGCCAAGCGCCCGGACCTGACCCCGGACCAGGTGGAGGCCTGCGTAAATGACCGCGACCCCAACCTGCGCTACTTCGTCGCGCGCAATCCGCTGTTGACCGAGGCACAAAGGGAACGCCTGATGAAAGACGAGGACGAACTGGTACGCATCGCCGTGCGCAAGGGCCCGAAGACCCGCGGCACCCGCGCACGCCCTGGACAAGCCGAGATGATCCGTTGACCGAGACCCCGCCAGAAACGCCGAAACGCCCCAAGCCCTCGCGGCGCCGCCGCGCGCTCAGCTGGGGCATCCAGATCGGGCTCGCGCTGGTGATCTTCCTGGCGGTGCGCGCCTGGATGGCGCGCGACATGGTCGAGGGCCCGGCGCCTCAATTCGAGGCCCATCTTCTGGATGGAACGCCCGTTTCGCTCGCGGACTACGCGGACGAACCCATGCTGCTGCACTTCTGGGCCACCTGGTGCCCGATCTGCCGCCTGGAGGAAGGCGAGATCGTGCGCCTGTCGCAAGGCCACCCGGTGCTGACAGTCGCCATGCAGTCCGGCGTCAAGGAAGAGGTGCTCGACCACCTGAACGAACGCGAGCGCGAACTGGCCGTGATCAACGACCCGGAGGGCGCCCTCGCCGCACGCTACAACGTGCGCGGCGTCCCGGCCAGCTTCATCATCAACCCCGACGGCGAAATCGTCTTCCGCAAGCAGGGCTACGCCCCGCCGCTCGAACTGCGCCTGCGCCTCTGGCTCGCCCGCTGGCTGTAGCGGCACCGCCCGACACGGTGCAGTTCGCTTCGCTCAGTGCACCCTACGTCCAACCGTGATCACGCGGCGCGGGGTTCGATCTCGCTACGCACGCGGTCGGCGAGTTCGATCTGGGCACGCCGCAATTCGTATTCAACCTGGAGGTTCAGCCAGAAACGCTCGGAAGTACCGAAATAACGCGCCAGCCTCATAGCCGTGTCGGCGGAGACGCCCCGGCGCTCGCGCACAATGTCATTCATGCGCGTCGTCGGCACGTGCAATGCCCCGGCAAGCGCGTTCACACTAAGCCCTAGCGGAGCAAGAAACTCCTCGCGCAGGACCTCGCCTGGATGGATGGGCCGCATACCGTTTGTAGTCATGGTCTAACCTCCTTCGGGAACCCTTCAGTGGTAATCGACGATCTCCACGTCCTCGGCACCCTCGTCCGTCCACCGGAAACAAATGCGCCACTGGGCGTTGATGCGAATGCTGTGCTGTCCCGCACGGTCGCCTGAGAAGGCCTCCAGCCGGTTCCCCGGCGGTGACCGCAAATCCTGCAGCTTCTCCGCCGCTTGAAGCTGAATCAGCTTGCGTTCCGCGATCATTCGGACGCTCGACCAGCGTCGACTCCTGCCCGTTTCGAACAGCGCCCAGGTTTCCCTACACCGAAAGCTCTTGATCATGTGCACATGAATATAACGCTTAACGGTAAGCAGCAAACCAATGGCGCAGCTCGCTTCGCTCAGTGCACCCTACACCCAGCCAGCCCCGCGTAGGATGCTGTTGAGCACAGCGAAACGCATCGCTCCCGCCTTCCCCGGCCCATACCCCCCACTACGCCACGATCACTGGACCAACTGGCTTGCGGCTACCCGCCCCTTTATGTACATTATTCTGTACATGTACACCCCCAACCTCCCAGAGGTACCCCATGGACGCCATTAGCTACACCGCAGCCCGGAGTAATCTGGCCAAGACGATGGAAAAGGTCTGCGAGGATCACTCCACGATCATCATCACCCGCAACAAGGCGCCCTCCGTGGTCATGATGTCACTGGAAGACTTTGAGGCCCTGCAGGAAACGGCCTACCTGCTTCGGGCGCCAGAGAATGCTCGACGCCTGCTGGCATCGGTCGCCGAACTGGAAAAGGGAGGGGGCAAGGAGCGGAGCCTGGAGGAGTGAGGCTGCTCTTTGCTGAACTTGCCTGGGAGGACTATCTCTACTGGCAACGACACGACAAGAAAACGCTTCGCCGCGTGAACGAGCTAATCAAGGCCATCCAGCGCGACCCGTTCACGGGCATCGGGAAACCCGAACCGCTCAAGCACAACCTTGCCGGCTACTGGTCCCGCCGGATCGATAGCGAACACCGCATCGTCTACAAGGTGGACAACAATACCCTGCTGATTGCGCAGCTCCGCTACCACTACTGACCGGAACCATCGGGCGCGCCACCGTTCGCAACCAAGCGAACGGTGCTGTTCGCTTCGCTCAGTGCACCCTACACCCAGCCAGCCCCGCGTAGGATGCTGTTGAGCACAGCGAAACGCATCAAAATGGCCGTGGCCAGCAACCCAGCTTCTTGACCCCCAACGCGCACAAGTTACACTTCAAAGTGTAACCAAGGGAGGCCGCCATGGAAGCCACCACCAAGGACATGCGCCTGCACAGCCGCGAACTGCTCGCCGCCGTGGACCGGGGCGAGGAGATCGAGATCACGTATCGAGGCCGCTTGCGCGCCAAATTGGTCCCATACCGGAGCGCCGCGGCCCCGCAAGCACGCGCCGCCCATAATCCTCTGTTTGGAATCTGGCGGGACCAGCAAGGCTCGGTTGACGAACACGTCCGACGAATCCGGCAACCGAGAAACTTCAAGTAATGCTAGTGGACACGGATGTCCTGATCTGGAATCTGCGCGGGAATCAGAAAGCCGGCGAATGGCTCGACCGCTCGCCCGGATTCACGGTGTCCGCCGTCACCTACATGGAGCTCATCCAGGGCCTGCGCGACCAGACCGAATTCCGCGCGCTGCGCCAAGCCATCCAGTACTGGGACGCCCGCATCCAACCGGCAAGCGAAGCCATCTCGAACCGCGCAACCTTCCTTGTCGAGACCTACGCCCTCAGCCACAACATGCAGATGGCCGATGCGCTGATCGCGGCGACCGCCACACAGCTGGGCCTGCCACTCGTCACGGCCAACGATCGGCACTATCGGCACATTGAGGGTTTGGAGATCCACCTGTTCCGACCCGAATAACGGATCGGTGCAGTTCGCTTCGCTCGGTGCACCCTACGTCCAGCGAGCCCCGCGTAGGATGCTGTTGAGCGAAGCGAAACGCATCACGCCCGCAACAGCCCACCCAGCGGCTCACCCTGCACCGCGACCTCGCCCGGTACGCCTCAAGCGTCCAACTCCCGCAGGACGCGGAAGCCCAGGTTGGTGTCCATCTCGTCGATGTTGCGGCGGCGCCGGGCGGCGCTGCGCGTGTTCACGGCGGCATCGAACCAGGAGCCGCCCTTGGTCACCACCCACTCGTTTTCCGGGTCTCGGCGATAGACGCCGTCACGCGGCAGCGACTGGTGTCCGTCGTGCCAGGGGGTGGAGGTGAATTCCTGCACGTTCCCGTGCATGTCGTACAGCCCCCAGAGGTTCGGCTGGAAGCTGCCCACATCCAGCGGGCGCGACAACGGGAAACACGCCGGGATATACCACCTGCGCCGCTGGCGCCGCTCCTCGTACGGAAACAGCGAATTGAAGTGCACGTCGCGGCACCCCACCACCTCGCCAAAGGCGAACGGCGTGCGCGTGCCCGCCCGACAGGCGTATTCCCACTCCGCCTCGGTCGGCAGACGATAGCGCTTGCCCGTCTCCTCGCTCAGCCAGTCGAGATACTGCTGGATGCTGTCCGGCTTGATGTTGAAGATCGGCATGCGCGGGGTGCTGGGCCACACCAGCCACTCCCAGGGTTCCCAGCCGGTCGCGGCCTGGAAGGCCTCCCACTCCTCGCGGGTGACTTGATAGCGCCCCAGCGCAAACGGTCGCTCCAGCGCCACGAAGCGCCGCGGTGCCTCATGCGGCTGATGACCATACTCCGAGGCATCCGAACCCATCTCGAACTCCCCGGCCGGAATCACCTGCAGCTCCGGCGTCGGCACGCCGGAGCGCGCCTCGTCACGAAAGCCAACCGATCCGCCCACCTGGCGCGCCGCCTGCTGCTGCAGATCCAGCAGATCCGCCTGATCCATCCGCTGCACGTCCTTCACCATGAGCCTGCTCACCTCCAGCACCTTCAATTTCCGCGCACCTGCCACGCCGCGTCATTACGGAGCCCCTGGCCCGTCATTGCGAGCAAAGCGAAGCAATCTCCTGCCGCATCCGCAGCATCCAGTCAGAACCACCGCCCGCATGCCTGCCCGGACCTCTGACTTGTAGGCAACCTGTCGCCGGCAACGTTCCAGCACCACCCGAACGGGCTCGTGGCCCCAGGCGCCGCGCTCGTCTATGCTCTCGCATGCACGCGATCTCAGGGAGGAGACGACGATGCAGACTTGCAAAGGAATCACGGCCATCGAGCTGATGGTCGCGCTGGGCGTGCTCGCCATCCTGGCCATGCTCGCCGCCCCTGGCTTCGGCCAGATGCTCGAGCGTCAACGCGTCATCGGCGCCACCAACAGCCTGCTCAACGCCATGCATCTTGCACGCAGCGAGGCGATCAAGCGCAACGAGCGGGTCACCCTTTGCCCGTCCAGCGACGGCGAGACCTGCCGCGAAGACGGCGACTGGGCCTACGGCTGGATCTGGTTTGCCGACCCGGAACACTCGGGCGAGCGCTCCGATGAGGACCCTCTCATCGGACACGCGAATCCAGGGCTACAGGACTTGCTCTCTATAAAGGGGAACACCCCGGTCCGGGACTACGTGTCCTACGTAGCCCGGGGGACAACCCGGCGCACGAGCGGCGCATTGCAGATGGGCAGCTTTACCGTTTGCGGCAACGGTCACGAAGGCCGACGCGTCATCGTCAGCAGCATCGGGCGGCCGCGGAGCGAGCCATCGAAGAGCTGTCCTGATTAGCGTTGTCCTCAGCCCACGAAAAAGGTTCGGTCAGGAACGGACGGATCACCAGCAATCATCGCCACCCGGGGTTCCATCCCGGTCCGCGTTCCCTCCGGTAACCACGAGCGTAATGCTCTGACAATTGGAGTCATTCGCCTGGCGCCCCTGGGCGGTGGCAGTCGCGGTAAAGCTCGATCCCGACTCGTTGGATATCGCCAGCTGGTAATGCCCATCGTCCGATTCGGCGGTCAGACCCAGGTCCGAAAGGTCTCCGGTGTAGGCCGGGTTGTTTGCCCGCCAGCGCTCCTGCTCCATCTGAATTCGCAGCAGCGAATCATGCGCATCGGCACGCTGCGACTTGAGGATGTAGTTCTGGTATGACGGATATGCGATTGCCGCCAGGATGGCCACGACCGCGACCACGATCATCAGCTCGATCAGGGTGAAACCCCGCGCCTTCGTGTTTGCTGCCTTCATCGTTCCATCCCCTCGGACACTTCCGTTTTCGTCAAATCTGATTCCACCACAATCGCCCAGCGGTAAGCCCCACCAATATCGCGAGTGGAAGCATTCGCACCACGAGCGGTAGCCAGACGACATGCCCAAGATACCCCAAACCGTATAATGGGAGTCGAGACCTCCCTTCCTCCTGCCCGGGGACCGCGCATGGCCGCACCGCAAAAACCCTTCGGCTTCACCCTGATCGAACTCATGATCACCATCGCCGTGCTGGTGATCCTGGTCACGCTGGCCGCCCCGGCCTTCAACCTCGCCGAACAGCGCCGCGTGATCGGCGCCGCCGAAAGCGCCCTCGACCAGATCCAGATGGCCCGCACCGAGGCCATCAAGCAGGGGCGCGATATCCGCTTCGTGAGCCAGGTGGACGGCGACGCCTGGTGTCACGGCATAACAAGCACACCCGCCTGCGATTGCACGGTCGAGGACCCGGCCGCCGCGAACGCATGCACCATCGTGATGGCAGGTGACGAGGACGCAGTGCTGCGCACGACCAGCTCGGATGATTACCGCAACGTCTCGATGACGGGCGAACAGACCGTCACCTTCAATCACGTGCGCGGCACCGTGCAGGGCGACCGGTCCGATCTCCTCTTCACGTCATCGCCAAACAACTTTGGGATGCAGGTCCAGATCAATCCGATCGGACGTCCTCGCGCCTGCGGAACCAACCGTGCCATGGGGGCGTATAGCGAATGCTGAACCGAGCTAGAAACACTGCGCCGATTCCTTCGCGCCGCCGCAACGGCGCTGGGGGCTTCACGCTCATCGAGCTGATGATCGGGATCCTGGTCGGAACGATCGTGATCGCCGCGGTGATTGCCCTATACATCACGGCCATACGGGGCGCCACCTTCGTCACCCAGGAAGCCCGGCTTACGCAGGAAACGCGCATTGCGCTGGATCTAATGGCCAACGACATCCGTCGCACGGGCTATTCGCACCCCGACCGCATTGAGTTCGACGAAGAATCCGATGCGCTTCCGAGAAACCCCTTCATGGCCTCGGACCTGAACCTGGCAATTCACGAAGGCGGCAGCTGCATCCTGCTCAGCTACGACCCAACTTACGGCTACATCATCGAGGATCCGTTGCAGGCACTGGACGAGATCGACGAACAGTACGTGTTCGGCTACCGCCTGGCAGGGAATTCGATTCAGATGCTGACCGGCCAGATCGAGTCAACCGGATCATGTGACCAGAATGACGGCTGGGAAACCCTCACAGACCCGACAACAACTAACGTCACCCTGCTCGACTTCTCGCTTGACCGGTCGTCCTGCCTGCACCTAAACGCAGACGGGAACGCCACCGAGACAGCCGGCCTTTGCCCCGACAACGGCGGCGACGAAGATTTTTACTTCGAGAACCGACGCGTAACCATCCAGCTGGAAGCGCAGCACGCCGACGAGCCCGACACACGGGTCTCGTTCACTGACAGCGACGACCGAGATACCAGCCTGACCGTCGGAGTCCGCAACGCGCGAATCTTTAATGGTAGCGACGACTGACCCGCTACAACGGAGCAACTGCATGACATCGTATTTTTCCAGGTTACCGCGCAGAGGCCACCAGAAAGGCCTTGCGACCCTGTTGATCACGGTGATCATCCTGGTCGCCATCACCCTGGTGATCATCTTCGCCTCGCAGACCGCCATTCTCGAACAGCGCATGTCAGCCAACGAATTGCGCATGAAACAGACCAACAACGCCGCGCAGGCGGGACTGGAAGCAGCACTGGCCTACGCAGCGGAGAACAACCGCCCCCCGGGCTGGGAAGACAATGGAGATTCGTTCCTCACGCTGGAGACAGACCGATACGCGGCCCGAGCGGCCTTCCTTGCGCCTACGGCTGCGAGTGAAGCCTTCGGCACCGCGGATGCAATCTGCGGCAATACTCCGGACGCCTTTGCTCAAGCCGTGGCCAACCTAAACTCTGCTTCCGGCGACCCTTTGCTGCTCACCAGCGCTGACGAAGAAACAAACATCCGGAATGCCGTGGCCCTTTCTTGCGGCTGGAGCGATGACCGAGCCGGACGGAAGGCGATACTGGTCGGCGTACAGGCCGGTCCATCAATCGCGAATCCACCTGACAACCCCCTCGTGACACGAGGAGGCCTCGCAATCTCCGGTACAGCTGCGGTTTACAACGCCTACACGGACACCACCATCCGCTCCGGTGGTGAAATCAACATCAGCGGTGGTGGTACAGGTAACAGTTTCCTCTTGCGCGAGGGCGAATCCCGCCCTTCCACGGACCCAGCCAACCCAGACCCAGTCCCTCTGGACGGGGACGGGACTTATGTCCAGGAGTCTCGCGGTGACCTGCTGGGCCTTGATGTCATCGACCGAGACGACAACTTTGGCGTCACCGGAGATGAGTTCTTCGAATCATTCATGGGCTCCAGCATGGAGTCATACAAGGAAAACCAAATCGAAAATGTCCTCGAGTCAAACGGAGACCGATTCGAATTTGATGCAAGCGAATGGGGCCAGACGATCTGGATCGAAGGCGATGCCGAACTGACTGGGACCTTGGGTAGCCGCGAAAACCCCGTACTGCTAGTTGTGGAAGGTGACCTCAGGACAACGGGTAATTTCCAAGACTTTCACGGCATTCTCTACATTACTGGCGACCTTATCGCGCGAGGCAATCCCCGGTTCTTTGGTGCCGCCATTGTCCAGGGGCGTACGGACGTACCTGACGACGCAGAGGTCTCCGGTACACCCTTCTTCTACTTTGATCCGATCGCAGCTGGCGGTGCGGGCAGCGTAGGGGCACGCTCTCTGGTATCTGGAAGCTGGCGCGACTGGACCCATGGCGTTGACTAAAGCAAGCACCACCGCCCGCCTGCATCCAACGACAGCCCCGTCACGCTTCGCGTACAGAGGTTCAAAGATGATGTCTCACCCTAAACAGCGCACGTTCGGAATCACGTTGATCGAGGCACTAATTGCCTTGGCGGTGATCGGCCTCGGAATCCTTGCGTTGTCCAAGCTGTACGGGGACCTGATGGTCTCGACGGCAGACTCCAAGGCCCGGGCAGAAGCCGTCCAGGTCATGGAGTCCCGCATCGACAACATGCGTGATTCCCTCACGGAGACAGATTTCAACCTTGCGAAGGATGCATTGACCG
This sequence comes from Thioalkalivibrio sp. AKL7, assembly GCF_000381705.1. Lineage (NCBI taxonomy): Bacteria > Pseudomonadati > Pseudomonadota > Gammaproteobacteria > Chromatiales > Ectothiorhodospiraceae > Thioalkalivibrio > Thioalkalivibrio sp. AKL7. The sequence continues at coordinate 256,726 of NZ_KB906948.1, read as the reverse complement.
AAGGCTTCACCGGGACCAATGCAAATTTTCGTTTTGAGCTTGACGAAGGAACCATCAACTCCCTCGATGGCACCACCACAATCGAGCTGACAGCATTCTGGGACAACGCGAGAGATGAAGAACAGAGCGTTCAAGTCGCGAGCGTACTCTACTGGACCGACCCCCTTCTGAGCCTTAACCAGGCGCGGGGACGCCTCCCCGGCGGCCAGAATATCGCATCGCCCTCCGGTGACGCCCGCACTGGCGGGGACCCAATTGACCCGTCAGACGCAACGACGCTGGCCGAGCTGCCTGATGACCGAGGGTTTGGACGGATGGAGATGCGCGCAGATGATGATCGTCGCCAACTGGTCCGCATTGACACGGACGGGACCGAGACCGTTCTTCTCGAAACCGACCTTTCTCTGGGATTCAGCACGATCTCGGGGTTGGTAATCCGTCTATTTGACGACGATCAATTCGATACTCTGCGTGCCCGCGTCTCCGATTCCGGCTATTGCGTAAACAACGACATCCCTGAATTCGAACCCGAGACGTTCTTTTATCGATGCTACGTGGGACGGGGATGGTTCGGCAATATCGCCGTCCGCGACTCTCAAATTGACGTGTCCGACCAAAGTGGCGCAATCGCAGTGGGCGACCCCGAGTTCGACCTCGCAGATTCGGGGGATAACGAACCCCGAGTCACCGAACCGTCCGTCTCGATCCGCCGGGCCTTCCGGGGCAGCGGGATATGGCAGCGCGCAGAGCTCGGGATGACCCACCCGCTGGTGCAGGCCCTCGTCGAGCGCGACTCCGTCAACGGTAACCGCCCCACGTGGCTACCGCCAGAGTTCGACGCCAGCGACAGCGTCCCTCCCGAGATGGTTAGACGGGGTGGCACGGGTGGACCGAACGCGGAGTACGCGGACTATTTCGACGATCAGGACCAACTCATCGATTTCGGGCAGCACTTTGTCTTTGCGCGAATCACTGGAGAACGTGACATTGACGACGCAAAGGGTGCGCTCGAGGAAGCGAACGACGAAATTGTCGAGTCCCTGGGATGGGATACCGCAACAGACGGAGCCCCCCTTGCCGATAACGCAGGGGAATTCTACCGTCTCTGGTGTGATCAAAGTGATGTAACCTGCCCTGGATTTAGCCAATAGAACAAGGGAAGTGGCAGGGTCAGAGATTGCCACCTCCACGTGCTCTGCAAGACGCACGCTGGCAACACACACAAAAAAACGCCCGGCGGATGATCCGACCGGGCGCTTCTGTCTGCCTTGCCCACTGGCGGGGCGTTGGCGTCGGCCTTACGCCGAGGCGGCGCGGGAGGCCTTCTTGCGTTCGTGCTCCAGCAGGAACTTCTTGCGGATGCGGAGGTTTTCCGGGGTCACCTCGACCAGCTCGTCGTCGTCGATGAACTCGATGGCCTGCTCCAGTGTCATGCGGATCGGCGGAGTCAGCTGGATGTTCTCGTCGGTCCCGGCGGCGCGGACGTTGGTGAGCTGCTTGGCCTTGAGCGCGTTCACGACCAGGTCGTTTTCGCGCGAGTGCAGCCCGATGACCATGCCCTCGTAGACCTCTTCGCCGGGGCCGATGAACATCTTGCCGCGATCCTGCAGGTTAAACAGGGCAAAGCCCAGCGCCTTGCCGGTGGCGTTGGCGATCAGCACGCCGTTCTGGCGCGAGGCGACCGAACCGGGCTGGTACGGGCCGTAGTGATCAAAGATGTGGTGCAGGATGCCGGTGCCGGAGGTCGCGGTCATGAACTCGGTCTGGAAGCCGATCAACCCGCGCGACGGGATGATGAAGTCCAGGCGCACGCGGCCCTGGCAGAACGGGGACAGATTTATTTTCGGTCTCAATCCCTGCTGTTGTCCCCTACCCTTGACCAACGACCCCCTACCCACAGTAAGACCGCTAGCGAAGCGCGCCCCCTCTCAGCGGACCAAACGGCGCCTCACCCGAGCATTGCCTTGTGGCTGCGCTTCGGGCGTGACTGTCGTATCGTATGCTGGCAGGAGGCTCGAGCATGCATCCATTGATTCAACAACATCGGAACGCCCTCGAATCGGTATGCCGTGACTTTGGTGTGTCGCGGCTGGACGTTTTCGGGTCTGCGGCTCGCGGGGAAGATTTCGACCCTGAACGTTCGGACGTGGATTTCCTCGTGGAATTCGGGCCGGATCAGGCCGGATTGTCCCTCGAGCAATTCCTCGGTCTGCGCAGAGAGTTGAGCGACATTCTTGGACGGCCCGTGGACCTGGTGACGCCGCAAAGTGTGACCAATCCGTATGTCCTCGCGGATATCGAACGAACCCGGGAAGCGGTCCATGCGGCGTGATCCGCGGGCGTACCTTTGGGACGCACGTGAGGCCGCGAGACGCGTGGCGGAATTCGTGAAGGACGCAAACCAAGAGGACTACATAGCCAGCGATTTGATGCGCTCCGCCGTTGAGCGGCAGCTTGAGATTCTGGGCGAGGCGCTGGGCCAGCTGGAATGAACGGATCCTGATCTGGCCCGACAGATTCCACAATTGAGGGCGGCCGTGGATCTGCGAAACCTGCTGATCCATGGTTATGCCAAGATCGACAGCCGCATTGTCTGGAACACTGCCACGACTGACGTCCCGGTTATGGCCCGGGAACTGGACGGTTTACTGCGGCGACTGGATGGGTGAGGCCTGCAATGGCGTCCGTCCGATTCAAGCGCGAGCTGCAGGGGCAAACTTTGCCTTTTCCAGTCCACCGGCGGAGTGCTTCATAGAGATCCCAGATAATCGCGTTGCGATTTCCGGGATGACGAAAATCGTGGTCCCAGCGGACGAGACACAAAAAAGCGCCCGGCGGATGATCCGACCGGGCGCTTCTTTTTGCCTTGCCCACTGGCGGGGCGTTGGCGTCGGCCTTATGCCGAGGCCGCGCGGGAGGCCTTCTTGCGCTCGCGGGGCCTCGGGGTCAAACGTTGCCTTTTGCGTCGGGCCTGGCTGAGCCCCACTCGACGGAGTGACCAGCGGATACGTTTGATTGATGCAACTCCGACATATAGGCTTAGTCTTAAGACTTAGTCAGGCGAGGCAAGCTCATGAGCACAACGGTCAACGTACACGAAGCGAAGACGCATCTGTCCCGCTTGCTGAAGCGCGCGCATGATGGCGAGGAAATCATCCTGGCGAAATCCGGCCGGCCGTATGCACGACTGGTGCCGCTGGAGCCCACTCCGCAACGGCGCCAACCCGGGCGCGTAACGGGCCAGGTTGAAGACGCATTCTTCGCCCCCTTGCCGGAGGATGAACTCGCCGCCTGGGAGCAGTAGTGTGCGAGTCCTGCTCGATACCCATGCGTTGCTCTGGTGGTTCACAAACGATGCGCGGCTATCGGCACGCGCACGGGAAGTTATTGGAGACCTGGAAAGCACCGTCCTCGTAAGCGCCGCCAGCGCATGGGAGATTGCGACCAAGCACCGTCTGGGCAAACTGCAAATTGGCGGTGTGGTCATCCAGCGCTTCGATGAGCTGGTCACCGCAGATGGCTTTACGCATCTGGCCGTTAACTACTCGCAAGCCATTCACGCCGGGACGTATTCCGTCGACCATCGCGACCCGTTTGACCGCATACTGGCTGCCCAGGCAGAGCTCGAGCAGATCCCCTTACTGACCACCGATCCGGCCTTACGCGACTTTCCGATACGCTGCGTCTGGTAACACGCTGGCCCGCCCGACTCGACTCATCGTTCATGGTAAAACCGACAACCCTGAACTCCGGGGGTTGCGGCATGGAAATCCCGGATAATAGCTTTGCGATTTCCGGGATGACGAAAATCGTGGTCCCAGCGGACGAGACACAAAAAAGCGCCCGGCAGATGATCCGACCGGGCGCTTCTGTCTGCCCTGCCCACTGGCGGGGCGTTGGCGTCGGCCTTACGCCGAGGCGGCGCGGGAGGCCTTCTTGCGTTCGTGCTCCAGCAGGAACTTCTTGCGGATGCGCAGGCTTTCCGGGGTGACCTCGACCAGTTCATCGTCATCGATGAACTCGATGGCTTGTTCCAGCGTCATGCGGATCGGCGGCGTGAGCTGGATGTTCTCGTCGGTGCCGGAGGCGCGCACGTTGGTGAGCTGCTTGGCCTTGAGCGCGTTCACGACCAGGTCGTTCTCGCGCGAGTGCAGGCCGATGACCATGCCCTCGTAGACCTCTTCGCCGGGGCCGATGAACATCTTGCCGCGACTCTGCAGGTTGAACAGGGCGAAGCCCGGCGCCTTGCCGGCGGCATTGGCGATCAGCACGCCGTTCTGGCGCGAGGCCACGGCACCGCTCTGATACGGGCCGTAGTGGTCAAAAACGTGGTGCAGGATGCCGGTGCCGGAGGTGGCCGTCATGAACTCGGTCTGGAAGCCGATCAGCCCGCGCGACGGGACGATGAAGTCCAGGCGCACGCGGCCCTTGCCGTCCGGGACCATGTTGGTCATGTCGCCGCGGCGTTCGCCGAGCTTTTCCATGACGGTGCCCTGGTGCTCTTCCTCGACGTCCACGGTGACGTGTTCGTAGGGCTCCTGCTTCACGCCGTCGACTTCCTTGATGACCACCTCGGGACGCGCGACCGCCAGCTCGTAACCTTCGCGGCGCATGTTCTCGATCAGGATGCCCAGATGCAGCTCGCCACGGCCGGACACCTTGAACTTGTCCGGGTCCTCGGCCTCTTCGACGCGCAGGGCGACGTTGTGCTTGAGCTCTTCCTGCAGGCGATCGCGCAGCACACGCGAGGTGACGTACTTACCCTCGCGGCCGGCCAACGGCGAAGTGTTCACCTGGAAGGTCATGCTGACGGTCGGCTCGTCGACGGTCAGCGGCTCCATCGCCTCGACGTGGTTCGGATCGCACAGGGTGTCGGAGATGAACAGCTTGTCCATCCCGGTGAAGGTGATGATGTCGCCGGCGCGGGCCTCTTCGACCTCCACACGTTCCAGGCCGTGGAAGCCCATGATCTGCAGCATGCGGCCATTGCGGATGCCGCCTTCGCGGTCGACGATCTTGACCGAGGTGTTCGGCTTGATGCGCCCGCGCTTCACGCGACCGATGCCGATCAGGCCCTGGTAACTGTTGTAGTCCAGCGAGGAGATCTGCATCTGGAACGGCCCGTCCGCGTCGACGTTCGGCGGCGAGACATGCTTGACGATCGTCTCCAGCAGGCAGGTCATGTCGCCTTCGGTCACGCTGGAATCCATGCCGGCAAAGCCGTTCAGCGCAGAGGCGAACACGATCGGGAAATCCAACTGCTCGTCGGTCGCGCCCAGGCGATCGAACAGGTCGAACACCTGATCCACGGCCCAGTCGGGGCGCGCGCCGGGGCGGTCAATCTTGTTGACCACGACGATCGGCTTGAAGCCCATCGCGAAGGCCTTCTGGGTGACGAAACGCGTCTGCGGCATCGGGCCGTCCACCGCATCTACCAGCAGCAGCACCGAGTCGACCATCGACAGCACGCGCTCGACCTCGCCACCGAAGTCGGCGTGTCCGGGGGTGTCGACGATGTTGATGCGGTAGTCCTGCCATTCGATGGCCGTGTTCTTGGCCAGGATGGTGATCCCGCGTTCTTTCTCGATGGCGTTGGAGTCCATGATCCGCTCGCCGTGGTCGCCACGCTTGTCGAGGGTGCCGGACTGGCGCAGGAGCTGGTCGACCAGCGTGGTCTTGCCATGATCAACGTGGGCGATGATGGCGATGTTGCGAAGCTTCTCGGTCATGGAATGCAAACTCTAGATACTGGCAAAAGGGCCGACACTATACAGAGTTATGCGTTGGCGCGCTGAGACTTCCACGTTTTCAGCGCAGGCTCCGCGCGCTTGCCCCCGTCATCCCGGCCAAAGCGCGGCGCAGTTCGCCCCGACAATGCCGAGCGACCTCGTCATCCCGGCCGCAGCTCGCCGCGACCATGCGGTGCTCCCACGTCGTCATCCCGGCCGCAGCGCAGCGAAGAGCAGGGATCTCCCACGCCGGATACCCCCAAGGCCTGGCCAGACCACGGCGCACGAGATCCCGGATCACCGCTGCGCGGTGTCCGGGATGACGGGGGAGAGGCCGGTGCCCAGGACGCCGAAGAGGGCGCCAGCGGCAGGGTGACGACGATATGCAACGATCCGGGGTGACGGAGAGGGTCCCTCCCCCCAGGTCGACGGCAAGGGCCCAAGCGGCTAGGTCAGGGCTAGCGGTCTTCTTCCGGAGGCGGGAACTGGAGGTGGAAGCCCTGCTCATCCAGGTTGGCGAGGACCTTCTGCGGGTCTTCCTGGGCCAGGGTGCGTTCCGGGGTCAACTCGAATTCCAGCGCGAACTCCAGGCGACCGAGCGCCCGAACCACGCCCTCGGGGAGTTCGGAGAAATCATCCTTCTCCGGGAGATACACATAGGTATCGGCACGCTTGGTCGCGCGATAGACGTAACACTGCATGGGTTCAGTCCTCGAGATAGGTGTAGCCGGTCAGGCCGTGTTCCAGTTCCGCCAGCAGGCGCCCGGCGGCCTCGCCGCGCAGGCCGATGGCATCGATCTTGGCGCGGAAGGCGCGGCGCAGGTCGTCCGGGGCAAAGTGCACGTAGGAGAGCAGCTCGTCCACGGTGTCGCCGCGCTCGGGGTTCAGCAGGCGGTAGCCGCCCTGCTCGGTCAGCTCCACGTTCACCGTGTCGGTGTCGCCGAACAGGTTGTGCAAGTCGCCGAGGATCTCCTGGTAGGCCCCGACCAGGAAGATGCCGAGATAGTAGGCCTCGCCCGTTTTCCACGGGTGCAGCGCCAGGGTGGTGTGCGTGCCCTCCCGCTCCACGTAGTGCTCGATGTGGCCGTCGGAGTCACAGGTCAGATCCTGCAGCACGGCGCGGCGGGTCGGGGCCTCGTTCAGGCGGTGCAGCGGCATGATAGGGAAGATCTGGTTAATCGCCCAGGTATCCGGGATCGACTGGAACACGGAGAAATTGCAGAAAACCTTGTCCGCCAGCTTGTCCGTCAGCTCCGCATGGATCTCGGCCGGCAGCGCGTCCGGCTGCGCCAGCAGCCGCTGACACAGGGCGAAATAGATCGCCTCGGCGCGCGCCCGGTCCGCCAGCGACAGCATCCCGCGGGCGAAACGCGCCTGCAGATCGGACAGGCCGAAGGCCGCATCGTGGTAGATCTCGGAGGCCGGGCGGTCGCGCTCGTCCAGCAGTGCGCGCATCGCGGCGATCTCGGGCAGTTCGTCATCCGGCGCGGGCGGCACATCACCATCCCCGGGGGCCGGTTCGCAGTCGATCACGTTGGTGATCAGCACCGCGTGGTGCGCGGTCAGGGCCCGCCCGGACTCGCTGAAGACCTCGGGCATGGCGAGATCATGCTCCTCGCAAATGCGCTTGAGCGGGCGCAGGATGTTCAGCGCGTACTCCTCCACCGAGTAGTTGATGGAGCATTCGTTGCGCGAGCGCGAGCCTTCGTAGTCGATACCCAGGCCGCCACCGACATCCACCACCTGCAGTGCGGCCCCGGCCTCGGTCAGCGCGGCGAAGTAGCTGGCCGCCTCGCCCATGCCGTTCTGGATGTCGCGGATGTTCGCGATCTGCGAGCCCATGTGGAAGTGCAGCAGCTGCAGCCGATCCAGCCAGCCGAGGCCGCGCAGGCGCTCGAGGATGCCCAGCACATCCGCCGCGGACAGACCGAACTTGGCCTTCTCGCCACCGGTGTTCTGCCACTTGCCCTTGCCAATCGACGCCAGGCGCACACGCAGCCCCAGCAGGGGTGCGATATCCATGTGCTCGGCCTGGCGGATGACCTCCTCCAGCTCCGAGGGCTTCTCGATCACGATGTACACGCGATGCCCGAGCTGGCGCCCGATCAGCGCCAGGCGCACGTATTCGCGGTCCTTGTAGCCGTTGCAGATGATCGCGGCGCCCGGGCGCGACTGCGCGAGCACGGCCATCAGTTCCGGCTTGCTGCCGGCCTCCAGCCCCACCCTCGGGGTAAAGCCATCGGCATCCGGCGCATCGCCCGCCGCCAGGATCTGATCCACCACGCTGCGCTGCTGGTTCACCTTGATCGGATAGATCGCCGTGAACGCGCCCTGGTAGTCCAGCTCGCGTGCGGCCGCATCGAAGGCCCGCGCCAGGCGGCGCACACGCCCGTCCAGCACGTCCTGGAAACGCACCAGCACCGGCGGCCCGATATGCTCCTCGCGCAGCCGCCCGGCCAGCTCATGCAGATCGACACCCGGGTGATCCGGCCAATCCGGTCGCCGCATCACCACATGGCCAGCGTCGTTCAGATCGAAAAAGCCACCATTCCAGTGGTCGATCCCGTAGGTGGCGCGGGCCTCATCCAGATTCCAGGGCGTGACAGACATGGCGGTTCCGGGTTTCACAGCGGGTATATCCCCGTCATTGCGAGGAGCGAAGCGACGCGGCACAAAAGCAGCGAAGCTGCGTTGAACGGCCGCAGGCCGGCCCGAAGGGCGAGCGTAGCGAGTAATCTCCGAAGGCTGGCACGGCGCCGGAATACGAACGCCCTCCGGGGGAAGCGCTTCGTCGCCTGCGGCTCCTCGCAATAACAGGTTGCGCAGAGTTGCCCGCAGGATACAGGGCACTATCATAGCGGCGCATCATACCGTCCACCGCATCCGCAAGGGGAGCCGCCCAATGGCACTCGACAACAACTGGTTCAGCGAACCGCACGAAAACATGGCGCTGTCCCTGCGCATCAAGCAGAAGCTGCACGAAGAACAGACCCCGTACCAGAAGATCGAGATCTACGAGACCGAGGCCTTCGGCAACCTGATGGTGATCGACGGCTGCGTGATGCTCACCGGGCGCGACAACTTCATCTACCACGAGATGATGTCGCACCCGGTGCTCTACTCGCACAGCGCCCCGAAGAACGTGGTCATTATTGGCGGCGGCGACTGCGGCACCCTGCGCGAAGTGCTCAAGCACGACGAAGTGCAAAAGGCCGTGCAGGTGGATATCGACGAGCGCGTCACCCGCTTGGCCGAGCAGTACTTCCCGGAACTGTGCGACGCCAACGACGACCCGCGCGCCGAGCTCCTGTTCGACGACGGCGTGCAGTACCTGCAGGACGCCACACCCGGCTCCGTCGACGTAATCATCGTCGACTCCACCGATCCGGTGGGCCCGGCCGAGGGCCTGTTCTCCACCGCCTTCTACAAGGACTGCGTGAAGGCCCTGGGCCCGGATGGCCTGCTGGTACAGCAAAGCGAATCGCCGCTGTTGCATACCGAGAGCATCATCCGCCCGATGCACGACAGCCTGCGCACGGCCGGCTTCATCGATGCATTGACGCTGCACTTCCCACAACCCACCTACCCCTCCGGCTGGTGGACCTGCACCATCGCGGCGAAGGACGCCCCGGTGTCCTTCCTGCGCGAGGAAGCAGCCGAGGAGGCGACGTTTGTCACCCACTACTACAACGCCGCCATCCACCGCGCCGCCGGGGCCACGCCCGAGTTCTTCCGCCGCAAGCTGTTCGCCTGATCCCGGGCAGGCCCCTGGCGCGACCCAAACCCGTCATTGCGAGGCCCCGCAGGGGCCGCGGCACAAAAGCGCGAAGCGCGTTGAACGGCCGCAGGCCGGCCCGAAGGGCGAGCGCAGCGAGTAACCTCCCGACGCAACCCCGACGTTTGCCCAGGCCGGCGTCGGGGCGCCCACGGAGATCGCCACGTCGCTGCGCTCCTCCCGATGACGGTGCTTGCTGGCCCCGTCATTGCGAGGCCCCGCCAGGGGCCGTGGCAACCTCCCGACGCAACCCCCGAAGTTCGCCCTGCCCCGCGCCGGGGCGCCCACGGAGATCGCCACGTCGCTGCGCTTCTCGCGATGACAGGCATCACAAACGCCGTAGGATGCATTGAGCGAATGCGAAATGCATCGATCCAGTGATTGCGAACCATGCAGGGCCGCGCTAATCTGACTACATTTGTAGTAGAGGAGGCACGCCATGAGTTTGCCCGTCCGCATTGATGAGACGCTGTATCAGCAGGCCCGGGCCCACGCCAAGGCCGAGCACCGGACCATCGCCGGTCAGATCGAGTTCTGGGCCGAGGTGGGACGCACCGCCATGGACAACCCGGACCTGCCCATCGACTTCGTCTGCGAACTGCTGATCGCTCGTGCCGAGGGCCGGGAACTCGCCACCCCGTTCACCCCCGAGGGCAAACGCGACTAATGGCCGCGGACGTGGAGGTGCTGCAAAGCACTCGCTTCCGGCGCGCCTACAAGCGCCTCCATCCCGCCCAGAAGGCCGACGTAGACGCCGCGGTTGCCGAGATCGTCCGCAATCCCGAGATCGGCACCAGCAAGAAAGGGGATCTGGCCGGGATCATGGTCCACAAATTCAAGTCGCGCGAGCAACTGATGCTGCTCGCCTACGAGTACGACCCCACCACCCGCCTCCTGCTACTGCTGGGCACACACGAAAACTTCTACCGAGATTTGAAACGGGGCTCGTAGGATCTGCACGCGCAGGGGGTCGCGAAACACACGCCATGTGATGCGGTTCGCTGCGCTCAGCGCATCCTACGAGGGCTCGGCCGCGCGTCGCAGGGCGCATTGAGCGAATGCGAAATGCACCGTTCGGGCGGATAGGGCTACGTGTGACGGCCCGGCTTGAGGCGGTCGAGGCGCAGGCGTTCGCGGGTGTCGAACAGGCGGCGGGAGGCGAACCAGACCGCACCGAGGGTGCCGAAGCCGGTGCCGGCGGTGATCAGGAACATGATCAGGATCTGATACTTGACCGCCTCCACCGGCGGGGCGCCGGCGAGGATCTGGCCCGTCATCATGCCCGGCAGGCTGACGATACCGGCTGCGGCCATGGCATTGATGGTCGGCATCAGACCGGAGCGGGCAGCCTCGCGGCGCATGGTTGCAACGGCCTCGCTCCAACCCGAGCCCAGTGCCAGGCGGGCCTCGATGGTGCGGCGCTCGCGCCAGACCGTCTGGGTCAGGCGGTCCAGCCCCAGCGCGATGCCGGTCATGGTGTTGCCCAGCAGCATCCCCAGCAGCGGGATGGCGTACTGCGGCTCCCACCAGGGCGAGGGCCCCACCATCGTCGTCAGCGCGAGCACGGTGACGGCAAACGCGGAGACGAACATGGTGACCGCACCGATCCCGTAGCCCCACAGCCCGGCAAAACGGCGCTGCTGACGCGCCATCACCTCGTAGCCGGCGATCGACACCATGACCAGCGCCATCAGCGCCACCCAGCCCAGGTGCGCGTGGTCGAACAGCGTCTGCAGCACCAGGCCGATCAGCAGCAGCTGGATCACGGTGCGCGCCCCGGCGATCAGCAGACTGCGCCCCAGCCCCATGCGCGCCCAGATGGTCAGGCCAGCCAGGGCGACAACCAGCAGCGCCGCCAGCGTCAGATCCAGCGCGGAAAGCGAGATCAGGTCCATGCGTTTGCCTCCAACTGGCCATCGCGGATGGTCAGGATGCGCCCGCCCAGACGCTGGCGCTGCAGCGTGTCATGACTGACCCATAGTGCCGCCGCCTCTTCTTCGGCCAAGTACGCCCGCACCGCGCGCTCGATGCGCTTGGTGTTCTCCAGGTCCAGGTTGGCGGTGGGCTCGTCCAGCAGCAGGACGCGGGGCCGGTTCAGCAGCGCGCGCACCAGACCCAGGCGCTGTTTCTCGCCGCTGGAGAGACGCTCGATCTCCCAGCCCAGCGAGGCCTCCGGCAACGCGACCTGTTCCAGCAGGTGCAGGGCCGCCTCGCGCGAGAAATCCGCCGGCAGGTGTTCGTCCACGCGCTCGCCCCACCATGCGGTCTCGGCCGGCACATAGGCCACGCGCCGGCGCCACTGGACCGGCAGCATGGCGTCGCGCGCCTCGCCGTTCAGCATTACCTCCCCCGTGTTGGGGTCGAGATCCGCCAGGGCGCGCAACAGCAGGGACTTGCCGGCACCCGAGGCGCCGGTGACCTGCACGAGCTCGCCCGGCTGAACCGCCAGGTCCAGCGGGCCCAGCTGTGGCGTTTGCAGTTGTCGAACGTCCAGCAGGCGATCCATGCGACAGGGTTCCGGTGCGGCGAAAACGGGATCGTAACCGAAGCCGGGGCACCGGGATGAATGGCCCGACCAGGAGACCCTGCTTGCTGGGAAGAGAGCCGGCCGGGGTGTTAGTAGCCCGCGGGCATCAGTCGCAAGAACCGCCGCGGGCGGGGGCTTCGCGGGCAAGCCCGCTCCCACAGGGTGTGTCGAACAAAAAAAGGGCGCCCGATAAAGGGGCGCCCAAAGGCCAACATCCAAGTCCTGGGAGACTGTCTTGTCGGCGTCGGAGGAGACGATGTATCGGGATCGAGCCGGGTTACGGCCCGACCCCGGTTTCAGGTTAACGAGGCTTTATTGCTTCCCGGTGAACTCCGGGTAGGCCTCGAGACCGCACTCGGCGATATCGGCGCCCATGGCCTCGTCCTCTTCGCTCAGGCGGATGCCCATCACCGCCTTGAGGATCGCCCAGACAATCAGGCTGGCCACGAAGACGAACACGAAGATGGCGAGCAGGCCCACGATCTGGCCGAAGAAGGTCGCGTCCGGGTTGGACAGCAGCACCGCCATCACACCCCAGATACCGGCGGTACCGTGCGCGGAGATCGCACCAACCGGGTCGTCGATCTTCAGCTTGTCGAGGGCGACGATCGAGAACACCACGATCACACCACCCACGGCACCGATGATCATCGCCAGGACCGGGCTGGGCATCAGCGGCTCGGCGGTGATGGACACCAGGCCTGCAACCGCTCCGTTCAGCGCCATGGTCAGGTCGGCCTTGCCGAAGATCAGACGGGTGGTGATCAGCGCGGCCACCACACCCCCGGCCGCGGCCAGGTTGGTGTTGGCGAACACGGCGGCCACGGCATTGGCGGACTCGATGTCCGACACCTTCAGCTCGGACCCGCCATTAAAGCCGAACCAACCCAGCCACAGGATCAGCACACCCAGCGTGGCCAGCGGCATGTTGGAACCCGGAATGGCGTTGATCTTGCCATCCGCGCCGTACTTGCCCTTGCGCGCCCCGAGGAGCAACACACCGGCCAGCGCCGCAGCGGCACCCGTGAAGTGGACGATGCCGGAACCGGCGTAGTCCAGGTAGCCGATCTGGTCGAGGATACCGCCACCCCAGCTCCAGAAGCCCTGGATCGGGTAGATGAAGCCGGTCAGCACGACCGCAAAGGCCAGGAAGGCCCACAGCTTCATGCGTTCGGCCACGGCACCCGAGACGATGGACATCGCGGTGGCCACGAACACGACCTGGAAGAAGAAGTCGGCACGATCGGAGTAGTAGATGTCACCACCGCTACCCAGCACGTCCGCGACTGCGTTGTCGCCGCTGATCAGGAAGCCCAGCCCCGGGATGATGGAGCTGAGACCATCGCTGTACATGATGTTATAGCCGATCAGCATGTACATGATGCTGGCGATCGAATACAGGGCGATATTCTTGGTTGCGATTTCGGCCACACTCTTGGTGCGCACCATACCGGCCTCGAGCATGGTAAAGCCCGCGGCCATCCACATCACCAGTGCACCGGCCACCAGAAAGTAAAAGGTGTCCATCGCATAGGCGAGTTCGACAACTTGCTGTTCAATTTCCATGATTGAAATTCCTCATTCGCTGGAAGGCAAAGGTTTAAAGCGCTTCCGGTCCGGTTTCGCCCGTGCGAATGCGCACGACCTGCTCCACCGGCGTAATAAAGATCTTGCCGTCGCCGATCTTGCCCGTGCTGGCGGACTTTGAAATGGCCTCGACGACCTGGTCGACCAGGTTTTCGTCAACGGCCACTTCAAGCTTCACCTTGGGCAGAAAATCGACTACATACTCGGCACCGCGATACAACTCGGTATGACCGCGCTGGCGACCAAAACCCTTCACTTCGGTCATGGTCATGCCCTGCACGCCGATCTCCGAGATCGCCTCGCGAACATCATCAAGCTTGAACGGCTTGATCACGGCGGTAATCATCTTCATGTCAGACTCCTGTGGGCGGGCCCGTCGGAACACGGACCCGCCTTTGCATTAAGAGGTAATAGCCGGCTTCAGAACGTCTTGGACCAGCCCACCCAGGCGCCCAGGTCCTCGTCGGATTCGTCGACGTACTCGAGGTTAAGGCTGAATTCGCCCCAGTCCCCGGCGTCGCGCGCCAGGCTGGCGGTATAATGGGTGTAGTTTTCGGCATCGGAATCGTCGAAGCGGGTACGACCCACGAGGAACCCGGCGCTGTAGACATCCATGAACGGGATATCCAGACCGGCGTAGAAGTACATGTCGTCATCCTGCAAGGCCGAGTCATCACTGTCGTGAACAACATAGGCCATGCCGCCGTAGAGACCGACGGTGCCAGTATCAAAGCTGACTTCCCCGTAGATCTCGCCAAAGTCGGCGCTCAGGGAGCCGGTATCATCCCGGGCGTCGGGATAGGCGTAATAGATGTAACCGACGTCATATCCGAACCCGCTGGCGAACTCGTCGGCGAATCCGGCATAGAGATCGAGTTCGTAGCTGGTGTCATCACCAAAATCGACGTTCGACAGCCAGGTTCCGGCGTAAAACCCGGAGGCATGCTCGTAATCAATGCCGCCCTGAATGGCCGCACCGTCATCGCTTTCGGAAAAGCCCCGGAAGTAGTAGTTGGACACCGCACCAATGTTCACGGACAGCTCCGCGGCGGCGGTGGAGGTAAACGCGACGCCACCGGTGGAGCCTACGGTGAGGACAGCAGCGGCCAGCGCGGAACGGGTGAACTTCTTCATATTGGTCATCTCCCAGATTGGTCAATCGAGTGTCGCGTAGTCGACACCCGGTCCTTGCACGGGCTGTGCCAAGTACCAAAAGGGAGCAAAATCGGCTTTTCACAACACGTGTTGCGGCCGAACCACGAGGTTTTGCCTCTGGATGGTGCGCACTAAAAGTGCACACGCACCAAAAGCGTGCGCTCAACAAAAAGTGTGAACACGGTCCGGCCTCCGCACGGGGCAGACGCGGAACAAGAGACAGGAAAGCGGGCCGGAAGGACCCGCAGGAGAAGAGGGGCTAGTCGGACGTCGCGAGGGTGCCGCGTTCGATCTCGATGCCGACCTCGCGTACACCGGGAACGGCCCCGGGCTTGCCCAGCTTGATGCGCACCCAGGGGGTGCCGAACTGGGCCATCAGGGCCTCGGCGATCTCTTCGGCCAGGGATTCCAGCAGCGCGTGCGGCTCGCGCGTGACGATGGCACGCACCGCGTTGGCCACCGCCTCGTAATCGACGGTATCGCCGATCTCGCCGGAATAGGCGGCGATGCGGGTATCCGCCGCCAGTTCGATGTCGAATCGCAGGCGGCGCTGGATCCGCTGTTCCCAGTCGTAGACACCGACAACGGCATCAATTTCGAGGTCGCGCAGATAGATTCGATCCATGGGCTCGGCGGGCTCCTGTAGGTCGGCGCCTATCCTACTGCCCGGGCCGCACGAGGTACACCGAGCCGTTATCATGGAGCTCTCCTTGCACGGCTTCGAGACACGCATGAGCGAGCCCTTCCACGACCTCCCGTGGCCCGACAGCCCCGAGGGCGAACCGCGTCGCATCGGGGTAGAGATCGAGATGGCCGGGGTCTCGCTGGAGATTATGGCCGAAGCAGTAAAGGCCGAATTCGGGGGGGAGATCGTGCCGGACAGTGCGTTCGTCGCCCGCGTGCGCGATACCGATGTCGGCGACTTCCAGCTGGAACTGGACGCCCGGGTGCTGAAGGACCGTGCCTACCGCGAGCATCTCGCGCGCCTCGGCATCTCGCTGGACGACTCCGACAAGGCGGCGCTGGATCGCTGGCTGGCCGACGCCGCCGGCCGCCTGGTCCCGCATGAAATCGTGGCCCCGCCGATCCCGGTGGCCGACCTGCCCCGCCTGGACCGGGTACGCGCGGCCCTGCAAGAGGCCGGCGCCCAGGGCACCGAACGCTCGTTTCTCTACGCCTTCGGGTTGCAGATCAATATCGAGATCCACCGTACCGATGCCGAGTGGCTGCTGGCGATCCTGCGCAGCTTCCTGCTGATGGCCGAGGCCCTCACCGCGGCCGGCGCAATCGACCTGGCACGGCGACTGTCGCCCTACATTCGCGCGTTTCCCGGGCCCTTTGTACGCCACATGCTGGACCCGGACTTCCAACCCGATCAGGCCGGCCTGATCGATGCCTACCTGGCGCACAGCCCGACCCGCAACCGACCACTGGACCTGTTGCCCTTGTTTGCCCACCTGGACCCGGAACGGGTCAACGCCGCACCGGTGGAACACGACTTGATCAAACCGCGCCCGGCCTTCCATTACCGCCTGCCGAACTGCGAGATCGACGACCCGGACTGGAGCCTGGCGCGACCGTTCAATGGCTGGGTCGAGGTGGAACGTCTGGCGGCGGATCCGGAACGCCTGGAGCGCCTGTCGCGGGAATACCTGGACCGCCCCGGCCAGGCCCTCGGCCGCTGGGCCGACGACTGGAGCCAGCGCCTCCGTGACTGGTTCTGACTCGGCTCCCAATGCAACCAGCCGGGTCACGCCCCAAGCCCGTCGCCCGGTGATCGCGATCACCGGGCCGGACCAGGGCGGGGGTCCGGCCTGGCTGTTCACCGCCCTGGCGGTGTGGCGCGCGGGAGGCCGCCCTTTGCGGTTGCGTCCGGGGAGACCGCGCGGCCGTTGCCCGTTCGACGGACTGATCGTGGGCGGCGGGGCGGATGTCGACCCCGAGCTCTACGGCGAGACCCTGCCCGACGGGCCGGATGCGGCCGCCATCCGCCAGGCGGAGCGCCGCCTCTCGCAGCGCCTGATCGGCTATCTCTTCTACCCGGCCCTGTGGCTGCTGCGCCGGCTGTTCCAGTCGCACGGCGGCGTACTGGACGTCGACCGCGACCGCCTGGAGAAGGCCCTGATCCACCGCGCGCTGGACGATCATCGGCCGATCCTCGGCATCTGCCGCGGCATGCAGCTGGTCAACGTGGTGCGCGGCGGCACGCTGCAGCGCGACCTGGCCGAGTTCTACGTGGAAACACCGCAGGCCCGCAGCCTGTTGCCGGTCAAGCCGGTCCAGCTGGAGCCGCGCAGCCACCTGGCCGACATCCTGGGCGACGCCACGCTGCACGTGAACGCCCTGCACAATCAGGCGGTGGATGGCCTGGGTCGCGGGCTAAGGGTCGCCGGCCGCGAGAGCAGCGGCGTGGTACAGGCGATCGAGGCCGACCGCGGCTGGTGCATCGGCGTGCAGTGGCACCCGGAATACCTGCCCCAGAAGCGCCGCCACCAGCGTCTGTTCCACGCCCTCGTTCAGGCCGCCGCCAACAACGGCTAAAACCCGATTCACCAAGAAGACACGAAGAAGGGCAGGCGCTTAGACCGGGTACGGCACGGAGAGGCCGCCGAGGCCGCAGTAGCCGTGGGGGACCTTGGCCAGGTATTGCTGGTGATCCTCTTCGGCGAAATAGAACGCCGGCCCTTCGGCGATCTCCGTGCTGATCGTTCCGCCCCGAGCCTTGTCCAGCGCGGCCTGGAAGCGTTGGCGGCTGGTCTCGGCGGCCGCCAGCTGGTCCGCATCGGTGGTGTAGATCGCGGAGCGGTACTGGGTACCGACGTCGTTGCCCTGGCGCATGCCCTGGGTCGGGTCGTGGCCTTCCCAGAAGGTACGGAACAGCGCCTCCAGCTCGACTCGCCGCGGATCGAATACCACACGCACCAGTTCGGTGTGCCCGGTCTGGCCGCTGCATACCTCGCGATAGGTTGGATTCGGGGTATAGCCCCCACCGTAACCGACGCTGGTGGAGTACACCCCGTCCAGCTGCCAGAACAGGCGCTCGGCGCCCCAGAAGCAGCCCATGCCGAACTGAATCACCTGCATGCCCTCGGGGTATGGCGGCGCCAACGGGGTTCCCAGCACCATGTGGCGCTCGGGCACCGGCATCGGCTCCTCGCGCCCGGACAAGGCCTGCTCGGGCGCAGGCATGCGCGGCTCGGAAAATGCGAACATCGGCGACTCCATCAGTCGGCCGGGGTGAGCCGGATCAGCTCCCCCGGATTGTGGTCGGTAAGTACGTAGATTGCGCCTTCGTGCACGCGCACGTCGCGCACACGGCGATCCAGATCCGGCAGCACCTCGGACTCATTGACCAGGTCGCGCCCGCCGAAGGTCAGGCGGCGCAGCGTCTGGTGCGCCAGTCCGCCGACCAGCAGGTCACCATCCCAGTCGGCAAAGGCCGGATCGCGCAGGATCGCCATGCCGGACGGGGCAATGGAAGGCGTCCAGTGATGCAGCGGTGACTCCATCCCCTCCTTCTCGGTCAGACCCTCGCCCACCTGGCCGCCACGGTATTCCTCGCCGTGGGTAATGACCGGCCAGCCGTAGTTCAGGCCAGGTTCAATGATGTTGACCTCGTCACCCCCGCGCGGGCCATGCTCGTTCTGCCAGAAGGTGCCGGTCTCGGGGTCCATCACCATGCCCTGCGGGTTGCGCACACCCCAGGCCCAGATCTCCGGGCGGGCATCGGGTTCATCCACCAGCGGGTTGTCGTCCGGCACCGAACCATCGTCATGCAGACGGATGATGCTGCCGATATGGGTGGAGGTGTCCTGCGCATGATCGCGATCGCCGCGGTCACCCACGCTGATGTACACGTACCCGGCCTGGTCAAACACGATGCGGCTGCCGAAGTGGCGGCCGCCGCTGACACCCGGCTCGGCGGTGAACAGCGTCTCCACGTCCTGCAGCTCGCCATCCTGGAAGCGCCCACGCGCCAGGCGGGTCGTCAGTCCGCCCTCCACGCTCGCCGAGTAGGTGAAGTACAGCCAGCGGTTTTCGGCGAACTCCGGATGCAGGGCAAGATCCAGCAAACCGCCCTGGTTGCGCGCCTGCAGGTCGTCCGGCAACCCCGGGACCCGCACACCCCGCCCGTCGAAGGACTCGGCGTCCTCGAACCAGCGCAGGGTGCCCGGGCGCTCGCTGATCAGTGCACCGCCTTCGGGCAGGAAGGCGATGGCCCAGGGGTGATTCAGTTCCTCGTGCAGCACGCTGACCTGCAGATCCTGCTGCCCGCCCTCCAGGCCCTCGGCCGAGACCCCGGAGGACCCGGTGCATGCCACCAGAAGGCCCACGGTCATGGGAACCACCGTTACACGTCCCAGGATATGTTTGCGCTTGCTCATGGCTCGCTCCTTGTTCGGTCCGATGTCCATTGGTACCTGTGTTCAGGCGGCGGGTTCCCTCGGCTGGCAGACAGGGCACCAGTACGTCGAGCGGCCGTGTTCGCCCAGCAGGGCATATTCGACCGGTGCGCCGCACTGCCGGCAGGGCTCGCCACGGCGGCCATAGACGTTCAGGAACGCCCCCTCCTCCGCGCGCTCGCGGGTGATGCGCGGACCCGGCTTCAGGTTGCGCCGCAGCAGCCGCTCGGCATCGCGGTACAGCCCCGCCAGCACCCGCTGCGATACCTGCCCGAGAGGCCACAGCGGGTGACAGCCTTGCAGGAACAGCACCTCTGACTTGTAGATGTTCCCGATGCCCGCCGCCAGCGACTGATCCAGCAGCACATCCAGGATCGGGCGCGCCGGGTCCGCGACGGTCCGCACCCGCATGACCACGGCATCCAGGTCGATCGCCGGGTCCAGCAGATCAGGGCCGACACGGGCATCCAGACGCGGGACATCCGCCGCCCCCGCCGTGCGCGGGCGCCACTGCAGCTCGCGAGGATGAAAGCAGACCAGCACCCGCTCCGGGAGGCTGAGGATGGCCCAGGCACTGGAGGCCGGCTTGTGCCAGGCGACACCCGGGGCGTACTGGTGCCAGGTCCCGTACATCCCCAGGTGGGTGCGCAATTGCCACGGCCGGCCATCCGCAGCTGCAAGATCCAGCAACAAGTGCTTGCCCCGGGCCTGCACGGTCCCGGCGGTCATCGCGCCATGCTCGAGCAACGGATCGCCGCGCCGGGCGCGGGTCGCTACCGCCGTCAGCGTTGCGCCCTCCAGTACCGGCCGCAACGCGGCGGCCAGCTTGTGGATCGTGTCGCCCTCGGGCATGGCCGGCGGAGTTAGGGAAACACTGATTAATGCACGCGCTCGCGCTCGAGTCGCTTTTGCGTGCGAACAAGGCGCGGTGACTGCCGTGCAGTCATTCTGCACAAGGGAGCCGCAACGCCGTGCGCGCGCAAAAGCGGCCGAGCCCCGTGGGGTTGGCACCCCAGGTTCCCCGATCCTGCGTTGCGCCGCTTGCGGGTAGAACCACTACCCGCTGCACGACGCGCCTTGTCTCGGAAAACCTGGGGTGCCAACGCGAGTGTGTGCATTAATCAGTGTTTCCCTTGCGCTCGCGCGCGGGGTACAGGCGCGGCTCGCCCTCGGGCCGGGTGCGGAACAGGCGCATGGACCACAGGTACTGCGCCGGGGCCTGCTCGATGCCACGCTCGATGGCGGCGTTCATCTGCCGCGCATCGACGGCATCATCCCCCGAGGGATAGTCTTCCAGGGGCGGCCACAGGCGCATCACGTACTGGTCCGCCGCCGCGTCATACCAGGCGAAGCTGGGCAGGACCGCCGCCTTCGACATGCGCGCCAGACGCGCCAGCGCGGTCAGCGTGGCCTTCTGCACACCGAAGAAATCCACGAATACCGCGCCCTCCGCGCCCAGGTCCTCGTCCGGCAGGTAATAGAAGAAGCGACCGCGCTTGAGCTGGCGAATGGCCGGGCGCAGGCCCTGGCCGCGGGCGAAGATATCGCCGGAATAGCGCGTGCGGCTGCGGTGGTTGATCCACTCCAGCACCGGGTTCTTCATCGGCTTGGCGAAGGACACGCCGTCGAACATCTGACTCATGCGCACGCCGCCGTAATCCAGCCCCAGGGAATGCGGCGCCAGGATGATCACTGGCGTCCCGCCGGAGCGCAGGCGCTCGTAGTGCTCCAGACCCTCGATGCGAATGCGGGCGGCGTGCTGGCCGGGCTTGCCGAACCACAGCAACCCGTAGTCCAGCGCCGTCTGCGCCTGGTAGCGGTAATAGGCCTCCAGGCGCTGGGCGCGCTCCGCGGCGCTCATCGCCGGGAAGCACAGCTCCAGGTTGCGCTCGACCACCGCCCGACTGCGCCCGGCCAACCGGCGAATCAGCCGGCCCAGCCCGCCGGCGAGACCGCGCACGGCCGGGCGCGGCAACTCCTGCAGCACCCAGGCCAGGCCCAGCAACAGCCAGCTGCCCCAGTAACGCGGGGCGAAGTGCGCGGCGGTCAGCGGGGCCTGGTAGGCACCAGCACCCTCGCGCCGCCCGGTTTCGTCGTCGACAGCGCTCATGCGCCCCCGGCACCGTCGGTGGGCCCGTCCGTGGCGGCCTGCTGCTTGCGGGCGCGCTTGGCGTAGACCTCCATCTCCTTCGCGGCCTGCAGATCACCCTTCTCGGTGGCCACGCGGATACCGCGCTCGCAGGTGGACAGGGCCGACTCGGGGCGCTCCAGCTCCACCAGCGTCTTCGCCAGCAGCTTCCAGGCCGCGGAATAGCCGCCGTCCAGATCCAGCGCCCGTTGCAGATGGGGCACTGCGGCCTCCAGCTGGCCATCGGTCGCCAGGGCATTGCCCAGCGAGAAACGCAGCATGGCGGAATCCTGGCCGCCGTCGAGCATATTCTGGAAGCGTTCGATCATGTCGCTCATGGGGTACCTCCCTCGGCGCGTGCCGATACGTACAGTCAGGCTAACGCCGCCAGAAGGCGGGCGACAGAAGCACCAGAACGGTAAAGATTTCCAGGCGCCCCATCAGCATCGCAACCACCAGGACCCACTTGCTGAAATCGTTGATCGACTGGAAGTTGGGCCCGACCTCGCCCAGACCGGGACCCAGGTTGTTCAGCGAGGCCGCCACTGCCGAGAACGCGGTGACCTGATCCAGACCGGATGCCATCAGCCCCAGCATCATCACTACGAACACCATCACGTAGGCCGCCAGGAAGCCCCACACCGCCTGCACGACGCGATCCGGGGCCTCCTTCCCGTTGACCTTCACGGCGATCCGCGCGTGCGGGTGGATCAGACGCTTGATCTCGCGCAGCCCCTGCTTCACCAGCAGCAGCACGCGCACCACCTTCATGCCACCACCGGTGGAACCGGTACAGCCACCGATGAACGACAGGAGGATCAACAGCACAGGCAGGAAACCGGGCCACAGGTAGAAGCTGTCTGTGGCATAGCCCGTCGTGGTCGCAATGGACACGACATGGAAGACCCCGCGGCGCAATGCATCCCCGAACTGATCGGTAAACCCGCTCCAGAGCATGAAACCGACCACCAGGACGATCGCCGAGCCGAGCACCAGGAGGTAGGCGCGTAACTCCTCGTCCCGCCGGTAAGGCTTCCAGGTCGCGCGGTGCAGCACCAGAAAGTGGAGAGCAAAGTTCATCCCGCCCAGAACCATGAACGCGATGGCGACCATCTCGATCGCCACGGAGTCGAAATGACCGATGCTGGCGTCATAGGTCGAAAAGCCACCAATCGCCACGGTGGTGAAGGAGTGCGCAATCGCATCGAAGGCATCCATGCCGGCGGCCCAGTAGGCCAGCGCGCAGGCCACGGTCAGGCCCAGGTAGATGTACCAGAGGTTGCGCGCGGTCTCGGCGATACGCGGCGTCAGCTTGTTGTCGCGGATCGGCCCCGGGGTCTCGGCCTTGAACAGCTGCATGCCGCCCACGCCCAGAAGCGGCAGGATGGCCACCGCCAGCACGATGATCCCCATGCCGCCCATCCACTGCAGCTGCTGGCGATACCACAGCAGCGCCCGCGGCAGATCATCCAGCCCGGTCAGCACGGTGGCGCCGGTCGTGGTCAGCCCGGACATCGACTCGAAGGCGGCATCGGTGAAGGACACGTGCAGGTTCGGATCGAGGTACAGCGGTGTCGCCCCGGCGATCCCCAGTCCCAGCCAGAACAGCACCACCAGGATGAAGCCGTCGCGCGCCTGCAGGTCCTGGCGCATGCGGTACAGCGGCGCCCACAGCAGACCGCCCATCAGCAACAGGAGGGCGAAGGCCTGCAGGAACACGTACGCGGTGGACTCCCCGTACAGAAAGCCGATGGCCGCCGGCGGCAGCATCGCCAGACTGAACAGCGTCAGCAGGACACCCAGCAGCCGGGCCGTGGAGGCGAGATGGAGCATCCGCGCGCTGCGCCTAGAAAAACAGCGCCGTGGGCTGGAAGAGGCGCTGCACCTGCTTCACCTTGCGCCGATCGGTCACGAACAGGATCACGTGGTCTCCGGCCTCGATGACCGTGTCGCGATGGGGGATGATGACCTCCTCGCCCCGCACCACCGCTCCGACGCGAGTGCCCTCGGGAAAGTCGATCTCGTCGATCCGGCGGCTGACCACCTGCGACGTCCGGGCATCGCCGTTGACCACGGTCTCGATCGCCTCGGCCGCACCGCGGCGCAGGGCATGCACGGTGGCGGTTCCGCCCTCGCGCACCCGCGCTAGCAGCGCACCGATGGTCGCCTGCTGTGGCGAGATCGCGACATCGATCGTCCCGCTTTGCAGCAGGTCCACGTAGCTCGGCCGATTGATCAGCGACATCACCTTGCGCACGCCCCAGCGCTTGGCCAGCATCCCGGCGAAGATGTTCGCCTGGTCGTCGTTGGTGACCGCGCAGAACACGTCGCTGTGCTCGACGTTGATGGATTCGAGGAAGCGGTCATCCGAGCTGTCCCCGTGCAGCACCAGGACATTGCTGGGTAGGGTCCGCGCCAGATGATCGGCACGCTCGGAATCGCGCTCGATCACCTTGACCCGGTAGCGCTTGCTGAGGGTCTCGGCCAGGCGCTCGCCGATGTTGCCGCCACCGGCCACCATGATCCGCTTGTAGGGCTTTTCCAGCTTGCGCAGCTCCGAGGTCACCGCGCGGATGTTCTTCTTCGCCGCGACGAAGAACACCTCGTCATCGGCCTCGATCACCGTGGAACCATCCGGCTGGATCGAGCGATCCTTGCGGAAGATCGCGGCCACCCGGGTCTGGATGCCCGGCATGTCGTTTTGCAGATTCTTCAGCTCGTGCCCGACCAGCGGGCCACCGTAGTAGGCGCGCACCCCCACCAGCGAAACTCGGCCCTCGGCGAATTCCAGCACCTGGAGCGACCCGGGGTGCTCGATCAGGCGCTGGATGTGGCTGGTCACGATGGCCTCGGGCGAGATCAGCATGTCCACCGGCATCGCGTCCTGGGCGAACAGCGCCGGGGTCTCGTGATAGTCGCGGGCCCGCACACGGGCGATCTTGGTCTCGATATTGAACAGCGTGGAGGCCACCTGGCAGGCGACCATGTTGGTCTCGTCCGAGTTGGTAACCGCGATCAGCATGGACGCGTCCTGCGCACCGGCTGCCTCCAGCACCGAGGGGTGCGCGGCAAAGCCGTGCACGGTCTTGATGTCGAAACGATCCTCCAGCTCCGCCAGCATCTCGGCGCGGTAATCGACCACCGTAATGTCGATCCCGTCGGCGCTCAGCGCCTCCGCCAGCGACTGCCCGACCTGCCCGGCCCCGAGGATGATGATGTGCTTCATGCGTCTCCCGTCCCGGAGCAGGTTCAGCTATCGGTTTTCACGCGCTTGGGGTCGATCCCCAGCGCCTTGAACTTGCGGTACAGGTGCGTGCGCTCCAGCCCCACCCGTTCCGCCAGGCGCGTCATGTTGCCCTCGGAGCGCTCCAGCTGTTGCTGCAGGTATTCGCGCTCGAACTGTTCGCGCGCCTCGCGCAGCGGCAGATCGGGGATGGCGACCGTCCCCTCGCCGCCCTCCTCGGCGCGCTGCGGCTGCCCGCTGAGGGTCCGCTCCACCTCGTCGCGGGTGATCTCGTCGCCCGAGCCCAGGATCATCAGCCGCTGCACCAGGTTGCGCAGTTCGCGCACGTTGCCCGGCCAGTGGTACTGCTGCAGCCGTTCCAGGGCCGGACGCTGGAAGGCGCGCGGCGGCAGCCCCTCCTGCTGGTGCAGGTGGCGCATATGACACTCCAGCAGTTCCGGGATGTCTTCGGGGTGCTCGCGCAGGGGCGGGATGGTCAGTGGCAGGACATTCAACCGGTAGTACAGGTCCTCACGGAAGTGGCCCTGCTTGACCGCCTCGGCCAGGTCGTACTGGCTCCCTGCGATCACGCGCACGTTCACGCTGATGGGCTGGTTGCCGCCGATGCGGGTGATGCGCTGGGTATCCAGCGCATGCAGCAACCGCCCCTGGGTCTGCAGATCCATCTCCGCGACCTCGTCCAGGAACAGCACGCCACCCGCCGCCTGCTCCAGCAGCCCATAGCGCACGTGTTCTCCCTGCTCGCTGCCGAACAGCTCGGCGATCGCCTCCTCGCCCGAGAGCGACCCCACCGAGACCACGATGAACGGGCTCTCGCGGCGCGCGCTGCGCGCATGCAGCAGCCGCGCGAAGGTCTGCTTGCCCACGCCTGGCTCGCCGGTGATCAGCACCCAGGTATCGTGCTGCGCCATGCGCTGCACCTGGTCGCGCAGGTTCACCATGGTGGCGCTGTCGCCCACCGGGTCGGCCACCGTACCGGCGTGGCGCTTCAGGCCCACGTTCTCGCGCTGCAGGCGTGCGGCCTCCAGGGCATTGTTCAGGGTGATCAGCAGCTTGTCGATGGACAACGGCTTCTCGATGAAGTCGTAGGCGCCCAGGCGCGTGGCATCCACAGCGGTCTCGACGTTGCCGTGACCGGAGATCATCACCACCGGGCAGGGCAGCCCCTCGTCATCGCCCCACTCCTTGAGCAGGGAGATCCCATCACCGTCCGGCATCCAGACATCCAGCAGGATCAGGTCCGGGCGGCGACTGCGACGCTGCGCCTTGGCCTCGGCCACGGAGCCGGCGAGTGCTACCTGATAGCCCTCGTCCTCCAGCACATCCTGCAGCAGCATGCGGATGTCCGGCTCGTCGTCGACTACGAGTATGTAGGCTTCGCTCATTCGGGCTCCTCGTGAACCACCGGACCATGCTCCACCGGGATGCGGATGCGGAAGACCGCCCCGCCCGGCCCGGACTCTGCATTATGGCACTCAATCATGCCGCCATGCTCCTCCACGATCTTCTGCGCGACGGCCAGACCGAGACCGGTTCCACGCGGCTTGTCGGTGGTGTAGGGCTCGAAGATGCGCTCGAGGAACTCCGGCTTGATGCCCGGGCCGGTGTCGATCACGCGCAATTCGATATGCGGCCCGGCCGAGTCGTCGAGATACGCCGTGGCGACATGCACCTCCATGTCCTCGTGGCCCTCGCCCGCCTCCAGGGCGTTCTTGATCAGGTTGTGCAGCAACTGGCGCAGACGCCCGGCGTCGCCATGGATTCGCGGCAGGGACGCATCCAGCGTGACATCGACGCGCGAGCGCCCGTCCTGGTCCAGGTACAACTCGCAGACGTCCCGGATCAGCTGGTTCAGATCCACCGACGCGCGCTCCAGCTGCGGGGCCTGGGCATAGTCGCGGAAGGCGTTGACCAGGGTCTTCATCGCCTCCACCTGCTGCACGATGGTCCCGGTGGCGCGATCCAGCACCTCGCGATCCGCCCCCTCCAGCACCTTGCCCAGACGCCTTGAGAGGCGCTCGGCGGATAACTGGATCGGGGTCAGCGGGTTCTTGATCTCGTGCGCCAGGCGGCGCGCCACCTCGCCCCAGGCGGCGTCACGCTGGGCCTTCAGGAACTCGGTCATGTCGTCGAACACGATCGCGTGCAGACCGCGGCTGGACCCCGAGGTCGGCAGCCACACCGCACGGGTCATCAGCACCTTGCGCCCGCTACGGGTGAACACCACCACCTGGCGCGACCATTCTTCTTCCTGGCGCACCAGGGCATCGCTGATCGCCTCGAAAAACTGCGCCACCAGCGGGCACTCGGCGCCCACCTCCGACATCACCCGGGTGCGCGCCCGCTGCAGGTCGCACTCCAGGATCTCGCTGGCCGCGGCGTTCGCGGTACGCAGGCGCAGGCTGCCATCCAGCGCCAGCACGCCGGAGCGCAAGTGTTGCAGCACGCTCTCCAGGTAGGCGCGCTCGGCGTCCAGCAGGCGGCGGTTGCGTTCCGCCTCGTCGCGCGCCTCGTTCAGGGTGCGCGTCATGGTATTGAACGACTGCACCAGGAAACCCAGCTCGTCGGCGCGCTGCACCGCCAGGCGGGTGCTGTAGTCGCCCTGGGCGACCATGCGTGTGCCCTGCACCAGGTCGGAGATCGGGCGCACCATGCGCCGCGCCACCAGCAGCCCCGCCCACAGCGCAGCCATCAGCGAGATCGCCAGCGCCAGTGACAGGGTGAACACAAAGCCCTGGATCATCGGCCCGCGCAGGTAGGCGAATTCGCGATAGTCGGCGAAGGCGTCCTGCACCCGTAGCGACAACGCGCTCATGCGCGGGTCCACGGGGTAGATGCCCTGCAGGATACGGTTCTCCGAGCCCGGGCGGCGGCTGCTGGTGGTGGCCACCACGCGGATGATCAGCGAGCCGTCGGGCTGCGGCTCCAGCCGCGAATACGGCTGTTCCGGGCGCACCCGCATCAGGATGTCGGACCCGGGCGGGGTCGGCAGACGACGGATTGGACTGTCGGTGCTGGAGGCGATAATGCGGTTGTTGGAGCCGACCAGAGTCAGCTCCTGCGCCCCGACCTGGCGGCGATAGTCGTTCAGCGCCAGCGGCACCAGCCCCTCCGAGACCCCCTCGAGATCGCTCATCAGTTCCTGGGTCTCGTTCGCCAGCTGGCGCACCCGCAGATCCAGCGACGAGCGCGACAGCTCCAGCGCATCCTCCAGCGCCGACTCCACGCGCACGTCGAACCACGAATCCACGCCCTCGTTCAGGAACTTGAAGGAGAAGTAATAGACAACGGACACCGGCAGCACCGCCACCAGCATGAACACCGCAACCAGGCGCAGGGTCAACCGGCTGCCGGGGACCCCGCGGCGATACTGGATCGCCATGCGCGCGACCTGATAGATGATCAGCCCGCCCAGCGCCACCAGCACGGCGACGTGGAACACCAGCAGCCACAGGAACAGCTGCTCGAAGCGCGCCTGGTTCTGGGCCGCATCGCCCATCACTACCAGCGAGGTCAGCAGCAGCACGAACAGGAGCCCGATGCCGAACAGCCCCCACGGGAAGCCCCTCAGTCCAGCGACCATCGCCGCCACTCCTGTCGCGTCGTCAGGTCACCGCGCAACCCGGCATCCAGCTGCAGGGGCAGAGGCAGCGCCGAGTACACCAGCATCAGGCGCGCCGCCACGTCGAACTCCCCGGGATTCGCGCGCGCCGAAGCGGGAATGCCATCCAGGCGCAGCCGGCCCAGCCGCCGGGCGACCTGGTCCAGGGCATCCCCCAGGGTCGGTTTCAGATCCATGCGCTCGTCGGTCACCGCGGTTACCAGGTAGTGCCGGTTCAGCGCAAAGTATTGCAGCTGGACCCGGCGGGTCTCGCTCGCCAGGGTGTCGCGCCCCACCCGGCGACCGCGCTCCAGACGGGCCTCCGCCTCGAACTCCAGGGTCACGCCGTTGGCCAGGGCAGCTTCCAGCACGGCGGGCAGACGCATGTCGATATCGAGACGCACCAGCACAGTGGTGTCGTCCAGCCACAGGTGATTGGCGCCGCGGATCTCCACCGCCGCAGCCGGCGCAGGCAGCGCCAGCAGAGCAAACAGGCAGCACAGCGCCACGAAGGGCCCGCGCCACGGGGAGGCGCCGCTCGGCATCAGGGGGCCTGCTTCTC
This sequence comes from Thioalkalivibrio sp. AKL7, assembly GCF_000381705.1. NCBI lineage: Bacteria > Pseudomonadati > Pseudomonadota > Gammaproteobacteria > Chromatiales > Ectothiorhodospiraceae > Thioalkalivibrio > Thioalkalivibrio sp. AKL7. The sequence continues at coordinate 228,015 of NZ_KB906948.1, read as the reverse complement.
CAGGAGCGCATAGTAGAAGCCATCGCCGCCCTCGAGCCCCAGCGGCAGCGACACGCCGACCTCGCGCGGCCGGCTTCCGGGGATCCCCGCATCGCCGTTCACGGGAAGCACCCGCGCATCCGCGGTCGCGGCCACGAACGGGGCCACAACGGCCTCGTTTTCCGGCGACAGCAGCGAGCAGGTGGCATACAGCAGCCGCCCGCCCGGGCGCAGCAGGCGCCAGGCGCCGGCCAGCAGGCGGGCCTGCTCCGCCGCCAGGCGCGGGATGTCCTCGGCTCGGCGCAGGGTCTTGATATCCGGGTGACGCCGGATCACGCCGGTGGCGGAACAGGGCACGTCCAGCAGGATCGCGTCGAAGGCCTGGCCGTCCCACCAGTCGTCGGTGGCCTCCAGGTCGGCGGCGACCAGACGGGCGTCGAAGCCCAGCCGGTCGAGATTCTCGCGCACCTGCTCGAGGCGTTCCGGGTCATTGTCCAGCGCGGTGAGGTCCAACTGGCCACCGGCGCGCTCCAGCAGGTGCCCGGTCTTGCCGCCCGGGGCCGCGCAGGCATCCAGCACCCGCTCCCCCGGCTGCGGATCCAGCAGGTGCCCGGCCCATTGCGCCGAGGCGTCCTGGACCGACAGCGCCCCGTCGGCAAACCCCGGCAGCGCCCCGACGTCGACCGGATTCTCCAGGGTCAGGGCGCTGGCGAGCACCGGGTGCGGCCGGGCCGGCGTCCCCGCAGCGGCCAGCGCCTCCAGCGCCGCCTCGCGGCTGTCACGGTGCAGGTTCACCCGCAGGGTCATCGGCGCCGGCAGCGTCGAGGCCTCCAGCAGCGTCTCCCAGTCCTCGGGCCAGGCGTCGCGAATCGCCTCCAGCAACCAGTCCGGGACCGCATAGCGCAGGCCCGGCTCCGCCTCGATCCGGGCGGCCAGCGCATCCTGCTCGCGCAGGGCACGGCGCAGCACCGCGTTGATCAGCCCCACCGCGCCGGGTCGATGGATCTCGCGCGCCAGCTCGGCCGTCTCGCGCACCGCCGCATGATCCCGCGTACCGAAATGCAGGACCTCGGCCAGGCCCTGCGCCAGCAGCACGCCGATCACCGCATCCTTCTTGCGCAGCGGTCGGTCGAGAAACCCGCCGACCAGCCCCTCCAGCTGCGGATACCAGCGCAGGGTGGTGTAGGCCAGGGCCTGCACCCAGGCGGCATCGCGCGCCGCGAGCCCCTCGGTCACCAGCTCCACCGCCCGGGTCAGCGACTGCCCCTGCAGCACCACGCGTTCGACCGCCTCCAGCGCACGCTGACGCGGCGAACGCGAATCCACCCGCGAGGGCACCACACGCTTTTGCTTGCCTGCCATTAGACCGCCCCCATCAGGGTCTGACCAACCAGGTCGGCATTACGAGCCCAGTCGGCCGCCGCGACCGGGCGACGTCCCGGCAGCTGCACCGTTTGCAGCCGCAGGATGCCGTCGCCCGTGGCCACGTCGACGCCGTCCACCCCAGTATTTCGAATCGTCCCCGGCGCCGCCTCGGCCGGTCCGGCAAACGGGGTCGCGGCATACACCCGCACCACCTGCCCCTGCCAGCCGGTCTGGGCCACCGGCCAGGGGTTGAAGGCACGTACCTGGCGATCCAGGGCGACGGCCGGTTGCGACCAGTCCATCCAGGCCTCCTGTTTCTCCAGCTTGCGGGCATAGGTGGCCTGCGCATCATCCTGCGGCAAGGAGGCGGACTCGCCAGCGGCAATCGCCGGGAGCTGCTCGACCAGCAGTGCGGCGCCTTCACGGGCGAGAACGTCGTGCAGGTTTCCGGTGGTGGTCTCCGGCGTAATCGTCACACCCCGGCAGGCATGCACCGGGCCGGTATCCAGCCCCGGGGCCATCTGCATCAGGCAGACCCCGGTCTCGGCATCCCCCGCGAGGATGGCACGATGAATCGGCGCCGCGCCGCGCCAGCGCGGCAGCAACGAGGCATGGATATTGAGACCGCCGAGCGGCGGGATCGCGAGCACCGCGCGCGGCAGGATCAGCCCGTAGGCCGCCACGATCAGGATATCCGGGCGCCAGGCCGCGAGCGCCGCCTGGGCCTCAGGGGTTTTGAGACTCTCCGGCTGCACTACCGGCAGCGCCGCGGCCTCGGCGACCTGCTTGACCGGGCCGGGGCGCAGCTTGCGCCCGCGCCCCGCCGGGCGGTCCGGCTGGGTGTAGACCGCGACCGGCGCATGCCCGCTCTCGATCAGGGCCTGCAGCGCCGGGACTGCAAAATCGGGCGTCCCGGCATAGACGATGCGCAGGGAGTCGACGTCCGTGTCCGCCACCCCCATCAGACCGCGGGGACCGCGGCCTTGTCACCCGCCCCGGTGCGGACGCCCTGCTTCTCCAGCTTCTTGCGAATGCGGCTGCGCTTCAGGCTGGACAGGTAATCGACGAACAGCTTGCCGTCGAGGTGGTCGATCTCGTGCTGGATGCACACCGCGAGCAGCCCGTCGATGTCCAGCTCGAAGGGCTGGCCATCGCGCCCCAGGGCGCGCACGCGGATGCGGTCGGCACGCTGCACCTTTTCGTAGAAACCGGGCACGGACAGGCAGCCCTCGTCCATCTCCTCCTCGCCGGAGGTTTCCAGGATCTCGGGGTTGATCAAGGCATGCGGCGCGCTCTGATCATCGGAGACATCCGCCACCAGCACTCGCTTTTGCACGTTGATCTGGGTGGCCGCCAGGCCAATGCCCGGGGCCTCGTACATGGTCTCGAACATGTCGTCCACCAGGGTACGGATCTCGTCATCCACCTCGGCGACCGGCTCGGCCTTCAGGCGTAGCCGGGGATCGGGGAAGTGCAGGATTTCACGCTTGGCCATGAAAAAACCTCAAACTTTGTACTGTACAGACGTCGCAATTCTGCTAACGTTGGACCGCAATATCCGCGGAGTTGCGTCATCCGACTGGGGCCGGGCCACAGGAAGGCTCGGGGAGCGCGCGGACCTGACAGGGGACACTAAAATGTACAAGACCAGGGCCACCACGACCTTCGTTCTGCCGGGCATTCTCTTCAGTGTAACGCTGTTGCTGAGCGCCTGCGCGGCCACGCCAGAGAATGGCAGCGCCGAAACGGCTGTATCCGACACCAGCGAAACGCAAGCTGCCGCCCGCGAGTCGCGCAACGCACTGGAACGACGCAGCTCCGCCGAGGCCGAGGCCGAGCCGGAGATCCGCGAATCCGCGCCGGAACGCTACGTCGTCAAGAAGGGCGACACGCTCTGGGATATCTCCGCGATGTTCCTGCAGGACCCCTGGTACTGGCCGGAGATCTGGCTGGTCAACCCCGAGATCGAGAACCCCCACCTGATCTATCCGGGTGACGTGCTAAGCATTCATTACGTGGATGGCCAGCCGCACATCATGGTCGACGGCGGCCCGCGCGTGCGCCCGACCCATCGCCTGTCGCCCGAGGCCCGGGTGGTGGAGCGCGACGAGGACATCTCCCCCATCTCCACCCTGCAGTCGTTCATGTTCCGGCCGCAGGTGCTGGACGAAGAGACCCTGGAGAACGCGCCGTATGTCCTCGCCTCGCAGGACGAGCGCGTGATCTTCGGCCCCGGCGACCGCGTCTACGTGCGCAACGCCGAAGACACCGAACAGTACGAGCTCTACCACATCGTGCGCCACGACGGCATGCTGATCGACCCGGATACCGGCGAGGAGCTGGGCGTCGCGACCCTGCCGGTGGGCGAGGCGGAGATCATCGAGCCGGGCAACGTCGCCCGCGCCGATATCCGCAAGGGCGAACGCGAGGCCATCCGTGGCGACCGCCTGGTGCCGTATGCCGAAGAGCAGGACCGGCTGTTCGACATTGGCCGCGCGCCGGCCGGCGCCGAGGGCACGATCATCTCGCTGTTCGACGCCATCAGCCAGATCGGCCAGTTGCAGGCCGCCATCATCAACCGCGGCGAGCGCGACGGCATCGAGAACGGTCACGTCTTTGCGGCCTTCACCGCCGGACGCGAGGTGCGCGACCCGATCAGTGATCGCGCCAACGACGTGGTCACCCTGCCGGAAGAAGAAGTCGGCACCGTAATGGTCTTCCAGACCTTCGAGAAGGTCTCCTACGTGCTGGTAACCGAGGCCGAACGCACCCTGCGCGAGGGTGACAAGGTTCGCGCCCCCTGACCGGACTTGCGGCCCGGCTTCATGCGTGATGCCGAATCGGCGGCCGCTCCGCACCAGGACTGGCTACGCCTGATCAACACCCCCGGCCTCGGCCCGCGGCGCATGCTGCAACTGGTCGAGGCCTTCGGCACTCCGGGCAACGCCCTCGACGCCCCCACCGCCGAATGGCAGCGCGCGGGCATCGACCTCAAGCTGGACGATGCCGCGCGCCAGGCCCGCGACAAAGGGGCCGAAGCCGACCGGGCCTGGCTCGATGCCGATCCCCGGCATCACCTCCTGTGCCTCGACGACCCCGCCTATCCGCCCCTGCTGGCCGAGCTCCCCGACCCACCGCCAGTGCTGTACCTGAACGGCAACCCGGAACTGCTGCGCGCCCCGCAAGTGGGGATCGTCGGCAGCCGCGAGGCGACCCCGCAGGGCGAGCGCCTGGCCAGCGAATTCGCGCGCGAGCTGGCCACGGCCGGGCTCACGGTCACCAGCGGCCTGGCGCGCGGCATCGACGGCGCGGCCCACGAGGGCGCCCTGGCCGCACCCGGCGGGCGCACCATCGCGGTGGTCGCCACCGGGCCCGACCGCATCTACCCCGCCCAGCATCGCCGGCTCGCCCATCGCATCGCGGACCATGGCCTGGTCGTCTCGTTATGGCCCACCGATACCCGGCCACTGGCGCGGAACTTCCCGCAGCGCAACCGGGTGATCAGCGGGCTTTCGCTGGCCACCCTGGTCGTCGAGGCGGCCCTGAAGAGCGGTTCGCTGATCACCGCGCGGCTGGCCGCCGAGCAGGGGCGCCAGGTCTATGCGGTCCCGGGCTCGGTACTCAGCCCCGCCAGCCGGGGCTGCCACCAACTGATCCGCGACGGCGCCCAACTGGTGGAGTCGGCCGACGAGATCCTCGACGACCTCGCGGACTGGCTAGGCGTGCCGCCCAACGCCCCAGTTGTTCCGGCGGAACCCACCAGCGAACCGCTGGACCCGGAGCAGGAACGCGTGCTGAACGCGATGGGTTTCGACCCGGTCCCACTGGAAACCCTGCGCGAGCGCACCAAATTGACCATCGAACAGCTTTCATCCATGCTGGTTTTGCTTGAACTCCATGGCCGCGTGGCCGCCCTCGACCACGGGCGCTTCCAGCGCCTCGACGCAGGATCCCCCGAATCATGAACGAGAACGTGCTGGATGTGCTCATGTATCTCTTTGAGCACACCATCGACGAGGAATCCGACGAGGAGCCGGACCGCTCGGAACTGGAGCGCCACCTGGTGGAGGCCGGTTTCGCCCGGCGCGAGATCGATCGCGCCCTCGGCTGGCTGGACCGCCTGATGAGCGAGGCCCCGTTGGCAGGCCGCGGCGGGGACGGTGCCGCCCAGCGGATCTACGCCCCCGAGGAGCGCAAGCGCCTGGACACCGAGTCTCACGGCTTCCTGCTGCACCTGGAGCAGAACGGCCTGCTGACGGCCGGCACCCGCGAGCTGGTGCTGGATCGCGTCATGGAGCTGGATGCCGAGGAGATCGACCTCGACCAGCTGCGCTGGGTGGTGTTGATGGTGCTGTTCAACCAGCCCGACGACGCGATCGCCTATTCCCGCCTGGAAGAGGTGATGCGCGACGACTCGGGCCCCAGTGCCGTGGATTATCTGCACTGACCACCGTCTTTCGATGGTTACGCGGTAGCCACAGGCGTTTTCCTCATCTAGTCTTTAGCGCCCGTGAACCCGGTTGCATGCCTGCAACCGCCACCGCCCCGACACGGAACCCGCTGCCACGGAGACGGTCCCGAGCCACATGAGCAAGCACCTCGTCATTGTAGAGTCCCCCGCCAAGGGCAAGACCATCGAGAAGTACCTGGGTCCCGACTACCAGGTCCTCGCCTCGTATGGCCACGTACGCGATCTCGTACCCAAGGAGGGCGCGGTGGATCCGGAAGACGGCTTCCGGATGAAGTACGACATCATCGAGCGCAGCGAGAAACAGATCGAGGCGATCGCCAAGGCGCTGAAGAAGTCCGACGACCTGATCCTCGCGACTGACCCCGACCGTGAAGGCGAGGCGATCTCCTGGCACCTCCACGAGGTCCTGCGCGAACGCGGCCTGCTGGAAAACCGCGACGTGCACCGGGTGGTGTTCCACGAGATCACCAAGAAGGCGATCCAGGAAGCGATCGAGCACCCGCGCGACCTGGCCCAGCCGCTGATCGACGCCCAGCAGGCGCGCCGCGCGCTGGACTACCTGGTCGGCTTCAACCTCTCGCCGCTGTTGTGGCGCAAGATCAAGCGCGGCCTGTCCGCCGGGCGCGTGCAGAGCCCGGCCCTGCGCATGATTGCCGAGCGCGAGAACGAGATCGAGGCCTTCGTCGCACGCGAGTACTGGACGCTCGACGCCCTGACCGAACGCCAGGGCCAGTCATTCACCGCGCGCCTGACCCACCTGGACGGCAACAAGCTGGACCAGTTCGACCTCAACAGCACCGAGCTGGCGCACGACGCCCAGAAACGCCTGACCGACGCCGCCAGCGGCGAGCTCCGGGTCGCCAAGGTCGAGAAGAAGCAGCGCCGCCGCAACCCGGCCGCGCCGTTCACCACCTCGACCCTGCAGCAGGAGGCCTCGCGCAAGCTCGGCTTCACCGCCAGCCGCACCATGCGCACCGCCCAGCAGCTCTACGAGGGAATCGACCTCGGCTCCGGCGCGATCGGCCTGATCACCTACATGCGTACCGACTCGGTGGCCCTGGCCGGCGAGGCGATCGGCGAAATCCGCGGTCTGATCGAGGAGCGCTACGGGGCCAACAATGTCCCCGACAGCCCGCGCCAGTACAAGACCAAGTCCAAGAACGCGCAGGAGGCCCACGAGGCCATCCGCCCGACCTCCGTGCGCCACGTGCCGAACGAGATACGCGATCGCCTGAGCAGCGACCAGGCACGCCTGTACGACCTGATCTGGAAGCGCACCGTCGCCTGCCAGATGATCCACGCGACCTTCGACACCGTCGCTGCTGACCTGGTCCCGGGCGAGACCCAGCACCAGTTCCGCGCTACCGGCTCCACCCTGGTCGACCCCGGCTTCATCGCGGTCTACCAGGAGGGCCGCGACGACACGCAGGACGACGACGAGGACAAGCGCCTGCCGGAAATGGCCGAGGGCGACAGCGTCAAACTGAACGAAGTCACCGCCGACCAGCACTTCACCGAGCCGCCGCCTCGCTACACCGAGGCCAGCCTGGTGAAGACGCTGGAGGAATACGGTATCGGCCGCCCCTCCACCTACGCCAGCATCATCTCCACCCTGCAGTCGCGCGAGTACGTGGAGATGGATGGCAAGCGCTTCATCCCGACCGACACCGGCCGGATCGTGAACAGCTTCCTGACCCAGCACTTCGACCGCTACGTGGACTATGACTTCACCGCGAAGCTGGAAGACGAGCTGGATGCCATCTCGCGCGGCGAGAAGGACTGGGTCCCGGTGCTGGAAGCGTTCTGGGGCGACTTCCGCGACCGGGTGAAGGAAAAAGAAGAGAACGTGACCCGCGCCGAGGCAGTGCAATCGCGCGAGCTGGGCCCCGACCCGCAAAGCGGGCGCCCGGTCAGCGTACGCCTGGGCCGGTTCGGACCGATCGTGCAGATCGGCACCAAGGACGACGAGGAGAAGCCGCGCTTCGCCGGCCTGCTGCCCGGGCAGAAGATGGACAAGGTCACCCTCGAGGAGGCGCTGGAGCTGTTCAAGCTGCCGCGCGATCTCGGCGAGACCCCCGAGGGCGAACCGGTGATGGTCAACATCGGCCGCTTTGGCCCGTACGTGAAGTACGGCTCCAAGTACGCGTCGCTGGGCCCGGACGACGATGTCTGGAGCATCGAGCTGCCACGCGCGCTGGAGGTCGTCGCCGAGAAGAAGAAAAAGGACGCCGAACGCTTCATCAAGAGCTTCGACGCGGAAGGCATCCAGGTCCTGAACGGGCGCTACGGCCCCTACGTGACCGACGGCAACAAGAACGCCAAGATCCCGAAAGAGACCGACCCCAAGTCCCTGACGCTGGAACAGTGTCAGGAACTGATCGCCGCCGCCCCGGAACGCAAGGGCCGCGGACGCAAGGGGGCGACCAAGTCCACGGGCAAGACCGCTGCCAAGTCCTCTAGCAAGACCGAGGGCAAGACCGCCAGCAAGACGTCGGCCAAGTCGACATCCGCGAAAAAACCGGCGACCAAGAAGAAGGCCACCGCCAGCAAGACGGGCGCGAAGAAGACCACCGCCAAGAAGACCCCGGCGAAGAAGTCGTCTACTGCGAAGTCCGCCGGCGCTGGCGACAACCGCCTGAGTGCCGAGCCCTCCGGCGATCGTGGATCGGAATAACGCCCCGCTGCTGACCGCCGAGATCGATCCCGTCGCGCACCACGTGCGCGACGGCGGGGTGATCGCCTACCCCACCGAGGCGGTCTTCGGCCTTGGCTGCCGCCCGGACGCGCCGGAGGCCATCGAACGCATCCTGACACTGAAGGGTCGACCGGCGGCCAAGGGGCTGATCGTGGTCAGCGACCGGCTCGACCGCCTTGCCCCCTGGCTGGCCCCGCTGCCCGCCGACCGCCAGGCCGAGATCGACGCGAGCTGGCCCGGCCCCACAACCTGGCTGCTACCCGTAACCCCTGACTGCCCCATCCTACTGCGTGGCGAACACGACAGCCTGGCCGTGCGCGTAACCGCCCATCCAGCCGCACGTGCGCTGTGCGCCGCCGTCGACAGCGCGCTGGTCTCGACCAGCGCGAACCGCGCCGGCGCGGAGCCCTGCCGCACCTGGGATTGCGTTACCTCACAACTCGGGGCGGACATCGATGCGATCCTGCAGGCAGAATGTGGCGGGCGCGACGCCCCCAGCGCGATCCGCGACGCCCGCACCGGCGCCTGGCTCCGGGGTGGACCGGAACCCGACGCGAACACCGACCACTGATCAACCGGGACGCAGCATGAGCCAGGACAACGTCTCCATCGAGCGCGTAATCGACTACCTGCAGGGCCTGCAGGACCGCATCTGCCAGGGCCTCGAGGGCCTGGACGGCCGGGCCCGCTTCGAGGAGGACGCCTGGGAGCGCCCTGCCGGCGGCGGCGGGCGCACCCGCGTGCTGCGCGAGGGCGCGGTGTTCGAGCAGGCCGGGGTGAATTTCTCCCACGTGATGGGCGACAACCTCCCGGCCTCGGCCACCGCCCACCGTCCGGAGATGGCCGGGCGCTCGTTCCAGGCCACCGGCGTGTCCCTGGTGATCCACCCGCACAACCCCTTTGTTCCGACCTCGCACGCCAACGTGCGCTTCTTCATCGCCGAGAAGCCCGGCGAGGACCCCATCTGGTGGTTCGGCGGCGGCTTCGACCTGACGCCCTACTACGGCTTCGACGAGGACTGCATCCACTGGCACCGTACCGCCGAGGCCGCCTGCCGCCCGTTCGGCGAGCACCTCTACCCGGCGCACAAGAAGTGGTGCGACGAGTACTTCCACCTCAAGCACCGCGACGAACCGCGCGGCGTGGGCGGGCTGTTCTTCGACGACTTCAGCGAGGGCGGCTTCGAGCATGCCTTCGGCTACATGCAGAGCGTGGGCAACGCCTACCTCGACGCCTACGCCCCGATCGTCGAGCGCCGCTGCGCCAGCGACTTTGGCGAGCGCGAGCGCCAGTTCCAGCTCTACCGCCGCGGGCGCTATGTCGAGTTCAACCTGGTCTACGACCGCGGTACCCTGTTCGGCCTGCAGTCGGGCGGGCGCACCGAGTCGATCCTGATGTCGCTGCCGCCGCTGGTACGCTGGGAGTACAACTACCAGCCGGCGCCCGGCACGCCCGAGGCCGAACTGTACGAACGCTATCTGAAGCCGCGCGACTGGCTCGCCGAGACTGCCGGCTGACTCCAAACACGCAAGGACCTGGCATGACCGCACCGATCGCTCCCTATCCTTCCGGCCGCCCGCGCCGAATGCGCCGCGACGGCTTCTCCCGCCGCCTGATGCGCGAGCATCACCTGCGCGCGGACGACCTGATCCTGCCGGTGTTCGTCACCGAGGGCCAGGGCGTGCGCGAGGCGGTACCGTCGATGCCCGGCGTGGAACGCGTCTCCATCGACCAGCTGCTGGAAGAGGCGGCCGCCGCCGTGCGCCTGGGCATCCCGGCACTGGCGCTGTTTCCGGTGGTGCCGGGCGAGAAGAAGAGCCTGGACGCACAGGAGGCGTGGAACCCCGAGGGCCTCGCCCAGCGCGCGGTGCGCGCACTGAAGGCGGCGCACCCGGATCTCGGCGTGATCACCGACGTGGCCCTGGACCCGTTCACCACCCACGGTCAGGACGGCATCATCGACGACGACGGCTACGTGGTGAACGACATCACCACCGAGGCCCTGGTGAAACAGGCGCTGTCGCACGCAGCGGCCGGCGCCGACGTGGTCGCCCCCTCCGACATGATGGACGGGCGCATCGGCGCGATCCGCGGCGCCCTGGAGGACGGCGGGCACGTGCACACGCGCATCCTCGCCTACTCCGCGAAATACGCCTCCGCATTCTACGGCCCGTTCCGCGACGCGGTGGGCTCGGCCGGCAACCTCGGCAAGGGCGGCAAGGAGACCTACCAGATGGACCCGGCCAACGGCGACGAGGCCCTGCACGAGGTCGCGCTGGATCTCGCCGAGGGGGCCGACATGGTGATGGTCAAACCGGGCATGCCGTACCTCGACGTGGTGCGCCGCATCCGCGACGAATTCCGGCGCCCGACCTTCGTCTACCACGTCTCCGGCGAGTACGCGATGCTCAAGGCCGCCGCCGAGCGCGGCTGGCTGGACGAGCGCGCCTGCGTGCTGGAGGCCCTGACCGGCATGAAGCGCGCCGGGGCCGACGGCATCCTCACCTACTATGCGCGCACCGTGGCCGAATGGCTGGCGGAGGACGCGGCGCGATGAGCGAGCCGCGTCCGGATCGCTACGCGGTGGTGGGCAACCCCATTCACCACTCGCTGTCCCCGCGCATTCACACCCTGTTCGCCGAACAGACCGGGCAACACCTCGTGTACGAAGCCCGCCTGGGGACGCCGGGCCAGTTCGCCGAGGAGGTCAACGCCTGGTTCGCCGAGGGGCTCAAGGGCCTCAACGTGACCGTTCCATTCAAGGAGGAGGCCTTCGCCCTGGCCCGGGTGCTGAGCGACCGGGCGCGCCATGCCGGGGCAGTCAACACCCTGTGGCGGGACGGCGACCACCGCATCCACGGCGACAACACCGACGGCGTCGGATTCTGTCGCGATCTCGACCGCCTCGGCTTCGACGTGCGCAATCGCCAGGTCCTGATCCTGGGGGCCGGAGGCGCCACCCGCGGCCTGCTGCAGCCCCTGCTGGAAGGCGCACCAGAGGTGCTGATCATCGCCAACCGCACCGTGGCCCGCGCCGAGGGGCTGGTGGATGCCTTCCGGGATATCGCCCCGGCCACCCGGCTCTCCGCCTGCGGCCTGGACGCCCTGCCGCAGGGTCCGTTCGACCTGGTGGTCAACGCCACCGCCACCGGTCTCGGCGACGATGCACTGGCACTCCCCGAGCACCTCGTCCACGCGGACAGTCTGGCCTATGACCTGGTCTACGGCGCCGGTGCCAAGCGCTTCCTGGACTGGGCCGCCGGTGCGGGCTGTGTACGCGGCAGCGACGGCCTCGGCATGCTGGTGGAACAGGCGGCCGAGGCCTTCTCCATCTGGCGCGGGGTGCACCCCGAGACGGATCCCATTCTGCGTCAACTGCGTCACGAAATCGCTCCCGAATAGCCCACCCACAACCCGGGTTCATGGACGGTTCACGCGCCACAGCGCAAGCTGAACCTATTGCCCCGTATCCGCACGGGGCCAGCGAATACTGGGAGATTCATCATGCAACGCATTCTCGCCCTGGCCGTCACCAGCGCCCTGGTACTGGTGGTGGGCTGCACCACCACGGATCCGTACACCGGGGAAGAACGCGTCTCCCGAGCCACCATCGGGGCCGGCATCGGGGCCGCCACCGGTGCGGTACTCGGCAGCGTCACCAGCAGTCGCAACCGTACCCAGCGCGCCATGATTGGTGCCGGCATCGGGGCCCTGGCCGGTGGCGCCATCGGCAACTACATGGACCGCCAGGAGGACGCCCTGCGCGAACAGCTGCGCGGCACCGGCGTGAGCGTGACCCGCGATGGCGACAACATCATCCTCAACATGCCGAGCAACATCACCTTCGATTTCGATCGCAGCGAGATCAAGCCGCAGTTCCATGACGTCCTCGACTCGGTCGCACTGGTGCTGGAGGAGTTCGACCAGACCGGGATCGAGATCGCCGGGCACACCGACAGCACCGGCCGGGTGGAATACAACATGGACCTCTCCGAGCGCCGTGCCGAGAGCGTGGGTCAGGCCCTGATCCGCCGTGGCGTACAGCCGGTGCGGGTGCACACCATCGGCCTCGGGCCGCACCAGCCGGTCGCTACCAACGACACCGATGCGGGCCGCGAACAGAACCGCCGCGTCGAACTCACCCTGTTCCCGCTCACCGCCGACTAACCTGCACGTTCCGTGCCCGGCACCCCGGCGCTCGCCGGGGCGCCGGGCCGACCCCATTCTGGCGACGTCTCCAGCGCCTCGCGCTGGACACTCCTACCCTTCCTGCGGCAGAATCCCGATCATTCGCTGCATCGTGATTTTTCGGTGCAATCGCGTCCATTCTCGACAGGATCGCTACCGATTCCCCCTGCCATGGCGTCCATACTGCTGCTCAACGGCCCCAACCTGAACCTGCTGGGACAGCGGGAGCCGGAGCGCTACGGCGTACAGACCCTGGCGGACATCGAGACCGACCTTAAAGCCCGGGCGGAACAGGCCGGCGCGACCCTCGACTGCTTCCAGAGCAATCACGAAGGCGACCTGATCGACCGCATCCACGCCGCCGCCGGCGAGGGCGTGGAGCACATCCTGATCAATCCGGGCGGCCTGACCCACACCAGTGTCAGCCTGCGCGATGCCCTGCTGGGCGTCGCCATCCCGTTCTACGAGATCCATATCAGCAACATCCACGCCCGCGAGCCCTTCCGCCAGACCTCGCGCCTGAGCGATGTCGCCGCCGGCCTGGTCAGTGGCTTCGGCGTCATTGGCTACCGGCTGGCGCTGGATGCGGCGCTTGCAGCTATCAAGGACTAAGAGGCTTCCATGGACATTCGCAAGGTCAAGAAACTGATCGACCTGCTCGACGAGAGCGGCATCCACGAGATCGAGATCCACGAAGGCGAGGAGTCGGTGCGCATCACCCGCTCCGCCAGCGGGACGCCCATGGCCGCCGCCCCGGCCCCATTGCCCCCAGCGGCGCCCGCCGCCGCGGCGGCCCCGACCGCAGCCCCGGCGGGGACGACGGAGGCCGTACCGGAAATGGACGGTCATCGGGTCACCGCGCCCATGGTCGGCACCTTCTATCGGGCGCCGAGCCCGGGCTCCAAGCCGTTCGTCGAGGTCGGCCAGACAGTGGAGGCCGGCGAGACCCTCTGCATCATCGAGGCCATGAAGATGCTCAATCCGATCGAGGCCGACCAGAGCGGCACCATCCGCGACATTCTGGTCGAGAACGGCAACCCGGTGGAATACGGGCAGCCGCTGTTCATCATCGGATGAACCCATCCGTCGGGCGTCACATTCCCGGCTTCGCTGGAAACAGGTTCGAGCATGTTTGAGAAAATTCTGATCGCCAACCGCGGCGAGATCGCCCTGCGGGTCCTGCGTGCCTGCCGCGAAATGGGCATTGCCACCGTCGCCGCGCATTCCAGCGCCGACCGCGACCTGAAGCACGTTCGCCTGGCGGACGAGTCGGTCTGCATCGGCCCCGCGGCCTCGGGCGAGAGCTACCTGAACATCCCGGCGCTGATCGCGGCCGCCGAGGTCACCGACGCCGGCGCGATCCACCCGGGCTACGGCTTCCTGTCGGAAAACGCGGACTTCGCCGAACGCGTGGAGTCTTCGGGCTTCGCCTTTATCGGTCCGCGCGCCGAGACCATCCGTCTGATGGGCGACAAGGTCTCCGCCAAGCAGTCGATGCTGGAGGCCAACGTGCCCTGCGTCCCCGGCTCCGGCGGCGCCCTGGGCGACGACGCGGATACCAACCTGGCGCTGGCGCGCGAGATCGGTTACCCGGTCATCATCAAGGCCGCCGCCGGCGGGGGCGGGCGCGGCATGCGTGTGGTGCACACCGAGGGCGCGCTGCTGAACGCCATATCGCTGACCCGCAACGAGGCGCAGCAGGGGTTCGGCAATGACACCCTGTACATGGAGAAGTACCTGGAACACCCGCGCCACGTGGAGTTCCAGATCCTCGCCGACAGCCACGGCAACGCCGTGTGCCTGGGCGAACGTGACTGCTCCATGCAGCGACGCCACCAGAAGGTCATCGAGGAGGCACCGGCCCCGGGTATTACCGATGACCAGCGCCAGGCCATGGCCGAACGGCTGATCCGTGCCTGTCAGGAGATCGGCTACCGCGGCGCCGGGACCTTCGAGTTCCTGTACGAGAACGGCGGGTTCTATTTCATCGAGATGAACACCCGGCTGCAGGTCGAGCACACCGTCACCGAGCAGGTCACCGGCATCGATCTGGTGCGCGAACAGATCCGCATCGCCGCCGGGGAACCCCTGGGCTACACGCAGGACGACGTGCGCATCACCGGTCACGCGATCGAGTGCCGCATCAATGCGGAAGACCCCCGTACCTTCATGCCCAGCCCCGGGACCATCCAGCAATACCACGCGCCGGGCGGACCGGGCATCCGCATGGATACCCACATCTACAACGGCTATATGGTGCCGCCGTACTACGACTCCATGATCGGCAAGCTGATCGCCCACGGCAACAGCCGCGAGATCGCGCTGGCGCGCATGCGCGGCGCCCTGGGCGAGATCGTGGTGGACGGCATCCAGACCAACGTCGCGCTGCACCACGACCTGATGATCGACGCGAACTTCCAGCGCGGCGAGACCGATATCCACTATCTCGAGAAGAAGCTCAAGGCACAGGCCTGACCCTTCCCCCTCGCGCCACGAGCCTGATGCCATGAGCCTTGCCGAACTTGAATGCCAGATCAGCCCGGAACAAGCCGAGCCGCTGGAGGACACTTTGTTCGAACTGGGTGCCGTCAGCGTCGAGCTGTTCGACGCCGCAGACGAACCCCTCTTCGAGCCACCCCTGGGCACCCATCCCCTGTGGTCCACCGTGCGCCTGAAGGCGGTGTTCCCGGACACCACCCAGGCAGACCTCGCCGCCGCCGCGCTGGCGCGCCAGGCGCAGGCCCCGGAGGCGATCCAGGTCCAGGCGATCGAGGACCAGGACTGGGTCCGCGCCGGGCTGGACGGTCTTGGCGCCATCCATTGCGGCGGCACACTCTGGATTGTGCCCTCCTGGGAGGACGAACCGGCGATCGAGGAAGGCACCTTCGTGCGCCTGGACCCCGGTCTTGCCTTCGGGACCGGCAATCACCCGACCACCGCGATGTGCCTGGCCGCCCTGGCCCAGCAGCCACCGCGAGATCAAGAGGTCCTCGACTACGGCTGCGGCTCGGGCATCCTCGCGATCGCCGCCCTGAAGCTGGGCGCACGCCATGCACTGGGCATCGACATCGATGAACAGGCCGTGCAAGCCACCCGCAGCAATGCCGACTCCAACGCCATCCCGCCCGCACAGCTGGAGACGGGGCTGACCAATCACCCTGTGCCCGACGCGGCCTATGACCTGGTGCTGGCCAACATCCTCGCCAAGCCGCTGATCGATCTGGCACCGGAGTTGGCTCGGGCGGCGAAACCGGGCGCACGCATCCTGCTCGCCGGGCTGCTCGAACGCCAGGCAGACGAGGTCATCGCGGCCTACTCTGACACCTTCGATATCGGCGTCGAGGACTGTCGCGAAGGCTGGGCCCTGCTCGGCGGCCGCCGGCGCTAGGGAGACGCTGAGTCATGGACGCGCCCGGCCGAGTCGATCGCTCTCAACGGCAAGGCGCCGCAAGCACAGGATCGCCCGGCTGCAGCAACGCGCCGCAAGCCCATCAACAGGCCCCATCGGGCGAATCCTCGCGACACCTGACGCCCAGCCCGTAGGATGCTGGCCCGCTGCCCCCAATGCGGCGTCACCCACGCCCTCGCCCGCGGGGCCAAGCTCCGCCAGAGGCGAGTGCACTGCTCCAATTGCGATGCCGAGTTCGATCTGTTCCCGGCACTGGAGATCGGCGGCGCGGGCGAACGCGTGTTGGGCCAGGGGCTCCTCCCGGCACGCCAGGCGCCCCTCCACGCCATCGAGCGGGCCCCGGGCGCTGCAATACCCCTCAACATCGAACGCCACGCAAGCCCCCTGGGCTCGGCAGACACGATACGCCGGCGCTCCTGGCCGGGGGTCATGCTGGCTGCCGCCCTGATGCTGCTGCTGGGCGCGCAACTACTGGCAATCCCGCCCGTGGCACCGGACCAGAGCCCCCAGCTGGACCAGGCCCGGGCGCAAGTGTGCGGGGCCATCCCCTGCCCGACCTGGCACCCGCGGCGCGCCCCTGGCCAAGTCCGCACCTCGGCGCCCGATTTCTTCACCACCAGCGACGGCACTCTGCACCTGCAATTCGTGCTCGAGAGCCCGATCCGGCAGGCCTGGCCGATCCTCGATATTCGCCTGACCGACCAGCTTGGGACGCCCCATGGCACCCTCCGGCTGACCCCCGACGACTACACCGACACCCACGCACCGATGAATGCCCACTCCCCCCATTCCGTGCGTCTGGCCGTTGCCAGCCCTCATGGCCACATCACCGGCATCGAAATCCAGCCCCGGTAATTCCCGGGTCCAAGCTCGCGCGCATTCACATGGTTTCGCGATCGACCGCACCGGAAACCGCGCAGGTTAGCTGCTAGACTGGCCCGCTTGCTCCCGACCCGATAGCCCCGATGCAGCTCGGAACTCACCACTTCCCCGACCCTGTCGTGTTTCTGGCGCCGATGGCCGGGGTCAGCGACCGTCCGTTTCGGTTACTGGCCCGCCGCCTGGGGGCCAGCGCGGCGGTATCCGAGATGGTGACCTCCGACACCCGACTATGGACCAGCGACAAGAGCCGCCACCGCCTGGATCATCGCCACGAGCCGCGCCCGCGCATCGTACAGTTGCTGGGTAACGAACCCGAGGCGCTGGCCGAGGCTGCGCGCGAGAACGTGCGCCGCGGTGCCGACGTGATTGATCTGAACCTCGGCTGTCCGGCCAAGAAGGTCTGCAGCAAGGCCGCCGGATCGGCGCTACTGGGCGAGCCGGAACGGGTGCGCGAACTGCTCCAGGCGCTCACCACCGCGGTCACGGTCCCGGTGACCCTGAAGATGCGCCTGGGCCTCGACCGCGAACGGATCAACGGCGAGACCATCGCGGCCATTGCCGAGGACTGCGGCATAGCGATGCTGACCGTGCATGGCCGCACGCGGGCCGATGCCTATCGCGGAGAGACGGACTACGCCGCCATCGCGCGCATCGTCCGGGCCGTTTCCATCCCCGTGCTCGCCAATGGCGACATCACCGGCCCCGAAAAGGCCCTGCAGGTACTGGATACGACCCGTGCGGCGGGCGTGATGATCGGGCGTGCCGCCCAGGGCCAGCCCTGGCTCCCGGGCCAGATCCGGGCCGCGCTGGCGGGCGAACCGATACCGCCGGCACCCGGGCGCGCCGCCCGCCTGGCCCTGATCGAGGAGCACATTGGCGAACTGCACGCCCAATACGGCGAACCGCAGGGCGTGCGCATCGCGCGCAAGCACCTGGGCTGGTATCTTCAGGGCCTGGGTCTCGACGAGGCCCGCACCCGGGCGGCCCGGGCTGACCTTCTCGCCGCCCCCACGGCCAGCGAACAACTGTGGCGCCTTCGGGCCCACCTGACGGGAATCGCAAGCGAGGCTGCATGAGCATGAACATGCCACTCGAACAGGACCCTGAGGTCCACGAGACGCCGGTTGCAGGCGTCCTCCCGTCCGACTGTGTGCTGGCCGAGTCCGTGCGCCATGCACTGGACCAGTACTTCGAGACCCTGGATGGGCAGAGCAGCCACGATCTCTACGCGCTGGTGATGAACGAGGTGGAGCGCCCCCTCCTGGCCAGCGTGCTGGAGCGCTGCGGGGGCAACCAGAGCCGCGCGGCGGCCCTGCTCGGACTCAACCGCGCCACCCTGCGCAAGAAGCTGCGCACCCACGGACTGGTGGGAACCAACGGGAACGGCGCCGGAGAATAACCCCCGGCGCCGGCAACCCCATGCCGCCCCGATCGGGGCGCATGGGAAGGCGCTGACTAGCCCTTCCAGCCCAAGCGGGTCAGGGCCGTACGATGCAGTTCCGGGGTGGCCGCGGCCAGGACATTCGCGGTCTGCAGGTCCAGCTCGCCGCCAGAGAGGTTGGTGAACACGCCCCCCGCCTCGCGCACGATCACCGCCAGTGCGGCGATATCCAGGATATTCACGTCCGACTCGACGATCAGGTCGATGCTGCCGCGCGCCAGCAGGTGGTAGTGGTAGAAGTCGCCGTAGCCACGGGTGCGGTTCACCTCGGCCGTGATGCCGCCCAGTGCCTTCCAGCCTTCAGCATTCTGCGCCAGGGACTTGAGGTTACCGGTGGACAGGGAGGCCCGCCCCAGATCGGTGGTCTTCTCGACCGCGATCGGGTCGCCATTCAGGAACGCGCCCTGGCCCTTTTCCGCCCAGGCCCGCTCACCAAACTGGATGCCATTGGACAGCCCCAGGATCAGGTCGCCCTTGTACATCAGCGCGATCTGGGTGGAGAAGAACGGGTAGCGACGCACGAAGCTCTTGGTGCCGTCGATCGGGTCAATCAGCCAGACATAGTCGGAATCCATGTCCGACTGCCCGGTCTCCTCGCCGTAGAAACCGTGATCCGGGAAGTGCTCGCGGATCACCTGGCGGATCGCCTGTTCGCTCTCCACGTCGGCCCGGGTCACCGGGGTATCGTCGGGTTTGGTTTCGACGTCGACACCCGCCTCGTAATAGTGGCGGATTACCTTCTCGGCGGCATCGGCGGCGGCCTGGGCGGCCTCCATGAACGCGCTTCGCGACATGTTCGTGTCCCCTCGACAAAAGCCGCTATCTTAGCATGTGGCGCCTTCGTCGCTGACCCGGCGCGACCCTGCCGCCTTCGCGGGTTGGTTGTCGCCACCGGGTCATGCCCCGATAATGCCGCCATTATTTCGAGGAGCCCGACATGTCCAAGAAGCTGCCCGACGTCAGCAATATCGAACGCCTGGAATTGTTTGGCGAAGACTACAACCCCACCGCAACCATCGAAAACGTGGAAGGCCAGAGCCTGTCGCTGCAGATCTACTACCAGCTGGCGCTGGACTTCGGCGGCATCGGCCCCAAGGCGGCCAACTCGGGGCTGCTGATGTACGGCAGCCACGCCGATGACGCCCGCGCCAACCCCGGCAAGCACCCGAACATCGATCGTCTGATCGACGTGCTGAACAACGACTTCTACCTGTCGGTGAAGGCCGTCCCCAAACGCAGCAACCAGGCCGGGTAGACCGGAGCTGCGTCCGACTCAAACCCGGTTGGCGTGGATCAGGCGCCAGCCCCGGGTCGGGTGCCGGTGCAGGCGGGTTCGGCTGGCATAGTCGCATTCCAACTGGAACAGGCGGGCGTCCGGCACCCCCATCACCCAGCCCACCAGGGCGCGGATCACCCCGGCGTGTACGACCAGCAGCACGCGCTCGGCCTCCAGGGGCCGCAACGCCGCCTCGAAGCCGGTCTCCACCCGCCGCCGAAAGTCCGCCAGCGGCTCGGCCCCTGCCGGCCGCGCGTGGACTGGGTCGGCGTAGAAGGCGCGGTACTCCTCCGGCCGGTCACGCTGAAGCTCAACCCGGGTCCGCCCCTCCCAGTCGCCGAAGCCCACCTCGCGCAGATCCGGCGCCAGGGACAGCGGTAAATCCTGCCCGGCGGCGAAGCGTTCAGCGAAGGCGCGGCAACGCTGCATCGGCGAACTGACCACGTACTGCCAGCCGGCCTTGCCTTTCACCGCCTGCTCCATCTGGGCCCACCCGCGCGGGCTCAACGGATCGTCGCAGCCATGACCGCGATAGCGCTGACCGCCCTCCGGCTCCCCGTGGCGCAACAAATCCACGATCATGCCGTCACCGCCTGCAATTGCCGCCGCAGGCGCGTCCAGTCGAAGCAGGGCCCGGGGTCCGTCTTGCGCCCCGGCGCGATGTCGCTGTGCCCCACCAGCCCATCCGCGCCAATACCGGGGTAGCGTGCCCGGAGCCAGCCCACCAACCGCGCCAGTTCGGCGTACTGCGCCGGGGTGAACGGATCCTCGTCGGTCCCCTCGAGTTCGATCCCGATGGAGAAATCGTTGCAGCGCTCGCGTCCGCACCACTGCGACGCCCCTGCATGCCAGGCACGGCGGGAGAACGGCACGAACTGGGTAGCCCACCCGTCGCGGTTAATCAGCACATGGGCGGAGACATGCAACGCCGCGATCTCGGCAAAGTAGGGATGGGCCTGCGGATCCAGCCGGTTCTGGAAGAGCTCGGCGATATGCGGTCCGCCGAACTCGCCGGGCGGAAGACTGATCGCATGCACCACAATCAATTCCGGGTCCTGTCCCGGCGGGCGGGCATCCTGGTTCGGGCTTTCCACCACGCGCGCGGGCGGCCACCAGTCGATGTCGTTCGAGGTCATGGTGCCTCCTCGGGTGGGCGCGCGAGGCAGGCGGTCAGCGCCTCGCGCAGCAGGGGCAACCGGGGCGGGGCCTCCAGGCGACCGTGGTAGGCGCCCGCCTGGAACACGAACAGCGCCGGCAGATGGAAGACCTCGAATTCGCGCACCAGGGCGGTATCCGTCTCGGCGTCCACCACGAACAAGGCAGGCGCATCCGCGGCCGCCTGCCACTCCGCCAGGACCCGCCCCATCACCTTGCACGCGCCGCAGCCCTGGCGCGTGAACAGAATCACCGCCGAGCCCGGCACATCCATCAGGCGCTGATGAAAATCAAACTGGGTCAGACGCGGGAGCGGCCCGTCCGTCCCGGCCGCGGCTGCAGTGCCCGACACATCGGTCAATGGCTTACCCTCACCGTTACTGTCTTTATGAATGCTGGATCGTGGGTTAGTTTACGCGCCCCGCTGAGAAGGAATCGATCACCCCGGTGTCTGAACTGAATCCTCAACAACAGGCCGCCGTGACCACCACGGACCACCCACTGCTGGTGCTGGCCGGAGCGGGGTCGGGCAAGACGCGCGTGATCACCGAGAAGATCGCGCACTTGATCGAGCAGCGCGGGCTCGAGGCGCGCCGCATTGTTGCCATCACCTTCACCAACAAGGCGGCGCGCGAGATGCGCGAGCGCGTGCAGGGCCGCCTGGCGCGCGAGCAGGCACGCGGGCTTAGCGTCTCCACCTTTCATACCTTCGGGCTCAATTTCCTGCGCCGTGAACTGCAGGCGGCCGGGCTGCGTGCCGGCTTCTCGATCCTCGATCCGGGCGACTGCCGGCAGTTGCTGCGCGAGATCACCTACCGCGACGACACCGGCTCCGAGGTGGACGCACTGGTCGCGCACATCAGCCGCTGGAAGAACGACCTGATGACGCCGGCGGAGGCGCTGCACGAGGCGAGTCAGATGACCGATGCCCCGGAGGCCATCGCCGCCGCCAACCTCTACCCACGCTACGAGGACGCCCTGCGCGCCTACAACGCGGTGGACTTCGACGACCTCATCAAGCGCCCGGTGGACTGCCTGCGCGATGATCCGGAGCTGCGTAACCGCTGGCAGGACCGCATCCGCCACCTGCTGGTCGACGAGTACCAGGACACCAACTCCGCGCAGTACCAACTGGTGCGCCTGCTGGTTGGCGTCAGTGATGGACTGACGGTGGTGGGTGACGACGACCAGTCGATCTACGCCTGGCGCGGCGCGCGCCCGGAAAACCTCGTGCGCCTGCAGGACGATTTCCCGCGCCTGGAGGTGATCAAGCTGGAGCAGAACTACCGCTCCACCAACCGCATCCTGCACACCGCGAACGCGCTGATCGCGAACAACCCACACGTGTTCGAGAAGCGCTTGTGGAGCGCGCTGGGCGAGGGCGAAAAGATCGAGGTCATCGGCTGCTCCGACGCCGACACCGAGGCGGCGCGCGTGGTCTCCGAGCTGATGCGCCGGCGTTTCCGTCTCAACGCGGGCTGGGGGGATTTCGCGATCCTCTACCGCAGCAACCACCAGTCCAGGCTGTTCGAGAAGCTCCTGCGCGAGCAGGGTATCCCCTACCGCCTGAGCGGCGGCCAGTCGTTCTTCGAGAAGGCCGAGATCAAGGACCTGGTTGCCTACCTGCGCCTGCTCGCCAACCCGGACGACAACACCGCGTTCCTGCGCGTGGTCAACGTCCCGCGCCGCGAGATCGGGCCAGCCACCCTGGAAAAGCTCGGCCACTACGCCAACCAGCGCGGCACCTCCCTGCTGCAGGCCGCGCGCGGCGCCGGTCTTTCCGAATACATGGATGCCCGCGCCCAGGCCCGGCTGGAGCGCTTTACTGACTGGATTGACGGCTTTCAGCGCCGCGGCGCGGAAGAGTCCCCGGACGTCCTGCTACGCGCCCTGGTCGAGGACATCGACTACGAATCCTGGCTGTTGGAGAACAGCCCCAACCCGCGCGCAGCGACCCGGCGCATGGACAACGTGCGCGAATTCATCGACTGGGTCGGGCGCATGGGCGGAGCGAACACCACGGCCGAATACGGTGATGACGAGGCCGAGGACACCCGCAGCATGGGTCTTGCCGACATCGTCAATCGCATCAGCCTGATGGACATCCTCGACCGCAACCGGGATTCCCAGGACGGCAACGAGTCGGTACAGCTGCTGACCCTGCACACCGCCAAGGGCCTGGAGTTTCCGCATGTCTGCCTGGTCGGCTTCGAGGAGGAACTGCTGCCACACCGCGTCAGCGTCGAAGACGACTCCATCGAGGAGGAGCGCCGGCTGGCCTATGTCGGCCTGACCCGCGCCCAGCAAACCCTCCTGATCACCTACGCCCAAAGCCGAAGCCGCTACGGCGAAAGCATCGATTGCGAGCCCTCGCGCTTTCTCGACGAACTCCCCGGGGAGCATCTCGACTGGCCCGACGCCAAGCCGCCGGACCCCGAGACCCAGCAGCTCACCGCCCGCGCCCACCTCGCCGGCCTGAAGGCCATGCTCGAAAAATAGGGATGAGGCTCGTCAGCTGGAACTGCAACGGGGCGTTGCGCAACAAGCTCGATGCAATCAGCAGACTGGATGCCGATGTACTCGTCGTTCAGGAATGCGAGGATCCCGCTCACTCGACTCCGGCCTTCCACCAGTGGGCCGGCAATTACCTCTGGGCCGGCGAATCACGGCACAAAGGCATCGGAATATTTCCGCGAAATGGCCATTCGGTTCGTGCCCTGCACTGGTCCGGAAACTTTCAGCTGCCCGGGCTTTCCGGGACCAGCCCGGCCCTCGAATGGGCCACGAACGATCTGAAACTATTTCTGCCGTTCGTGCTGGACGAGAATCAGGTCTTCATCGCCGTCTGGACCAAGGGCAGCAACCAGCAGGCCTTTCGGTACATCGGACAATTCTGGAAATATCTCCAGATCCACCGCGAACAAATCCGTCAGCATCAGGCGGTCATCGTTGGCGACTTCAACAGCAACACGGTCTGGGATCGCCCCGACCAATGGTGGAATCACACCGACGTCGTGTCCGAACTCGAGGCAATCGGGCTGCGAAGCCTTTACCACCACCAGTTCGACGAATCACAGGGCGGCGAGTCCCAGGCCACGTTCTATCTCCAGCGAAACGCGAACAAGCCTTATCACATTGACTACGCCTTCGTACCCCACGACCAGCTGGCACAGTGCGCGATCGAAATTGGCTACCCGACCGATTACTGGCTGAAAGTCAGCGACCACATGCCCCTGCTTTTAACCTGGCAGGACATGATCACGAAGGCTTCAGCAGCTTCAGGCCGACGCGGGTGATACGGGCGCCGTCCATCTCGCGGATGACCAGGCGCATCGGTCCGAGATCGACGGCATCGCCGACGACCGGTTCGGCCTGGAGCTCGCGACGCAGATAGACCTCCAGGGTTTCACCCTGGCGTTCGGGCGGGACCGGGGCGCCATAGGCCATGCCGACTGCGCCGAGCTGGGCGTCGCCGTTGAGCGCAAATTCGCCGAACACGCTGCGCTCGGTGAGGCGCTCCGGCACCTCGTCCTTGGGCACGAACAGGCGGTCGAGGTCATGCAGATCCGCGGGCGTGACCATGATGTAGAGATGGTCGCCGGCGTGCAGATCCAGCAGCTCCAGGGTCTCCAGCAATTTGCCCTTGCGCAGATGCGCCACCACCCGTGCGCTGCCCGGCAAGCGGAAGTTCGACCAGGCCTCGCGCACCACCGGGGTGGTCTCCGCCAGACGGTAGCCGACCAGCTCCATCTCCTGCTGCCCCGGGATGTCGAGCTCGGTGCGCTGCACCCGCGCGGTGGTGGGGGGCAACTCCAGCCCCAGCCAGCGTGCCGAGGTGGCGACGGTCCAGCCCTGCACCAGTAGCGAGATCAGCACGACGAAGAACACCACGTGGAAGAAGTAGCCAGCCAGTTCCAGCCCGGCCAGCAAGGGGAACAGCGCGAGGATAATCGGCACCGCCCCGCGCAGACCGACCCAGGAGATGAACACCTGCTCGCGCCAGGGAAAGCGGAATGGGTAGAGGCAAATCCACACCGCCAGCGGCCGCGCGATCAGGATCAGCACGGCGGCGACCAGGCCGGCGTCCAGCGCCACCGGCGGGAGCTCGGACGGGGCGACGATCATGCCCAGCATCAGGAACATGCCGATCTGCGCCAGCGAGGCGATGCCGTCGTGGAAGCGCTTGATGTTCTGCGAGGCCTCCAGCGGTCGGTTGCCGAGCAGCAGCCCCGCCAGGTACACGGCGAGGAACCCGGAACCGCCGACCAGCCCGGTGAGCCCGAAGATGGCCAGTGCCCCGGCCATGGCAAACAGCGGATAAAGCCCGGCCGCCATCGGGACCCGGTTGATCAGCGCGAGCAGGGCAAAGCCGCCACCCACCCCGAGCAACGCGCCCAGGCCCATCTGCTGGATGAACTCGACCAGCACCACCAGGCCGAACTGCTGTTCCGGCAGCAGCAGCAGCTCGATCAGCACAATGGTCAGGAAGATCGCCATCGGGTCGTTGGAGCCGGACTCGATCTCGAGCGTGGCGCCGACACGGCTCTTCAGCTCCAGCCCGCGCGAGCGCAGCAGGGAGAACACCGCCGCAGCATCGGTGGACCCAACAATCGCCCCGAGCAGCAGCCCCTCCAGCCAGGACAGTCCCAGCCACCACACGGCGAACGCCCCGGTCAGCCCCGAGGTGACGATGACCCCGAGTGTGGCCAGCCCCAGCGCCGGCTTCAGCCCGATGCGGAAATTGCGCGCCGGTGTGCGCATCCCGCCGTCGAACAGGATGATCGCCAGCGCCGCCGAGCCGATCAGATAGGCAACGGTGATATTCTCGAACACCAGACCGCCCGGGCCTTCCGGGCCCAGCAGCATCCCGATGACCAGGAACACCAGCAACAGGGGCACACCCAGCCGCGAGGTGATCACGCTCGAAAGGATGCTCCCCAGCAGCACGATCGCGGCCAGGAAGATGATCTGGTTGGAGAGGTCCATGCGCCAATCATACCGGAACACCCCCGCATCCCGACGGCGCTCCACCCGCTGGAGAGAGGCTGGCCTGCTGGCCACGGCACTCCTGTGCGTGGCGGTCGCCAGCCCAACCAGCCTGGCCGGTAGCGGCGTCGATGCCTTGCACTTCGAATTCGAGAACGACCTGTTCGGGGGCGAGGATCGCTACTACACCAACGGGGTTCGCATCGGCTGGACGCGCAGCGAAGAACGCGTGCCACCGTGGCTGCGGACTGTGGCGGACAGCCTGCCGTTCTTCATCCGTCGCGAGGAGCCCGAACGCCTGAAGGCGGCGATCCACCTGGGTCAGAACATGTACACCCCGGAGGATATCGAGCGCACGACGCCGGACCCGGATGATCGCCCCTACGCCGGCTGGCTGTACCTGAATTTCAGCATGGCCGCGGAACACGACAACCGCCTGGACCGCCTGCAGGTCACGCTGGGCACGGTCGGCCCGGCCTCCCTGGCCGAACGCACCCAGAGGGAGGTCCACAGCTGGTCCAGCGCACCGGAGCCAAAAGGATGGGATCACCAGATCGGCAATGAACCGACGCTGATGCTGGCCTACGAACGCCAGCTGCGCGGCCGGTCACACCGCACGCCAAACGGCTGGGGCGCCGACCTGACCCCGCACTGGGGCGCGGCCGCCGGAACCCCCTTCACCTTCGCGAATGCCGGCGCCATCGTGCGCGCGGGGCGCAACCTGCCGGGCGATTACGGCCCGCCCCGGATCCGCCCGGCCTTGTCCGGCACCCACACATTCGAGACCACCGCGCGCGTCGGCGGCTATGCGTTTGCCGGTATCGACACGCGGCTGATGCTCTACGACCTGTTCCTGGACGGCCCGGTCTTTCGTGACGGGCCCTCGGTAGACAAGCACCCCGTGGTGGGCGAGCTCACCGCCGGGGTCGTGTTTCATGTAGGCGGGGTGCGCCTGGGCTACACCCATGTCTGGCGCTCGCGCGAGTTCAGCGGGCAGGCCAAGGGCGCGGCCGAGTTCGGCTCGCTGCACGCCACCTGGCAGTTCTGAACACGGGGATTCAGAACACCGCGGCCTCGACATCCGGGTACGTGGTAGCCACCGAGCGGTCGATCTTGTCGTCGAAGCCGGGGTAGTAATCGATCAGGTCACCCATGCGTTCGCGCACCAGCGGCACGGTCTCGAAAGCGGCCAGCCCCTGTTCCACACCTTCCTCGATCGCCTCCCAAAGCGTGACCAGATAACGCTGCAGCCGGGCCAGCGTCTGCGCATCCTCCAGCCGACCGTGGCCGGGTACGACCACCGCCGGCTCCAGCGCGATCAGCTCGTCCAGCAGGTCGATCCATTGCGCGACATCGCCATCCCAGACCGACGGCGCACGATCGCTGTAGACCACGTCCCCGGCCAGCAGGACCCGCGTCTGCGGCAGCCAGATGCTCAGATCGCCCGGCGAATGGGCACCCCCGGAGGGAAGAATCACCACCTCGGTGCCGCCAAGGTCACGGGTGATACGCTCGTCCACCGCAACATTCGGCAACAGCGGCGTGGTGTCACCGGTCGCGCCCTCGGTCATCTCGCGGAAATTCTCGACCCAGCCTTCGGCCTCCGTCTCCATACGCGCGGTCGCGGCGGAACCGGCCATGATCTCGGGGTCGGAATCGGCGAAGGCGTGGTTGCCCAGCCAGTGATCCCCGTGGCTGTGGCTGTTCACGATCCAGCGCACCGGCTGATCGGTGACCTCGGCGATCGCCTCGCGCAGCGCCACACCCATGGTCTCGGAGGAACCCGTGTCGAACACCAGCACCCCGTCGTCGGTCACCACGAACGCCATGTTCGCGTTCCAGCCGAGGTTCTCGCGACTGGGGAGATCCCGCGCCGGCGTCATCACCGCATAGACGCCCGGCGCCACCGCCTCGGGCGTCATCGCGTAGTCCTCGGGCGCGGCCGCGTCCGACTCCCCCGCGATGGAGGCCTGCGGTAGCGCAACCGCCGAGACTACCAGCGCCAGCACACCCAACCCGGTCCATCTGCTCATGATTCACTCCCTCTACCGGCAACAATGCCGCTCAAACCCAACTCATAGACTGCACCCGATCACGGAAGTGCCGCCCCGAGCAAGCGTGGACCAGCAGCCGACCGTACTGCGGACGCGGATGCGTTAGCATTCCGGAGATCCCCCCTGCACGGAGCCTTTTGTGCGCCGAATCTCCCGCACCTTCCTGACCGGCCTGGCCGCGATCCTCCCGGCCGCGATCACGCTGGCCCTGCTGTGGTGGCTGGGCAGCACCGCCGAGGATGTCCTCGGGGGCCTGCTGCAGGCCGTCCTGCCGGATCTGCTCTACTTCCCGGGCATGGGGATCCTGGCCGGCATCGGCCTGATCTTCGGCCTCGGGGTGTTGCTGCAGGCCTATGTCGTGCGCTGGCTGTTCGACTGGCTGGAGGGCCTGATGCAGCGCATCCCGGTGATCAAGACGATCCACGGCACCGTGCGCGACGTCACCAACCTGCTCTCCGGCGACATCCATCAGCGCTTCGGGAAGGCCGTGCTCGTCACGTTCCCCGGCACCGACTTCAAACTGGTCGGCTTTGTCACCCGCGAGGATTTCGAGGGCCTGCCGGACAACCTGGGGGGGCCGGAGACGCTCGCGGTCTACATGCCCATGAGCTACCAGATCGGCGGCTACACCCTGATGCTGCCGCGCGAGCGGGTCGAGCCGCTGGACCTGCCGCTGGAGGATGCAATGCGCTACGCCCTGACCGCCGGCGTCTCCGCGCGCCAGGACAAAGGCTAAGGAGACGCTGATCAATTCGCACGTCCGCGTTGGTGCCCCATTTTTTCCGAGACAAGGCGCGGTGCGCAGTGCCGTAGTCACTCTACGGTCAAGCGGCGCAACGCAGAATCGGGGAAAATGGGGCGCCAACCCCTTGAGGGCTCGGCCGCCTTGCCTTCTGGATTCGGGCCCGCTGACGGCGTTGCGGCTCGCTTATGTAGCTCGGCTACACTTCGCTCGCCGCGCCTTGTCATCGAGCAAAATCGACTCGAGCGCGAACGTGCGAATTAATCAGCGTCTCCTTAAGGGGTAGAATCCGCCACATGACGGATCACGACACCCAGCCCCGGATACTGGTCGGCGTCAGCGGCGGCATCGCCGCCTACAAGGCCTGCGAGCTGGTGCGCGAATTGACGCGCGCCGGCTGCGCGGTGCGCGTGGTGATGACCGCGGGTGCCCGCGCCTTCGTGACCCCGCTGACCTTCCAGGCCCTGTCCGGCGCGCCGGTGCGCACCGAACTGCTGGATGCCGAGGCCGAATCCGGCATGGACCATATCGCCCTGGCGCGCTGGGCCGATCGCATCGTGGTCGCCCCCGCGAGCGCCAACCTGATCGCCCGCTACGCCCAGGGCCTGGCGGACGACCTGCTGAGTACCCTGCTGCTGGCCACCACCGCGCCGGTCACCCTGGCGCCGGCGATGAACCACCGCATGTGGGCACACCCGGCCACGCAGGCCAACATTGCGACCCTGGTCGAACGCGGCGTGACCCTGATCGGACCCGACAGCGGCGACCAGGCCTGCGGCGAGCAGGGCGAAGGCCGCCTGCGCGAGCCGGCCGCGATCGCGCGCGAACTGCTGCAGCCAGCAGACGCCCCGCTAGCCGGTCGCCAGGTGCTGATCACCGCCGGCCCCACCTTCGAACCCATCGACCCCGTGCGCTTCATCGGCAACCGCAGCTCCGGGCGCATGGGCTTCGCCCTGGCCGCGGCCGCGCGTGATGCCGGGGCACGCGTGACCCTGGTGCATGGCCCAACCTCACAGGCCGTGCCCGCCGGCGTCGAGGGCGTTACCACCGAAACCGCCGCCGCCATGCACGCCGCGGTGATGGAACGCCTGCCCGCGACCGACATCCTGATTGCAGCGGCGGCCGTGGCCGACTACCGTCCGGCCGCACCACAGGCCCACAAGCTCAAGAAGTCCGACCCCACGATGAACCTGGCCCTGGAACGCACCGAGGACATCCTCGCCGACGCCGCGCGCCAGGCGGCCACGCTCCCCCGGCGCCCGTTCCTGGTGGGCTTCGCCGCCGAGACCGAGCACCTGCGCGAGCACGCCGACGCCAAGCGCCGAAACAAGGGGCTCGACCTGATCGCGGCCAATCGCGTCGGCGAAGGCCTCGCCTTCGGCACCGCCGACAACGAGCTGCTGTGTCTGTGGGAGGGCAGCGAGCGCACGCTGGCGAACCAGCCCAAGGCCCAACTGGCGCGCGCGCTGATCGACCTGGTCATCGAGCGCCTGAACGCACGCGAAACAGATTAGTCATTGCCAAGGAACCCCGAATGTCCGTCCCCGAGATTGACCTGAAGATCCTCGACCCACGCATGGGCGCGGACTTCCCGCTGCCCGCCCCGGCCACCGACGGCTCTGCCGGCGTGGACCTGCGGGCAATGATCGAGGCCCCGCTGACGCTGGAGCCGGGCACGGCCGAGCTGATCCCGACCGGGCTGTCGATCCACATCGAGGATCCGGGCTATGCCGGGATGATCCTTCCGCGCTCCGGGCTCGGGCACAAGCACGGCCTGGTACTGGGGAATCTCGTGGGCCTGATCGACGCCGACTACCAGGGCCCGCTGATGGTCTCCTGCTGGAACCGGGGCGCGAGCGCCTACACACTCGAGATCGGCGAGCGCCTGGCGCAGCTCGTCATCGTCCCGGTCATCCAGCCGAAGTTCCGCGTGGTCGAAGACTTCGAAGAGACCACCCGCGGCGCGGGCGGCTTCGGGTCTTCGGGCCGGGGCTGACCCCGGCCCGGCACCCCAACCGCATCAGGCCTCCAGCGCAGAGGCGGGCCCGAAGAACTCGTAGTTCACCCGGTCGTCCGGGATACCCAGCCCGCGCAGGTGGGCGCGCACCTGCTGCATGAAGGGCTTCGGTCCCAGGAAATAGACATCCACCTCGCGGCTGTCGGGCAGCCACTCGGCGAGCTGCTCCCGGGTCAGGAAGCCTTCCGCATGCGGCTGGTCGCCGGCACGCGGTTCGCTGTAGCAATAACGACGCGTCAGAGCGGACACCTGTTCTGCCTGACGTTCCACCCAGTCATGGAACGCATGCACGCCACCGTGTCGCGCACAGTGGAGAAAGTGCACCTCGCGACCGTCCGCCAGCGCCGCCTCGGTCATCGCCACCGCGGGCGTAATCCCGACCCCCGCGGTCACGAAGGCCACGGGGCGATCCGACGCCCGCAGCACGAAATCGCCGGCCGGCGGGAAGACATCCAGCACGTCGCCCTCCTGAACCCGGTCATGCAGGAACGTCGAGGCAACACCGCCCGGCTCGCGCTTGACGCTGATGCGCAGGCTCTTGCCGTTCGCCGCCGCCGACAGGGAATAGTTCCGCCGTACCTCCTTGCCGTCGATCATTAGGCGCAGCCCGAGGTATTGCCCTGGCTGGTGCGGCGGGACGGGCTGACCGTCCACC
The DNA here is from genome assembly GCF_000381705.1 of Thioalkalivibrio sp. AKL7. Lineage (NCBI taxonomy): Bacteria > Pseudomonadati > Pseudomonadota > Gammaproteobacteria > Chromatiales > Ectothiorhodospiraceae > Thioalkalivibrio > Thioalkalivibrio sp. AKL7. The sequence goes on along the minus strand of NZ_KB906948.1, from coordinate 196,700 downwards.
GGCTGCAGATAGAACGAGGTGATCTCCTCGCTCTCGAGGAACTTGCGCTCCACACGAAAGGCGCGGGCACCACGCCAGCCGCCGGGTTGCTGTTCGTGCGCGGTGTACACGCCCTCTTCGGCCTCGATCAGGATGTCGGCCAGTTGCTGATAGGCCGCGCCCCAGGCCTCCAGCACCGCATCGGTCGCGACCTCCTCGCCCAGCACCTCGCGCATGGCCTGCAACAGGCAGGTGCCGACAATCGGGTAATGCTCGGGCTGCACCTGCAACGAGACGTGCTTGTTGACGATCTGGCCCACCAGCGGGCCCAGGGCCTCCAGTTGGTCGATGTGCCGTGCGTAATTCAGGACCGCATTCGCAAGTGCCCGTGCCTGTTCGCCACTGGCCTGATGCGCCTGGTTGAACAGCGGCTGCACCTCCGGGTAGTCGCGCAGCATGATCTCGTAGAAGTGACGGGTGAGGGCTTCGCCGCCGGATTCCAGCAGCGGCACGGTTTGCTGGATGATCGCCTTCTGTTCGGTCGAGAGCATGGGACACCTTCAATTGCTGTATATGATGCGCAGCTTTATACCCGCCACGGCGTCACCGGTCAAACCATGCATATAGAATCGACCTTCAAGGAGACGCTGACCATGGCCGCCCCGACGCACCCACAAGGCGGGGTGCTAAACTGCGCGGCTGCGAAACCCGACAACCGGACCCGCCATGGATACCCAGACGGCCCATTCCGTTGCCCACGTACTAATTGAAGCGCTGCCCTATATCCAGCGCTTCGCCGGCAAGACCATCGTGATCAAGTACGGCGGCAACGCCATGACCGAGGACCACCTGAAGGCCTCGTTCGCGCGTGACATCGTTCTGCTCAAGCAGGTCGGCGTGAATCCAGTGGTCGTGCATGGCGGCGGGCCACAGATCGGCGAACTGCTGAAACGCCTGGGCAAGGAGACGGAATTCGTCAACGGCCTGCGCGTGACCGACCGCGAGACCATGGACGTGGTGCAGATGGTGCTCGGCGGGCTGGTGAACCAGGAGATCGTGTCGCTGATCAACCGCTTCGGCGGCCGGGCCGTCGGCCTGACCGGCAAGGACGGGCAGATGATCCGCGCGACCCCGTTGCGCGACTACGGCGCGGCCGAGGGCGAACCCAGCGTCGACCTGGGCCATGTCGGCCAGGTGGAAGGCGTGGACCCGAGCATCGTCCACACCCTGGATCAGAGTGACTTCATCCCGGTCATCGCCCCGATCGGCTTCGACCGCGACGGCAAGGCCTACAACATCAATGCCGACACCGCGGCCGAGAAGCTCGCCGTGGTGCTGGATGCGGAGAAGCTGTTCCTGCTGACCAACACCCCGGGTGTACTCGACGGCAGCGGGGCGCTGCTACCGCGCCTGGCCGCGCCGGAGGTGGATGCCATGATCCGCGACGGCACCATCCACGGCGGCATGATCCCGAAGATCCGCTGCGCCCTGGATGCCGTGCGCAGTGGCGTGAACGCCACCCACATCGTGGACGGCCGAGTGGAACACGCGGTACTGCTGGAGCTACTGACCGACCAGGGTGTGGGGACGTTGATCAGTCGTTAACGCGGCCGTTCAGCACCAGTTGCTGAAAGTCGCGGCGGTCCAGATCCAGGCGCTCGTGGATCGCGGACAGGCGCTCACGCTGGCCCCGACGGTACTGGCGCTCGCGAGCAATGCGCGCGTCCAGCTCGTCCAGCTCCGCCCGGTAACGATCCGCCAGCGCGGAGTTTTCATTGGCGCCGTCCAACTGCCGGCGGATGCGCTCGCGTTCACGCAACAGGGTCTTTTCCTGGGCCTCGCTGCGCAGGACGTTGCCGCCAATCGATCGCTCGCGGCGCTCGCGCAGCTCCTCGATCTCCTCCAGCGAGGTGTAAGCCCGACGCAACTGGTGCTCGCGCGCAACTCGATCCTGTCGCGCGCGTTGCGTCGCCTCCAGGTTGCGTTCCGCCTGCTCGCGCTCGGCCGCGGCCTGCGCCCGCTCCTCGGCGCTCATCGGGGCCGGCAGGATCTCGCGCATACGCCCCTCGGAGTCGTAGATGCGGCGTTCGCGCTGGCTGGTCTCGGGCTGCGGGGTGCTGGAATAGTGTACGGTCCCGTTATCATCCACCCAGCGGTAGATATCCGCCTGGACCGGGACCGCGAGCCCCAGCAACAACGCACCGGCCAGCGCCGGGCGAAAAAACCCTGACCGCTGCCCGTTCCACACACCCCAAATGACCATTTTCGAACACCTCGGACTCGTCTTCATCGCCATCGTGGCCAACGGGTTCTCCGCGTTGGCCGGTGGCGGGGCGGGCCTGTTGCAATTGCCCGCCCTGATTTTTCTGGGCCTTCCCTACCCCGTGGCACTGGCCACCCACAAGATCGCATCCGTGGCCCTGGGTGCCGGTGCCGGCCTGCGCCACTTCAAGAAAAGCACATTCGAGCCCGGGCGCCTAGCCATTATCCTGCTGGCCGGTCTGCCTGGGGTGTTAATCGGTGCCTGGCTGGTGTTGGGGATCCCGCCGCGGGCCGGCGAAATCGCCCTGGGTCTGCTGACCATCGGCCTCGGCTGGTACTCCTGGCGCCGCCCGCAGCTCGGGCAGGTGGTGCGCGAGATCGGCTTTTCCTGGAGCCACGCCCTGATCGGCGCGGCCGGTCTGTTCCTGATCGGCATCCTGAACGGCTCGCTGGCCTCGGGCACGGGGCTAATGGTCACCCTGTGGCTGGTGCGCTGGTACGGCATGAACTATACCCAGGCGGTCGCCTACACCATGGTCCTGGTCGGCCTGGTCTGGAACGGGGCGGGCGCCCTGATGCTCGGGACGCTCGGCACGGTGCAGTGGGACTGGCTGCCGGCACTGCTGGTGGGCAGTTTTGTTGGCGGATATCTGGGCGCCTGGGCGGCCCAGCACTACGGCAACCGCCTGGTCAAACGCGCCTTCGAGGTCGTCACCGTCCTCACCGGGATCGCCCTGCTGCTGCCCGTGCCCTGACAGAAAAAGAAAGCACGGGAAGGAAGAAGGGAGGCCCGGAGGGGCGTTCAGTACGATGCGGTTGAGCGCAGCGAAACGCACCCATTCCCGCAGCGTGCCAGTCCCTTGATGGGATTCGCTGCGCTCATCCCATCCTACGACCCGGTGGCTGGCTGAACGTCTTTGCTTATCAGGTCCGGCCTTCCAGCCTCCCTGGGAATGGCTGCTGACCTGGAACCCGCTCCTTCGTGTGCTTCGGGGTGAAAAAGACCTATTCTTCGGCCTCGGCGTCGCCCGGGCTTTCGCAGCGGTTGAGGAGGTCGAAGTGCTCGATCCCTTCGAGGAGGCCCCGCGCGTGCGTGGCCCCGGCGAAGAAGATGCGCTGGAAGCCGCGCAGGCTCTCCAGCTCTGGCTGATGGTTGCCCACCACCGTCCCCAGCAGGCGCCCACGCAGCATGTCCTCGTCGTTGCCGGAATCGCCGGCGACCAGCACGTGCTCCAGCGGGATGCCCCACTTGTCGGAGAGATAGCGCACCGCCAGGCCCTTGGAGGCGCGCACCGGCAGCAGGTCGAGGAACCGGTCGTGCGAGTAAATCACCCGGGCGTGCAGGTCCTCGCGGTATAGCCGGCTCTCCACCGCCTTCGCATCCAGACTGCCGGGCGGCTCGACGAAAAAGCTGACCTTGAATGCGCGCTGGTCCACATCCGGCTGAAGGACCAGATTTTTCTCCTGCTGCAGACATTCGCGCAGCCGGTCCGGCTCCCAGCGATGACTGATATGTCGCGCCCAGCCGCGATCCTCGGTCTGCTTGGTGCCGTAATGAATCTCGCTGCCCACCGAGGTGATCCAGACGTCCGGGGTGGGCACGCCATGCTCCTCGAGGATCGCCGCGGCCGAATCGATGCGCCGGCCGGTGGCGACACCAAAGGCAACCCGCTTGCGATTGCGCTTGAGCCAGGCGACGAAGGCACGAGTGGCCTTGTCATCGCCCAGCAGGGTGTTGTCGATGTCGGTGATCACGGCGCGATCCATCTGCGCCAGGTGGCCGGAGACCCGGCGCTCGTGGTGGCGCTCCTGGCGCACCTCGCGGGTCAGCGACTTCACCAGCTTGACGTATTTCTCGGCGTGGCCGTCCCAGGAATAGTGCTGGCGCACGCCCTTGAGCCCGGCGCGCGAGTAACGCTGCCAGCGCGGACGATCCGCCAGGATGCCCTGGATCGCGTCGGCGATGCCTTCCGGGTCCAGCGGATCGATCAACTGGCCGTTGTGGCAGCGCGAGATGATCTCCTCCGGTCCGCCGTCGTTGGTGGCCACAATGGGGGCGCCGCTGGCCGCGGCCTCGATCAGGGTCAGGCCGAAGGGCTCGGTCAGCGCCGGGTTCACGAACACGCCCTTGCTGGAGGCCACCAGGCGGTAGAGATCCGGCACGTCGTCGGAGTCGTGGTGCTTCGGGTATGCCACCAGGCCATGCAGGTCGTGGCGATCGATCCGCAGGAGCAGATCGGTCATGACATCGCGCGCGCCCTTGTCGAGGTCGGCGATGTCGTCACGGTTACCGGCAACGATCAGCAGGTTCGCGTTCTCGCGCAGCCAGTCATTCCCGGCGTAGGCCTCCAACAGGCCGCGGATGTTCTTGCGCTCGTCGGCGCGCGACAGGGCCATGATCAGCGGGCGATCGGGGGTTTCCAGGAAGCGCCGGACGGCGGCCCAGATCGGGGGCTTGCGCTGGCCCCGTTTCGGCGGATGGAAGCGCGTCAGGTCGGTGCCCGGCGGAATCACCTCCATGCGCTCCGGCTGATAGTTGTCGTAGGTCGCGTACTGTTCGCCAATCTCCTGGCGGGTACTGGCAATCACGCGGTGGGCATGGGCCAGCGCCTCCTCCTCCGCATGAATGCGGGTGGAGATGTTGTAGCGCGCCTCGATGTCGGCGTCCGACATCCCGCTCTCGCGCAGGCGTTCGCGCTTGACCCGCCCCAGCGAGTGGCCGGTCTGCAGCATCGGCGCGCCCAGCAGGTTCGACAGCTGCACCGCGACATGCCCGGCATCGGCGTAATGCCCGTGGATCACGTCCGGCCGCAGCCCCACCCGCCGGATATGCCCCAAGGCGTTGTCGGCGAAGCAGTCCAGATAGGGCCAGAGCTTCTCCTTGCGCAGGTAGCGCCGCGGGCCGCAGTCCAGGCGCACGATATGGGCCCCGTCGCCCAGGTCTTCTTCCGGTTCGGCGTAGTCGGCGGATACCTTGCTGTCGACCACCCGCCGGGTCAGCAGGTCAACCCGGCCGACCTGCGGGTGGCGGGCCAGCGCGCGCGCGAGTTCGACCACGTAGAGCGTCTGCCCGCCGGTGTCGGCGTCGCGACCCAGCTCCAGCTCCCGTCCGCGGACCAGGCCGTGGACACTGATCAGGACGAGATAAAGGCCTTCACCGTCGCGTGACTTGCTCTGGGTCTTTTTCATGGCACCTCGGGTTCCGGGCTGTCGAACAGGCTGAGGGTCTCGGGGTTGTCGATCAGGCCCTGCGAAACAAGCACCGCGGTCGCCGACCAGGTCTGGCGATAGTTGGCTCGCCGGCCGACCAGACGACCATGGCGCCCGTCGTAGTACTCCGGCCAGTTATCGCGATACAGACGCTCGGCCGCGACCGCATGCACGCTACGCGCGAGATCCGGCCGCCCGACGCGCAGGGCCGCGCCGGTGAACGCCCACAACAGTGCCGGCCAGTTGCCGCCGTTGTGGTAGGACCACGGGGTGTTCTTGGGATCGGACCCGGTCAGCAGGCGCCACTCCTCGCCCACCATCGCCGGATAGCAGATCTTGACCGGCATGGTCCCGATCAGGTCCTCGAAGCGCTGCTCGAAGGTCTGCATGATCGACCGCGACTGGTGCTCGTCGGCCAGCCCGAACAGCACCGCCAGCAGGTTGCCGAAACTGAAGAAGCGAAAGTCCATGCGTCCGGGGCCGAGGTTGCCGACCAGGTAGCCGCTCTCCGAGGGGATCCAGTCCACCAGCCAGTCGGGGATGCTCTCGGGATAGATGTTCAGCGAGTTCTCTGACTCGTGGCCGAAGTGCTCGGTGCGATAGCGATGGATATCGTTCAGCCGCTCGAGATCCAGCCAGTAGTAATTGCGAATGTAATCGGACAGCTGCCGCGTACGAATCGCGGACTGCTCGCACAAGAGCTCCGAGTCCTTGTCGCAGGGTTCGAGCATCGCCAGCGAGGCCTTCAGCATCCCGTAGAACAGGGCCTGGATCTCCAGCGGGTGGCCGAACACCCCCATGCGCCGATCGATCATGAAGCTGCCGTCCGGCACCAGCAGGGTCGGGAAGACCTCGAAACGGTCCTGCAGGCAGATGCTCAGGATCAAGCGGATGCCGCGCTGCACATCGGCACTCTTGATGAAATCGGTATCGCCCGTGCGGTTCTGGTAGGCCCGCAGCAGCAGCACCCACCACATCATCGAGTCGACCGGCGCCACACGCCCGATCGCGCGATCGCCGAAGTCCGCCGCCAGGGACTCGCGCCCGTTCTCGTCGGTGAACACGCGGAAGCTCGCCGGCATCACCCGCGGCAGGCGGCGATGGCCCTCGATCTCTTCCTGGGTATCGCGGATCTGCAGGATCAGCGCGAGAAAGTCGCGCACCACCTCGGGCTCGTCGTTCAGCAGATAGACCAGCCCCGACGGCACAAAGTCACGGATGAAGCAGTCGGCATAGTTTTCCGCAGGCGCCCGCTCGTCCAGGCTGGCCACCGTGCCCACCGTGCGCCCGCGATAGCGCACCTCGGCATCGTGCAACAGCTGGTAGGCGGATTCGAGCGTCGGATTGCGGGCGTCGGGCGGGAGCTGATTCATAAACACCGAGTCTATGGAAACCCGTGCGTTTGTGCACGCACCCCAGCCACTTGCCACGCCCCCATAAACTTCATACGATCTGCATCATAAAGAGCGAAAGCGATTACTTACTTGCATGCAACGAAAATCCGGCGACGAACGGCGCGAAGAGATCGTTCAGGCCCTACTCGACCTGACAGCCGAACGCGGGGCACGGGACGTCTCCACCCAGGCCATTGCCGATCGGGTGGGCATCGCCCAGCCCACGATCTTCCGGCATTTCCCAACCCGCGACGCGATCTTCCGCGCGGCGCTGGAGTCCATCGGCCGCAGGCTCCTGGACGTACTCACACCGATGCTGTCCGGACGCGGCTCGGCAGACGTCCGCCTGCGCAACCTCCTGACCCGACAATTGCGATTCATCAGTCGGCGCAAGGGGCTGCCGCGCCTGATCTTCTCCGAACGCCTGCACCTGGAAGCCCCCGAGTTGAAGGCCGTGGTCCGCGACATCATCGACCGTTACACCTCCCGGCTGGAGGAACTGCTCCGGGAAGGCGTCACCCAGGGATGCTTTCGCCAGGACCTGGAAACCGCCGAAACCGCCCGCCTGATCGTGGCGATGATCCAGGGGCTGGTCATGCGCTGGTCACTCTCCGATTTCGAGTTTCCGCTCGACCAGCAGGGCGACGTGCTGTGGCGACTGCTGGAGCCTGCATTGCGAGCACCGCAGGACCAACCGACTCAGGCACCCGGCCCGCACCCGAACACATTCGACTAACCCGAGGAGACTGGATATGTCCTTCACCCGTGCCACCCTGGTCGTCGCCGTTCTCGCCATGCCCCTGGCTAGCACTGCGTCGGCCGATACCTTCCAGTCCGTGATGCAGGGGCTCACGGACGACATGAACCGGGTCCAGTCCGCGTTGTTCGTCGAGGACTTCACTGCCATCACCGAGGCAGCCGAGGCGATCGCAGATCATCCGAAGCCCTCGCTCGGCGAACGTCGCCGTGTCCTGTCGGCAGTAGGGTCCCGGGTCAGCGAGTTCCGTGCGCTGGATCAACGGGTGCACGGTGCCGCCGAAGGGCTTGCCGACGCGGCGCGTGACCAGGATCTGGACAAGTCCATCCGCTACCACGGCAGGCTCGTAAATGCCTGCATCGCCTGCCACAGCGCATTCCGGGACGAGGTGGTCAGCGCCCTGTCGCCGGAAGACGCCCCAAAACGCTGAGCACAACATGAACGCATCCCGGACTCCATCCGGTCGTCGCGGTCTTCGGCGGACCCTGGGCCTCCTCGCGCTGGGCGGGGTGGTGCTGGTGACGGTCTGGAGCGCGGCGGACCGGCTGTCGGAGCGGTTTTCGCCCGAGGCCGCACGCACCGTGCCACCGCCGGCCGTCACCACGATCGCCGCGGAACCTACCGGAGTCACACTCTATAGCCCTGCGTACCGAGGCAGCATCGAGACCCATGACGAGACCACCATTTCGGCCCGGGTCACGGCCCAGGTACGGGAAAGCCCCCTGAATGCCGGGGACCGGGTCGAGGCGGATGGCGTCCTGGTGCGTATGGATACCGACGAGACCCGCCTGGAGGTCCGGCAGCGAGAGGCCGCCGATCAGCGCCTGGACGGAGAACGTGCAACCGCCCGGCGCAACCTCGATCGCCAGCAGGACCTCTTTTCCCGGGGCCTGATTCCGGAAAGCGAACTCGACGACGCTCGCCAGCGCGTCGCCACACTGGAGGCCCAGCTCCGCGAAAATCGGTCGGCGCTGGAACTGACCCGCAAACGCCTGGAATACACGACGGAACGGGCCCCTTTCGCCGCTCAGGTGCGGCGCACCCATGTCCGCCCCGGCGACCTGGCGGTTTCGGGGCAGCCCCTGATCGAGCTGGTCGGCCTCGAGGGCCTGCATGCGGTCCTGCGCGTGCCGGAGCGCGACAGCCTGCTGCTCCAACCCGGTCTGGCCGTGGAGCTGACCATCCCCGCCCTGGAACACACCGTGACGACCCGGCTGGACCGGGTCCACCCCACACTGGATGCCGGCCGGCGCAGCGGGAGCTTCGAGACACGCCTGCCCGACCCGCCGGAGGCGTTGCGCCCCGGCATGGCCGTACAGGCCCGGGTCGTCCTAGACCATCTGGACCCGGTCATCCGGGTACCGGCACATGCGGTCCGGAGCGACGCCGATCACCAATGGGTCTATCGGCTGGAAGACGGACACGCATACCGCACGGAGGTGGTGACACGGTCGTTGCCGAATGGAGAACAGGCGATTCTCGAGGGCATCAACCCGGGTGACCGCATTATCGTGACCCCGGATCGGCGGGTCCGCGACGGGGGGCCCGTGCAGGCCGTGGACGACAGCGACCGATGACCTGGGTCGAAGGCCTCCTGCGGTACCGGCACACGGTGCTGGCCCTTCTGGCGGCCGCCTTGATCCTGGGCCTGCAGGCGCGCTTCGATTTGCCCGTCCAGCTGTTTCCCGACACCGATCCGCCGACTGTCACGGTCATCACTGCATACCCCGGCATGGCGGCCCTGGACGTCGACCGCGAACTCACACGCCTGCTGGAGGAGGAGTTTGCCAGCCTCGACGGCGTCACCCGGATCCGCTCCTCCAGCCAGACCGGGCTGTCCGTGGCGCGCATGGAATTCGACTACGGCATCACCAGCGCCCTGGCTGCAGTGGACGTCCAGAACGCCGTCGGACGGTTGCGTCCCGACCTGCCCGCCACCATCGAAGAACCGCAGATCCTGGAGTTCTCCACCGCCGACAAGCCGATCATCACCATCGCCCTGACCAGCGACACATTGCCGCTCTACGCGATCCGCGAACAGGCCGATAACGCCGTCCGCGAAACCCTGGAGTGGATCCCCGGTGTCGCCGCGATCGACGTGGTCGGGGGGCACAAGAGCGAGTTGCATGTTGCCCTCGACCCCGAGCGCGCCGAGGCCCTGGGGATCGACATGTCCCGGGTACTGGAGGCCCTCGACGACTGGAATCTCATGGCGCCGGGCGGACGCGTCCGCATCGGTGAACTCGAGAGCGTCGTGCGGTTCGATGCGCCATTGCGAAGCGAGGCCGATGCGCGCGGGCTCATCCTGGAGGCGGACGGCGATTCCCGGGTGCGCCTGGGTGATATCGCCCGTATCCGTCTGGAGCCCGGTGAGCCGCGCTCGGCCTACCGTCATGACGGCCGGGCAGCCATTGCCGTGCAGGTGCTGCGCCGGGACGATGCCAACACGGTGGAGGTGGCCGCGCGGGTCCGCGAGGCGCTGGCCCCCCTGCGCGACGCCACGCCCGAGCTGGACATCGTCGTCGCCGACGATGATTCGGTGTTCACCGAGAAGGTCATCGCCGACATGACACAGACCGTGATGATCGCCATCGCCCTGACGATGGTGATCGTTCTGCTGTTTCTCGCCGACCTCCGTCAGGCCGGGATCATCGCCCTCTCGATTCCGGCGGCGTTCCTGGCGACCTTCGGCCTGATGCAACTGGCCGGCCTGGATCTGAACATGGTCACCATGTCGGCGCTGATCCTGGCCATCGGCCTGCTGGTCGACGACGGCATCGTGATCCTCGAGAACATCCACCGCCACCTGGACGAAGAGGGCCAGCCCCCGCGCCAGGCGGCCATCGAGGGGGTCGGCGAGGTCTTCGGCGCCAAGCTGGGCGGGACACTGACCACGCTCGGCGTACTGCTGCCTCTCACGTTCATGGGCGGCTTTGTCGGTGAGCTGTTCCGTCCGCTGGCACTGACCCTGGCGTTCGCCCTCGGCGCGTCGTTCGTGATGGCCGTCACCCTGATCCCGCTGCTGGCCACCTACTGGCTGCGCCCTGCAACGTCGACTACCACCCCGCGCTGGAGGGAGACCCTGGAGGCACCGGCGCGAGGGGTCCGCAACCTCTATCTGGACGTCCTTGCCCTGGCACTGCATCGTCCGCTGGCGACGCTGGTGGTGGCGGTCGTACTCCTGGCACTCAGCCTGGGCATGCTCCGCATGACCGGAAGCGAGATGCTGCCGCGTTTCGACTCGGGCAGCTTCCAGGTTCTGGTCGACATGGCGCCGGGAACCCGGCTCGACACCACTCTGACAACCCTGGAACCCGTCGAGCGGTATCTGGCCGAACATGAATACGTCGTGGATGTCAGCAGCCAGTTCGGCCACGAAGCCGGCGCCCGCTCGATGGGCGACCGCGGCGCCATGGGCGTCAACCAGGCCGAGGTCACGGTGACGCTGCTGCCGCGGACGCAACGCTCCCTCACACAGTGGGAGATCATGAACGACGTGCGCCAGCGCCTGGAGGCCACCCCGGGCGTGACTCTCGCCGTGCCCCGGGAACTCGGCGGCACCGCGCGCTCGTCAACCGCCGCCCCGATCATCGCCCGGATCAGTGGCGAGCAGGAGCGAACCCTGGACCACACAGCGAGCGATCTGCTGGACCATCTTGCCGGCATTCCCGGCATTACCGATCTGTACAAGGACTGGGCCCTCGACACCCCCGAGGTGCGGGTCCGGGTCGACCATGACCGCGCGGCCGAACTCGGCCTCACCGGTACCGCGATCGCCCGCGCGGTGCACCAGGCCATGGACGGCGCCGTGGCCACGCGCTTCCGCCAGCCGCCGAAGCGGGATCTGGACGTGGTCGTGCGCTACCAGGTATCGCACCGCCGCTATCCGGAAGACCTGGAGGGCATCCTGCTGCCCACCCGCGAGGGCCCGATCGCCCTGAGCGAGGTCGCAAGCCTTGAACACACCCTGGGTCCACGCATCGTCACGCGGGAAAACGGCCAGCGGACCCTGGACATCCTCGGCTTCCACCTGGGGCGTCCACTGTCCGAGGTGGTAGCCGACGTCCAGCAGCGCCTGGACACCTTCGCCGCCCCGGATGGCTACCCGGCGACGCTGGCCGGCGAGCAGGCGGACTTCGACGAGGCGCGTGGCCACATGATGCGGGCGCTGCTGCTGGCCGCCCTGGCCGTCTACCTGCTGCTGGTCGTGCAGTTCCGCAGCTTCGCCCACCCCGTCATCATCATGGCCGCCATTCCGTTGCAGTTCATCGGCGTAGTCGCTGCACTGCTGATCGCCGGAAAGTACGTATCCATGCCGGCGCTGCTCGGGATCGTCCTGCTGATCGGCATCGTGGTGAACAACAGCATCATCCTGCTCGACCTGGCCCGGCGCCGACTGGCCGAGGGCCGGGACATTTACGCCGCCGTCACCGAGGCGGTGGAAACCCGCATGCGTCCGATCATGATGACCGCCCTGTCCACCATCGCCGGGATGCTGCCGCTGGCCCTGGAGATGGCCGTCGGGGCCGAACGTTTCTCGCCGATTGCCACAGTGATCATCGGCGGCATCCTGGCTGCGACCGTTCTGACGCTGGTGGTGATTCCGGCCCTGTTTGTGCTTCTGCAGCGATTCGGACCCATGACCGCCAACGCCCGGGGGTAGAACGGATGGGTAGTCAGGACTCCGGGTGGTTCGGCAGCGGCGGCTCCGCGGCCGGGCGCGCGAACAGGTAGCCCTGACAGAGATCCACGCGCTCCTTCAGCCAGCGCCATTCCTCCACGGTCTCGACGCCCTCGGCCACGACCCGGATATCGAGATCCCGCGCCAGCTCGATGATCTTTTCGAGGATCTTCTGCTGGTAGATATCCTGGTCGATCCCGCTGACCAGTTCGCGGTCGATCTTCACGAAATCCGGGCGCAGTTGCGACAGCATGTTGAGCGATGCGTACCCCGCCCCCAGGTCGTCCAGGGCGACCTGGAACCCGGCGCGGCGATAGCGCTCGACGATCCGCGACAGGTGCTCCATGTCGTTGACCTGGTCGCTCTCGATCACCTCGAAAACGAAGCCGGCGGGCCCCGGCTGGCCTGGCACGCGTGACATGATCTCGCGCACGGTCGTTTCCAGGCAGAAGGCCGGGTCATAAATCGCGGTCGGGTTGAAGTTGATGAACAGATGGCTACGGACCCCGCGCTCACTGGCGCGACGGATGGCATTGATCCGGGCGGAACGATCCAGATGGAACAGGAGCTCGGCATTGCGCGCCGTCTTGAACAGGTCCAGCGGCGGGATGATGTCACCGCCCGGCGTGGAGGCGCGCACCAGGGCCTCGTAGGCAAAGACCTCGGTGGGGTTCGCGGCATGCACAATCGGCTGGAAGTGGAAGTCCAGGGTGTCGTTGGCCAGGATCGCGGAGAGATCGCGCGCGTTGTGCCGCGCAATCAGCGTGGACAGCAGGTGGGTGTCCTGCAGATGCGCCAGCCCGAAGTCCTCGCCTTCCGGCACGAAGGTCGCGCGGCAACCGGCCTGCTCGGAGCTGCTCAGGGCCTGCTCCAGCCGCACCAGCATCTCGCCCAGCCCGCCGGCACCCTTGACCGGCAGGGCCAGGATGCCCGAGCTCGGCTCTGCGCAGGGCAATTGCTCGTCCACCATGCGTTGGCGCAGGGCCGCGCGGGTGTGCGCCAGCACCGGTGCCAGGTAAAGAGTGCCGGAGGCCGCCGGCAGCAGATCGATACGTTCGCAATCGGGACAACCCACGACCACCTCCAGCGGTCCAGTCTTTGGCCACCCGGCCGAGAACCGGGGATAATTTTCCCGGTCCACCGGAAGACCCATTCTCGATTCGCAAACAATAGCATCAACCCGGAGATTGCATGAGCTCATCCCAACGCCCGACCGACGCCGAACTGCGCGACCGCCTGACACCGGAGCAGTATCACATCGCCCGCGAGGGCGGGACCGAGCGGCCATTCACCGGCGCCTACAACGACCACAAGGCGGACGGCCTCTATCACTGCGCCGCCTGCGGCGCGCCGCTGTTCGACTCCGCAGCCAAGTTCGACTCCGGCAGCGGCTGGCCCAGCTACACCGCCCCCGTGTCCGCTGCCGCCGTCGACGAACACCGCGACCGCGCGCTGGGCATGGAGCGCACCGAGGTCCGCTGTGCCGCCTGCGACTCCCACCTAGGCCACGTCTTCCCCGATGGCCCGGCGCCCACCGGATTGCGCTACTGCATCAACTCGGCGGTGCTCGAGTTCCATCCGCGCCGCTGACCCAGTTACCCGAACCGGGCCATGAGGCCCGGGCCCAATGCCGAAAGGAATCTCATGTCCGGCCAGACCACCCCGCGCGAGCGCGCGAATGTCCTGATCCTTGCCCTCGGCCAGGCCCTGTTCCTGATCGCCGCGGTGACCGTGATGACCCTGAGCGGCGTGGTCGGCGAGCGCCTGGCCAGCGACCCGTCGCTGGCCACCCTGCCGGTCGCCGCCATGATGATCGGGACCCTGGTCATCACCCTGCCGGCATCCCTGTTCATGAAACGCTTCGGGCGGCGCACAGGCTTCCTGCTGGGGGCGGGCGTCGGCGGCTTCGGCGGGGCGGCAATCGCCGCGGTCGGGGTATTCGCCGAGGCCTTCTGGATTTTCGTGCTCGGCAATCTCCTGCTGGGCGCCTACCAGGCCTTCGCGATGTACTACCGTTTCGCCGCGGCGGATGTCGCCAGCGACGCCTTCCGCCCGCGCGCCATCTCCCTGGTCATGGCCGGGGGCGTGGCCGCAGCCTTCCTCGGCCCGTGGAACGCCCACCATGCCCAGGCCCTGCTGCCACAGACGCCGGAAGCCGGTCCCTACCTTCTGCTCGGGGCACTCGCCCTGCTGGCCATGCTGCTGCTGGCCTGGCTACGCGTACCAACACCGCCGGCAGCAGAACGTGCCATATCCCGTCCCCTGCGCGAGATCATGCCCCGGGGCCGGTTCGTCGTTGCGCTGACAACGGCCGCCCTGGGCTACGCGGTGATGATCCTGCTGATGACCGCAACCCCGCTGGCCATGCGCCAGGCCGGCTTCGACATGGGCCAGGTCGCCCTGGTGATGCAGTGGCACGTGCTCGGGATGTTCGCCCCCTCCTTCGTCACCGGCCACCTGATCACGCGTCTCGGACTTACGCGGGTGCTGGCGCTGGGCAACGCGCTGGTGCTGTTCAGCGTGGCCACCGCCGCGCATGGCGACACCCTTGGGCACTTCTGGCTGGCGCTGTTCTTGCTGGGGGTCGGCTGGAACTTCCTGTTCATCGGCGGCAGTACCCTGCTCACCACGACCCACACGGCCGGCGAAAAGGGCAAGGTCCAGGGCGTGAACGACCTGACGGTGTTCGCCCTGGTCACCGCCGGCTCCCTGCTGGCCGGCGCGCTGCTGCGCCCGCTGGGCTGGGATGGCCTGAACCTGGCGATGCTACCGGTGATCGCGGTACTGACCGTCGCCATCCTCTGGCTCTGGCGCGACGACGCCCGCGCCCCGGCACGCGCCTGACCGGTCCATTCCCGCCGACCACGCTCGTCCTCCCGCCGTCCGGTCCACGATCATGGCGCATCATCAAGTGTTTACGGTGGCTTCGGTCTACCACCTGCCATGTTGTGGCTGGCCATGGTTCGGCACCTGGAGTTTACGTGGCTCCGTCTGACCGCCTGCCACGCGCTCTCTCGCGAGCGCACCGCGAGGTACTTTCTTGCTTGCCCAAGAAAGTACCCAAAGAAGGGCACCCGGATTCCGCCCGGGAACCTTGCTCCAGGGCCCTCGGGCCGGCGGCGCTGAACTCGCTGCGCTGCGCTTCGCTCAGACATCCAGCGCCTTCTCCCGGCCCGAGGACCCTTCCGCAAGGGGCTCCATACGGGAGGGGAACGTCAAAACAGCAGGTATTCCGGCCCCGTGGCACAACAAAAGGCACAGCCGCTCGAACACCCCCGGCGCCCGCTACGCGGGCGCGGCACGCCATGGCCGCAGGCCGAGCGTGCCGAAGATGTATGAAGACCTAGCCATTATCCGCTGGCAAGAACGCTGGGATCGCCGTTGTTTGGACCTGCCTCCCCGTTGTCGTCGCGCCGAGTGGAGAGGCTTTTCGCGGGAGAAAAGGCGCTGGATGTCTGAGCGAAGCGCAGCGTAGCGAGTTCAGCGCCGCCCGCGAAAAGCCTCGGAGCGAGGGAAACCCCGGCCCGCGCAGCGGGCCGGGGTCGCGGCAGTCGGGCGTGTTTCTTGGGTACTTCTTTGCACGAGCAAAGAAGTACCTCGCGGTGCGCTCGCGAGAGAGCGCCTGGCAGGCGGTCAGACGAAGGCACGTAAACACCGGAGGATGAACCAAGCCTAGCCACAACCGTCGCCGGCAGCAGTCCGCAGCCGTCTACCGAAATCCTGAGCGATCAGGGCGCGGCGCGGGCGCCCCTACGCTCGCCATCGACGACCTCGACCTCGGCGTCGAGGTCGTGCAGGCGGCGGGTGGTCGCCAGCGGCGAGGTCGTGCCGCGGGCGACCAAGCGGTAGGCCGCCGGGATCACGAACAGCGTGAACAGCGTGGCGAACAACACCCCGGAGAACACCGCTACCCCGATCACGAAGCGCGTCTCCTCGCCCGGACCGGAAGCCAGGATCAGCGGGATCGAACCGGCCACAGTGGTCAACGCGGTCATCAGGACCGGCCGCAGACGCATGCGCGAGGCCTCGAGGATCGCGGTATCGAAATCGCGCCCGCGATCGCGCAGCTGGTTGGCAAACTCCACGATCAGGATGCCGTTCTTCGCTGCCAGCCCGATCAGCATGACCATGCCGATCTGGCTGTAGATGTTCAGCGTCTGACCGGTAACCGTCAGCCCGATCAGCGCCCCGACCACCGCCAGCGGCACCGTCAGCATGATCACCAGCGGGTGCACGAAGCTCTCGAACTGCGCCGCCAGGACCAGGAACACCACCAGCAGGGCCAGCGCGAACACGAACAGGATGGCCTCGGAGCCACTGCGCAAATCCAGCGACTCGCCCTTGTAGTCGATCCCCGCCTCGGCCGGCAGCAGCTCGGCCGCCTTCGCGTCCAGGGCGTCCAGGGCCTCGCCCAGGGTCATGCCGTCACGCAGCCCGGCGGTCAGGGTCACCGCGCGCGAACGGTTGTAGCGCTCCAGCGACGACGGACCGGCCTGCTCCTCGTAGGTCACCAGGCTGGACAACGGCACCATCGAGCCAGAACTGGAACGCACGTAGAGGTTGTCGATATCCCCGGGCGTGCGGCGCTGGTCGGCCAGACCCTCGATGATGACGTCGTATTCCTCGCCACGGTCGACAAAGGTGGTCACATCGCGGCCGCCCAGCACGATGTCCAGCGTGCGCCCAACATCGCGCATGGAAACGCCCAGGTCCCCGGCCCGATCCCGGTCCAGACGCACGTTGAGCTGCGGCTGGGTGGGCTCGTAGTCCAGGTCCACACGGGTCAGGCCGTCGATGCCCTCGGCGGCCTCGCGCATGATCTCGCCCCATTCCTCGAGTTGATCGTAATCCGGCCCGGAGATGACAAACTGCACCGGCGGACCGATACGGCCACTCGATAGCCCCTGACGCATGATCACCCGCGCCTCGACTCCCGGCATCTCGTCGATGATGCCGCGGATCTGGTTGATGACCTCCTGGCCCGAGACGTCACGGTCATCCCAGTGCTCCAGGATCGCGATCACGAAGCCATTGTTCATCAGCTCCGAACCACCAAAACCGCGCGGCGTGCGCACCAGTGCACGGCGAATCGGGCCATCCTCGATCAACGGCTGGATGCGTGCCTCGACCTCGGCCATCTGCCGGCTCATGTACTCGAAGTTGGCACCCTCGGGGCCATCCACCAGCACGAAGAAAGATCCGCGGTCCTCCTGCGGGGCAAATTCTTCGGGCAGTTCCGCGAACAGGTACCAGCCACCCGCCAACACGGCGGCGAGGAGCGGCAAGACCAGCCAGGAGCCCTTGAGCCCCTTCGCCAGTATCCGACCGTAGCCAGCCTCCAGCGCGGCAAAGCCGCGGCCGATATAACGCGCCACGCCGGTCTCGTCGTCGCCCTTGTGCATGAGGCGCCCGGCCAGCACGGGGGCCAGGGTCAGTGCCACGATGCTGGAGAAAAACACGGCAATGGCCATGGCGATGGCGAACTCGGTGAACAGCTGGCCCACCGTGCCGTCGAGGAAGGCCAGCGGCACGAATACCGCGATCAACACGGAGGTCGTCGCGACGATCGCGAAGCCCACCTGCCCGGCGCCGCGATAGGCCGCCAACAGTCCCGGCTCGCCGCGCTCGATGCGCCGGTGGATGTTCTCCAGCATCACGATCGCGTCATCCACGACCAGGCCGACCGCCAGCACCAGCGCCAGCAGGGTGAGCAGGTTGACCGAGAATCCGAACAGGCTGATGCCAATGAAGGCCGCGGTGATCGCCACCGGGACGGTCACCGCCGGGATCAGGGTCGCGCGCCAGCTGCCCAGGAACAGGTAAATCACGAACACCACGGCCGCGGTCGCCACCGCCAGGGTGATGTAGACCTCGCGGATCGCGCCCTCGATGAATACCGATTCGTCGTAGGTGGTCACCAGCGAGGTGCCCTCCGGCAGGGAGCCCTGCAGGCTGGCCGCCATGGCCTTCACGCCGTTGGCCACCTCCAGCACGTTGGCGTTGGACTGGCGGATGATCCCCAGCCCGATCATGTCCTCGCCATTGCCGCGGAACTCGCTACGTTCGGTATCCGCGCCCACGTTCACCTCGGCGACATCGCCCAGGCGCACCAGTTGTCCGCCCTCGCCACGCTTCAGCACCAGACCGGAGAAATCCTCGGGCGTGCGGTACTGGCGCTCCACGCGCACGGTGAATTCGCGCTCCAGCGAATCCAGGCGCCCGGCCGGCAATTCCACGTTTTCCTGCTGCAAGGCGTCAGCGATGTCGGTCACGGTCAGCTCGCGCGCGGCGAGGGCCTCGCGGTCGACCCAGATACGCATCGCGTAGCTGCGGGCGCCGCCCCGGCGCACCAGGCCCACGCCATCGACCACCGAGAGGCGGTCGATCAGGTTGCGCTCGGCGTAGTCCGCCAGCTCCAGCGCATCCATCGTGGTGCTGGCAAGGTTCAGCCACAGGATCGGGTTGGAATCGGCATCCGCCTTGGTCACCTCGGGCGGGTCGACTTCGTCGGGCAGATCGCCCAGTACCCGGCTGACCGCCTCGCGCACGTCATTCGCGGCGGCGTCGATGTCGCGACTCAGATTGAACTCGATGGTGATCCGCGAGCGCCCGTCCTCGCTGGAGGACTGCATGAAACGGATCCCCTCGATCCCCGCGATGCGGTCCTCGATCCGCTGGGTCACCTCGCGCTCGATGATCTCGCCACTGGCGCCCGGATAGATGGTGTCCACCGTCACCACCGGCGGATCGACATCCGGATACTCGCGCAGCGGCAGGCTGTCGTAGGCGATCAGGCCGAAGGTGATCAGCAGCAGGTTGAAGACAATCGCCAGCACCGGCCGGCGATTGGCGACGTCCGAGATAATCATGTGTCGGCCCCGGCCTCGCCGTTGCCGTTATCGGAATCCGGTACGCGCGGCGGGAGCACTCGTACTTCCCGCCCGTCACGGACCCGCGAGACCCCTTCGGAGACCACGGTATCCCCCGGCTCCAGGCCATCCAGCACCTCGGCGTAGCCCGGGTCGCGGCGGCCAATACGGATGCGCACGCGCTCCACCGTGCCGTCGTCGCGCAGCCGGAACACGAAGTGCTGATCGGCGACCTGCTGGATGGCCCCCTCTGGCACCCCCGGGCGTTCGACCGGGTCCAGCGGCAGACGGATGTTTACCAGCATGCCGGGGCGCAGCAATAGATCGGGATTCTCGACCAGGGCGCGCACGGTCAGGGTACGGGTAGCCACGTCCAGACGATTGCTGACCGCCGCCACCTGCCCCGCGAACTCTCCGCTCGCGCTGCGGCCCGCGACTTCCATACCCAGACCGATGGCGGCGGCATGGCGCTCGGGCACGGCGAAATCGACTTTCACCACCGATACATCATCCAGCTCCACGATCGCGGTACCCGGACTCACCAGGGAGCCGGGGCTGACCTGGCGCAAGCCCAAACGGCCACTGAACGGAGCCCGGATCACCCGGTTCGCGACCCGCGCCTCCGCTGCCGCCAGGCGGGCCTCGGCCTCGTTCAGCCGCGAACGCTGTTGATCCACCTGCTGTTGCGTGACCACGCCATCGGCCACCCGGTCGCGCACGCGCTCCAGCTCGCGCCGGGCCTCGTCCACCTGCACGCGGATCTCGCGTACCGCCGCGCGTTCTTCGTCGGCGTCCAGGCGAACCAGCACGTCGCCGGCCTCGACCGCATCGCCATCATCGAACAGGATCTCGACCACACGCTCGGTCACGCTCGCGGTCACCACGACCGACTCGTTGGCCTCCACCGTGCCCAGGGATTCGACCATGGTCTCGAAGGTGCGCGGAGCCACCTCGCTGACCCGCACCGGCGTGCGCTCGTCGCGTTGGGACGCGGCGGGGGCATCGCCTCCCTCGTCACGGGCGCCATCCTCGGGGCCGAACGCAAACCAGGCCGCGGCCACGATCGCCACAACCAGGACCAGCCCCAGGAACCCGCCTATCGCCTTCACTTGCCTTTCCCCCGACACGAATGCGGCCCGGCATCTAGCCGGGCCACGGTTGAACGTCCCAACAGTGTAACGACCGTCACGTTTCGTCGACGTTCCGCAACGCGGCCGGCAGGTCGCCCAGGGGGCGGCCATGCGGCCGGGCGTAGTCAATCATTGGGCCCTTCGGCACGATGCCGCTGGGATTCAGCATCGGGTGACTGCCGTAGTAATGCGCCTTGATGTGATCCATGCGCACGGTCTCGGCCACCCCCGGGCGCTGGTACAGCATGCGCAGATAGGCGGAGAGGTTCGGGAAGTCCAGCAGCCGCTGGCGATTGCACTTGAAATGGCTGTAGTACACCGGATCGAAGCGCAGCAGCGTGGTGAACAGCCGCCAGTCGGCCTCGGTCAGTCGCTCGCCGATCAGGAACGGCTGGCGTGCCAGGCGCTCCTCCAGCCAGTCCAGGGTCTCGAACAGACGGTCGAAGGCCGCCTCGTAGGCCTGCTGGCTGGTCGCGAAGCCGCTGCGATACACCCCGTTGTTCACGTTCTCGTAGACCCGCTCGTTGACCGCGTGGATCTCCTCGCGCAGATCTTCCGGATAGAAATCCAGGGTGTTGCCGGTAATGCCGTCGAACGCGCTGTTGAACATGCGCACCATGTCCAGCGACTCGTTGTTCACGATGCGGTCGGTCTGGGTGTCGAACAGCGCCGGCACGGTGATGATGCCGGTGTAGTTTGGATCGGTACGGGTGTAGAGCTCGTGCATGTAGCGCGACCCGTGCACCCGGTCCCCGGTGCAACCGTCGCAGTCATCAAACGACCAGCCGGCGTCACCCATGTAGTGGTGCACCACCGAAACCCCGATATGCGGCTCCAGACCCTTCAGTTTGCGCAGGATCAGCGTGCGGTGTGCCCAGGGGCAGGCGTAGGAGACATACAGGTGATAGCGCCCTGACTCGGCCGGATAGCCGCCGTCACCCATCGGGCCCGGCGAGCCATCCCTGGTGACGTAGTTACGGTACTGCTGGTCCTGGCGCACGAACTCGCCGCTCTCGTCCGACTCTTCTTCCAGCCAGCCCTCGCGCAATTCACCGTTGATCAAAAGACTCATGCCATGCTCCCGCCGTCTGTGCCCGGCACCGAATGCGCGCACGCCTCAACGGCTGAATGTATGTGATAGCCCGATCATCCCATCGATTTTATCGAAGATAAATCGCGTTAAATGCGGTCGACCGTTCTGAAAAATCGAACGAAACCGATTCAGGAGGCCCGCAGGGTGCCGTCGAAATAGCGCATCAGGAAGGTATCGAAGTCCAGCTCGTCCGCCTGCTCGATGGCCGCCTGATCGGCCAGGCTCTCGCGGGCCAGGGCCTCTAGCGTCTCGGCGCGCGGCAGCGGCCCGTTAAAGCGAAAGGCCTCGCGGTGCTGGGCCGACAGGCGGCGCGCGTAGGAGTAGAACCCCTCCTCGCGCGCCATCATGTCTTCCAGCATGCGCGCGGACGGGGTCAGATCCGCCTGCTCGACCTTGCCCCACTGCTCACTGAGCGCACGGCGGTAGGGGTCACCCGGCAATTCCTGATCCAGAACGGCCGCCACCGGTCGCATCAGCGCCAGCAGCTCGCGCGCCCAGGCCTGGAGCGCAACGCTCTCGCCCCCCCGGCGGAGCTCGAGGCCCGGGCGACGCCCGTAATGCGCGACGTCCAGCAGGTTGCGGTCGATCGCGTCCAGCTCGCCGTCGGCCAGCAGCGGGCTCGGCTGCAGCAGACAGGCCAGCGCGAACACCTCGAGAAAACGCAGCTGAGTCTCGTCCACCCCCAGCGGGTGCTGGGCGTTGATGTCCACCGAGCGCAGTTCGACGTATTCGATGCCACGCGCCTCCAGGGCGTCGGTCGGCTTCTCGAAACGCTCCAGCGGCTGCTTGGGCCGCACGGTGGAGTAGTACTCGTTCTCGATCTGCAGGATGTTGGCATTCAGCTGGCGATACTCGCCATCCACCTTCACCCCGATGTGCTCCCACTCGGGGCTGGGGGTATTGATCGCACAGCGCAGGGAGTCGACATAGCCGGCCAGCGAGTTGTAGTCCGCCTTGATGCCGGTGTCCGCCTCCTTGCGGTTGGTGTAGCCGATATCGCCCATGCGCAGGCTGGTGGCATGCGGCAGATAGGAGGTGTCGTCGTCGAAGTCCTCCAGCACCGCGCCGTGGCCTTCGAGAAAGGAGTTGCAGACGGCCGGCGACGCCCCGAACAGATAGGGCACCAGCCAGCCAAAGCGCAGCAGGTTGCGGATCATCCCCATCATGCGCTCGTCGCGGAAGGCGCGGCCGTCGGGCGCACCGAGCACCTCCGCCAGCGCCGGCCAGAATTCCGGGCGCGGGGAGTAATTGAAGTGGACCCCGGCGATCACCTGCATCTTGCGCCCGTAGCGATGCCCGAGACCGATGCGGTAGACGGTCTTCATGCGCCCGGCGTTGGAGGCACCGTACTGCGCGACCGGAATCGCATTGTCATCGGCCGTCACACAGGGCATGGAGGTCGACCACAGGGTCTCGTCGCCGACGTTGGCGGCGGCGAAGGCCTGCAGGTCGTGCAGGAAACCGAGGGTCTCGCGTACATCCTCGAACGGCGGCGTCACCAGTTCCAGCAGCGCCTCGGAGTAATCCGTGGTGATGTATGGATGCGTCAGCGCGGATCCCAGCGCGGCCGGGTGCGGCGTAAGCGCCGGCGAGCCTTCCGGCCCGACCCTCAGGGTCTCCTTTTCCAGCCCGATCTGCCCGTGCAACCCGACACCCGCCAGCGCCTCGGCCAGCTGGTGCGTCAGATCCTGCAGCTTGCGCTCGTCCGTACTCACGTGATGGTAACCCTGCGGTCATCGAAACCCGGCGAACATACCCGAATGCAACGCCACGGTCACATACGACCCGGTGTGGTCCGCGAGGTTCGTGCGACGCCTGCACCGCAAGCGGTTCCCAAATGGCCTATAACAAACTTGCGGGGTACACGGAATGCTGCAACCTTCATCCAGCATGCTCGACTTTTTCGCCCGGGGACGTGACGCGCCGTTCCTGGAGGAGGCCCGTGCGCGACCCGATCTCCCGGTGCCGATGATCGAGAACGCGCACCCGGCCGGCCACCTGAGCACCCCGCCAGTCTGCGAACTGATGCTGAGCCAGTCCGTGGGCGCCCCCTTTCGCTACCACTGTGACATCGGGGCCGGTCCGTTCTCCGGTTGCGCCGGCCCGCGCGAATTCGTGGTGATCGCCCCGCAGGTCGCGGGACGCTGCCATATGCGGGACCCGGCACGCATGCGGTTTTTCGGCATCCCGCCCGAGCTGGCCCGGGACTGCCTGGAGCGCGACCCCGGCGATCCGCTGGACTTTGGCCACCTGCATACCCGCCACCACCGGGACCCCCTGATCACCCAGGCCCTGGATGCCCTGTGGCAGGAGATGGACCGCGACGACCCGGCCGCGCAACTGTTCGTCGAGAGCATGCTCGCCGTTCTGATTGTGCGCCTGGCCCGCATGGCCGAACACGACCGGGACCTGGACAGGCGCCGGGGCGGCCTGGCACCGCACCAGTCGGCACGGGTGATTGACTACATGCAATGCCACCTGGATCAGCGCATCACCCTGCGCGATCTGGCGGCCCTGACCGGACTCTCGCCCTGGCACTTCGCGCGCGCCTTTCGCGATACGCACGGCCTGCCACCGCATCGCTATCTCACCCGCCTGCGCGTGGAGCACGCCCGCGACCTGCTGACCCGAACATCCCTGAGCATCACCGAGATCGCTGCCGCGACCGGGTACTCCCCGCAACAGCTGGTCCGCCATTTCCGCCAGGCCCTGGGTGTGGCCCCCGCGGCATACCGGCGCCAGCATTAAAACGGATCCATGCGCCCCTGAAATAACCGCAAGATTCGCCCCACCCCCGCAAGATCGTGACCGCCCGCAAGGGCTTCCCGGCCTAGGCTCGAAGTAACACCGACACCCGGCCCGGTTTGTCCTGGCGGAGGTCCACTGCATGTCGTCAGCCCCGGAATGCCTGTCACCCCCATCTGCCGCCGAGGCCTTCGGCGAGCATCTGGTCAGCGTGCTCAACCACGGCGCGCTGTGCCTGACCCTGTCGATCGGGCACCGCACCGGGCTGTTCGACCACATGCGCGACCGGCCGCCTGCCACCTCCGGCGAGATCGCCGCCGCCGCGGGCCTGAACGAGCGCTACGTACGGGAATGGCTCGGGGTCATGGCGACCGGCGGCATCGTCACGGTGGATGCGGATGGCCCACGGTTTGCCCTGCCCGCGGAACACGCCGCCTGCCTGACGCGCGCGGCAGCCGCCGACAACCTGGCCGTGTTTGCGCAGTACATCGGCCTGCTGGGTGGGGTGGAGGACACGATCGTTGCTGAATTCCGAACCGGCGGTGGCGTGGGGTACGAGCACTACACGCGCTTCCACGAGGTGATGGCCGAGGACAGCGGCCAGTCCGTACTGTCGTCACTGGAA
Source organism: Thioalkalivibrio sp. AKL7 (assembly GCF_000381705.1). Classification (NCBI taxonomy): domain Bacteria; kingdom Pseudomonadati; phylum Pseudomonadota; class Gammaproteobacteria; order Chromatiales; family Ectothiorhodospiraceae; genus Thioalkalivibrio; species Thioalkalivibrio sp. AKL7. The sequence continues at coordinate 171,955 of NZ_KB906948.1, read as the reverse complement.
AGCGACATCCTGCCCTTGGTTCCGGGCCTGACCGACCACCTCGAGCGCGGCATTCAGGTCCTGGATATCGGCTGCGGCAGCGGGCGCATCCTCAACCAGTTGGCCACGCTTTACCCGCACAGCCGGTTCACCGGCCTGGACCTGTCCACAGAGGCTATCGAGCGCGCCCGCGCCGAGACACGCGCCACCGGGCTGGGGAACGTCGAATTCATCCAGGCCGACGCGGCCGAACTGGATCGGCATGTCGCCGCGCAACAGTTCGCGCTGATCACCACCTTCGATGCCATCCACGACCAGGCCGACCCGCTGGGCGTACTGACGGGCATTCACCGCGCGCTCGAGTCCGAAGGCATCTACCTGATGCAGGACATCCGCGGCTCCGGGCAGATTCATGGCGATCTCGAGCATCCGCTCGGACCCTTTCTCTACACCATCTCCTGCATGCACTGCATGCCGGTATCGCTCGCCCGGGGCGGACCCGGCCTGGGCGCGATGTGGGGCGAGCCCCGGGCACGTGACTACCTGGAGCGCGCCGGCTTTCATGACATCCGGGTCCACCAGCTGGTCCACGACCCTCAGAACAACTGGTACGTGGCCACCCGTTAACGACGGCGCGAGGAGGACTCATCCATGACCGAAGCCAATCTCTACCAACGCCTGGGCAGCAAGGCACGCATCCGCAGGCTCGCCAGGCAGCATCTTCGACGAGGGGAACACGGATGCATCTGCAACGGCGCCGGCGGCCCGCGGGCCTGCAGGGACCGCGACAGGCTGACCATCCATCGCGGCATGAACATCCGCGAGGAGGCGTTCGTCGGCGTGGTCGACGACCTCGCCGAGACCCTGGAAGAACTCTGAATTGGGCAGCGCGAAAAGGAAGCGCTGCCGATGATCTCCGAGTCACTGAAACCGGAGATCGTTCGCGTCTGACGCGCCTTCACCCACCCACCTGGAGGACACGATCATGAAAACACTCACACCCATCGCCGCCTTCACGCTGGCCATTGCTCTGGCGCTGTCCGCCCCGCTGGCGGCCACCGAGCCAGACGACCACTTCATCATCCGCGACTGCGAACAGTCGCGCGCGGACCTGGCGGGGGCGATTCGCGAATACGCCGAAAACGAGGAGGACTGGATCTTTCTGGCCGAGTTCGACCTGGCCGGCGGTGACATCACCGCGCTCAAGGTCTGCTACCTGCCGCTGGGACCGGACATCCTGGATGCCGGGCTGCATGTCGGGGCGATGATGCCCTGCGGCCACATCGGCCTGTACGAGGAGGACGGGGGCACAAAACTGTCCATGCTGCACCCGAAGTTCATGACGACACTGCAGCCGCACCCGAGCCTTGAACGTGCCGTGGAAAACGCCGAGCCCGCCTTCGAGGCGCTGCTGGATCATGTCCTTGGTGGGTCATAGGGACGCCGCGCCAGGCCACCCCGTCGGTTTGCCACGAGGCGCCCAATGCCCGGCCCAGGGTTGACGGTCGTCGCATGGTCGCTTCTGGCTCTGGCGGGGCCGGCCCTTCCGGGCGGCGCCGGGACGGCGGAGGAGATGCAGGTGCATACCGACCCCGACAGTGGGCTGATGACCTGGCACTGGCAGGGCGAGGGGCTTTCGCTGGAACTCGCACAGCGGATCCCGGACCAGACCCGCGCGTTCTTCCTGGGCCGCGGGTTCGACACCGAGGATGCGACGTTCATCGCCGGCCACTGCGTGTTTCAGGGCGTCCTGCGCAATACCGACCGCAGCGCATCGGCCACCGTGGACCTGCGCCAATGGCGCAGCCAAACGCCCAACGGGGCCGCGCGACCGCTCCCCAACCGCGACTGGCAGGACGAGTGGGCGAGCCGGGAGGTTCCGGAAGTAGCCCGCATCGCCTTTCGCTGGGCCTTGTTCCCTGGCGAACACCGATTCCAGCCCGGCGACTGGCTGATGGGCATGATCGTCTTCAAGCACCCGCCCAGCACGACATTTGATCTGACCGTGCACTGGCGGCAACAGACGACCCCGCGGCAGTCCACCCTGCCCGATCTGCGCTGCGCCGGGGAACCGGAACGGGACGAGGCCGAACCATGATGAACCGGCGCCGCTTCCTGACTGCAATCCCCGGGGGCCTGCTCGGCCTTTCGCTGCGCCCCGTGTGGGCGGAGGCCACGCACCTGACCGCGCTGGAGCCACGCCCCAAGGGCCCGCCCCTGGCACTGGAGGACATCGATGGGCAGCACCACCGACTGGAGGACTATCGCGGACGTGTGGTGGTGGTGAACTTCTGGGCCACCTGGTGCCCACCCTGTCGCGACGAGCTGCCGTCGTTGCAACGGCTCTGGGAGCAGTTGCGCGATGCGGGCCTGGTGGTGCTGGGCGTGAACGTGGGCGAAGACGCTGATCGCATCTTCTTGTTTACCGCCGACTACCCGGTCGATTTCCCTCTGCTGCTGGACCAGGATTCCGCCACCATCGACCGCTGGCCGGTTCGCGGCATCCCCACCACGTTCATCATCGATCCCGAGGGCCGCATCGCCTACCGCGCCATCGGCGCCCGCGACTTCGATCATCCGCGCCTCCTCGAGCGCCTGCGCGCGCTCGCACTCGACTGACAGCCCGCTGCAGCGCCCATGGCGCTTTCTGCGGGGCGGCGGCCTTCCCGGATATCGCGGCCGCCCGGTATCCCGATGCCGGCCGATCTTGTAGATTAGCAATCCCTAATAATCAAGGGATGAGACGTGGAGTCGTCCGGAGAACACCGTAGCTGGGAGGACCGGATCGTGGATGCGCTACGCGCGCCCGCGACCTGGCTGTTCGTGCTGGGGCTCGTGCTCGGTGCCGCCGCCGTGCACTGGGGCGTCGAGCGCCCACCGGCCGAGGGGGCGTTGATGGTCACGGTGCACAATGACAGCGACGTGCTGATCCAGGCGATCCACTTCGACTTCGGCCACGACCTGTCGGAATCGAGCATCCGCGAGGGCCAGCTCCAGCCCGGGGGAACACCGGCGGGTGGCGCTGAACCATATCCCCGCCGCCGGCTTCAACATGGAAATCCGCTACGCCGACGGGCAGGTACAGGAGTTCTGCGCCAACCGCGGCGTGGAAGGCTGGGAACAGGAAATCCGGGTCTACCGCTAGGGAGACGCCGCCCCGGCCAGGTGTTCAGGTGCCGGCCCGCGCCGGGGCGACATCGGCGAATGCAAAGACTGGGTCGAGCACTGCACCGCCTTGGTGGAGGACCGCGCCGGCAACCTCAGCCTGCTGCACTGGCCCGATCATGGCACTGTGCAACACGCGAAGACGGGCACCCCCGCGGTCAATACACTCAATCTTGATTCGCTCCTCGCCAAACGATAGGTGGGCGCCTGTCACCGGGCTGTCATGGCCCCTGTAGTACCGTGGACACAATGAACGAATCGCGATCGCGTCACTGGGCGGGAGCCGACGCCGACCTGCTCCTGCTGCTGCAATCCATCACTAACCATGAACAGGCCCAGCGCCTGGCGCGTGTGACCGGCTGGGTGCTGGTGTTCGCCGGGGTCGTGGTGGTGATGCTGGGCGTCCTGGTGCAGCACACGCCCACCATGCTCGAGGGCACGCTGGTCGCCCTGCTGGCACTGGTGGGCGGCTGGCTGCGCAGCCGGGTCGCCGCCACACTGCTGATGCTGCTGATGGCACTGGGGCTCGCCACCGGCCTCGCGGTGGGCGCGGCAACCGGCGGACTCCTGCTGCAAGTCGCGTTGTTCGGTGTCGCCCTGCGCATGGTCGAGGGCAGCTTTCGCTTTCGCAAGTCCGTCACAACCCAATAGGCCATATTACGAGGCAGCGAAGCACGAGGGGTCGAAGCACGTTAAGAGGCATTGGTGGCGCCGGACAGCGATTGCTTCGTCGCTGCGCTCCTCGCAATGACGGGGACACAACAAAACGCGATATCGGCGGGCCGCCCGCGGGCGCGGAAACTTGAACCCAGCCGGCGGGGCGGACAGGATGAGCGCCTCCATACCCCGCCAAGGAAGCGCGAACGCGATGTCCGTCGTCGGCCGCCTGCAAACCCGCCTGCGAGCCTTCATCTGGCCGGCCTGGGCCACCCGCATCCTCGGGACGCTGTCGATCCCGGGGCTCATCCTGGCCACGCTGTTCTTTGCCGCCTCGTTGACCCCCAGCCTGATCCCGCGTACCGACGACGTCCAGGGCATCCTGTCCGGGGTGTCGCTGGCGGCCGGCTACGGCCTGGGCGTGTTCTTCCACTGGCTGTGGTCGTACCTGGAACTGCCGGAGCTCGGCGAGCGCACCCACAACACCCTGGTCGTGATCGCCGGCGGCGGGGCCGTGCTGATCGTGCTGATCTTCCTGTGGCAAGCCACCGAGTGGCAGAACAGCATCCGCGCGCTCATGGAACAGGAGCCGGTGGACGGTGGATTCCCCATACGCCTGGGGCTGATCGCGGCGGCGGTGTTCATCGCCACGCTTGCGGTGGCACGGCTGTTCCAGTTGCTGGTGCGCTTCCTCGCGCGGCACCTGCGCCGCTTCATCCCGCGCCGGCTGTCCAACGTAATTGGCGTGCTGGTGGCGGCCGGGGTGTTCTGGGCGGTGATCGATGGGGTCATCCTGGAATACAGCCTGCGCGCCGCCGATCGCAGCTTCCAGCAGTTCGACGTACGCGAACACCCCGGGGCGGAGCAACCGGGCGCGACCTTCCGCACCGGCAGCCCGGCCTCGCTGATCAGCTGGGACGAGGGCCTGGGGCGCCAGGGCCAGCGCTTCATCCACCAGGCCCCGGACGCCACCGCCATTAGCGACTTCTCCGGCGAGACCGCGTTGGATCCCATCCGCGTGTATGTGGGGCTGAACGCCGCCGAGACCATCGAGGAACGCGCGCGACTGGCCCTGCAGGAGATGCTGCGGGTCAATGCCTTCGACCGCTCGGTGCTGGTGCTGGCCACGCCCACCGGACGCGGCTGGGTGGACAATCGCGCGATCCAGCCGGTCGAGTACCTGCACGGTGGCGATGTGGCCACGGTGGCCGTGCAGTACTCCTACCTGCCGAGCTGGCTGTCGCTCATGGCGGAATCGCAGTACGGCCATGAGACCGCCCAGGCGGTGTTCGCGGAGATCTACGGCTACTGGAAACAGCTACCGCCGGACGCCCGCCCGGACCTGTACCTCTACGGCCTCAGCCTGGGCGCGCTCAACTCCGAGCGGGCCGCGGACCTGTATGACGTGATCGGCGACCCGTTCTCCGGCGCGCTGTGGGCGGGCCCGCCGTTTCGCAGCGAGACCTGGCGCGACATCAAACGCCAGCGCCAGCCCGACTCGCCGGCCTGGTTGCCGCGCTTTCGCGACAGCTCGGTGGTGCGCTTCACCAATCAGGGAAACCACCTGGATATCCCCGGCGCCGAATGGGGCCCGATGCGCATCGTGTACCTGCAGTACGCGAGCGACCCGGTCACCTTCTTCGAGCCCCAGGCGCTGTACCGCCAGCCGGAATGGATGCAGGCGCCACGCGGCCCGGATGTCTCCCCGGACCTGACCTGGTACCCGGTGATCACCATGCTGCAACTGGCGGTGGACGTAGCGATCGGCGATGCCGCCCCGCGCGGCTACGGCCACGTCTACGCCACCGAGCACTACATCGACGCCTGGCAGGCAGTGACCAACGCAGACCGGTCCGCGGACGAGATCGAGTGGCTCAAACGCCACCTGGCCGACTGACCGACAGGGTGCCTACCCCGCGCTTTCCCCGGCGACCAGGCCTCGCTTGCGCAGGTTGCGGCCCGTGAAGTTAACCATTGCCACCACGGTCCCGGCATACAACAACGCGACGCCCCCCACGATCCCGAGCATCACGGCGTCCAGTGCAATCCCCTCGGCCCACATCACCAGCAGGGTGAGCGGAATCTGTGTACCGAGGAGCACCGCGATCATGGCGGCGATCACGCGCCACTTCTCGGCGCGCGACAGATAGCGCCCGTTCCTGCGTCCGAAGGACTCGCAGGGCCACACCACCGCCAGCGCCAGAATGCCCATCCCGATCGCCGTACCAGCTTGATCCAGATCGAAATAGGCGCCCGCTACCATGGCAGCGATCGACAGCGCGAAATAAAGCAGTACAAATCGAAACAGCAGACCCTTGATGGACATCGTCTCCCCTCCCTGGGATATCTGAAAGCCGCACCACCCTGTGCGGCCTGGATGCATGTCGGATTGCCCCGACATGCACGATCATGACATGCGGCTACTGCTCGGTGAACTTGGCGCCTTCGAGGATCACCGGATAGCTGTAGCCAGCCCCGAAGTCGCGATCCAGGATCAGCGTTCCGGTCACCGAGACGCGGTCGCCCACCTCGGGCAACTCGGTGGAGGTGACGGTGATGTAGTCACCCTCGCTGCCGGTACCGTCGACGAAGTGGATGAAATTGCGCCCCATGATGTCCTCGTTCACCCGGCCCACAATGCCTTCGAGCCGGACCTCTTCCCCATCCAGCTCGGCCGGGGCCTGATTCAGTTCCTCCACCGTATGCATCGGTTCGGCGCTCGCCACGCCCCACCCGAGCAACCCCACCAATAGTCCCGCCAGAATTCCCGCTTGTCCGCGCATTGCTCGACTCCTGTTCTTTTTACTTGCTTGTGTGCGTACGGGAGGCGCTGATCAGCGCCTCCCTGGGCGAATCATCCCGGGGTCGCACACACCCATGCCATCGATTGATGCAGGGGTAGCCGTGCGCCCGGAAGCCCGGTCCGTCCCATTCTGGCACACAAGGACCGGCGCCCTGTCTGACCGCCTTTGCCACTATGCGCCCGGATGGGGCACCCGTTCACTGCCGCAACCACACCGCAAATGAAGCCACCATGTCCAGCCCGTATCGCCTCGCCACCGCCGTGACCGGCGCCTGCATCCTCCTGGGCTCGGCCGGGGCAGTTCAGGCAAGCCCGTTCCACGGTTCCTACGTCGGCGGCCAACTCGGCTGGGTCGGTTATGACATCGACTACCGCGAAGACAGTGACGGCGGCATCTCCGGGCTTAGCGCCTCCGGCTTCACCGGGGGTGTCATGACGGGCTGGGGTACCGTCCTGGACAACGGCCTTTACCTGGGCTTGGAACTGGATGCGCAGAACGAGGACGCCGACCTGACGGTCACCCTTGATGAGAGCGAACTGGGGGTGGATAGCACGTACAGCTACGGCATCACCGGCCGGCTCGGCACCACGGTAAACGACAACATCCTGTTCTACGGCCTGGCCGGCTACCAGCGCTCGCGCCTGGACTACCGCCTTACCGATACAGAAGAGGACATATCCATTCGCTTCAAGGACAGTATCAACGGTGCCCGGCTCGGTGTAGGCGTCGAATACCAGATGGACAACCGCCTGTTCATGCGTGCCGAGTACTCGTACACGCTCTTCGAAAGCGAGCGCTATCGCATCGAGGGCGAAACCCTGCACTTCGATCCCGATGCCTCGCGCTTCATGGTCGGTCTCGGCTACCGCTTCTAGCCTGACTGGATGCCCGCCACTTCAATGGCGGGTTTTTCAGGTGACAGGGGCGGCACCCCATGCGCTACTCGTCAGGCGCCGCTTCAGTCCCTCCGCAGCGCGGTTCACTACCAGGTACAGGCAGGGCACCACCAGCAGCGTCAGGATCATCCCGGCAACCAGGCCACCCACCACGGTCAGCGCCAGCGGGCGCATGATCTCCGCCCCTTCGCCGAGGCCGATCGCCAGCGGCAGCATCCCGAGCACCGTCGTCAGCGTGGTCATCAGGATCGGGCGCAGGCGCAATGCCCCGGCCTCCACGACCGCCCGCGCCGGGCTCAGGCCACGGAGTCGACGGCCCTGCTCGATGTACTCCACCAGCAGGATCGCATTGTTCACCACCACCCCGATCAGCAGGATCGCGCCGATCATCACCGGGGCGGAGACCGGTGTGCCGGTCGCCCACAGGATCGCGACCACCCCGATCAGCGACAGTGGCGCGGCCGCCACGATCACCAGCGGGTTGGCCAGGCGCTCGTACTGCACCGCCAGCACCACCAGCACGAGGAAGATCGCGAGCGCCACCACCGTGGCCATCTCGCGCTGGGTCTCCTGGATGGTCTCCCACTCGCCACCGATCAGCAGACTGTAGTGCTCGGGCACATCCACCTCGGCCAGGCGCTGCTCGACCGCGGTCATCACCGAACCGACATCGTTCACCTCGGTGTTGATATCGCCGTTCACCCGCACCACCCGGCTCTGGTTCTCGCGCTCGATATGCGCGGGTCCCTCGCCGATCTCGAACTCGGCCACGTCCGCCAGGCGCACGGGATCCCCGTTGTCGCGGAACAGGATCATCCGCCCCAGGGTGGCCGTATCCTGCACATCCTCGCGCGGCAGGCGCACGCGCAGGTCGTATTCGCGATCGTCACGGACGTACTGCGTCGGCACGGCGCCCTCCACCGCGTCGCGGATCGCCTGCCCCACCTGGCCCACCTGCAGGCCCAGCGCAGCCGCCCGCTCGCGATCCACATGGACGCGCAGGATCGGGCTCTGGTCCTCGCGCCCGACCTCGACGCCCTCCAGGCCCCGGATGCCTTCGAGGCGCCCGGCGATCTCGCGGGCAATGCGGCGCATCTCGGTCAGATCCGCCCCGACCACCGCAATCGAGAGGTCATCCCCGGTGATACTGAACTGCAGCCCCTGGATACTCGGCGGTCGCACGGTAATCCGTGCCCCGGGGAGTTCCAGCGCATCCATTGCCTCCTGCGCCTCGGCCACCCATTGTCCCGCGCTCATCTCGCGCTGTCCGGCCGGGGTCAGCTGGACGGTGATATTGGAGGTGCCGGGGCGCTCGTTGACCACGCCGCCACCGAGATGCCCGCCGACCATCGCGAACACGCTCTCCACATGCGGCAACGCCTCCAGCGCGGCCTCGATATCGCGTGCGGCCGCATCCGTCTCGTGCGGGGGCGTGCCCGGCGGCAGGACCATGCGCACGCTGACCTGGCCATCGTCGACCTGCGGCAGGAACTCGGTGCCCAGCTCACCGCCCACCTGCACCGCGCCGATCAGCAAAACGACGGCCGCCCCCAGCACCGCCCAGCGCAGGCGCAAGATCTTCGGTAGCAGACGGCGATAGCGCCGGCGCAACCCCTGCACCCCGCGATCGAACCCGCGCAGCAGCCAGGTCCGGTCCAGCCCGCTCTCCCAGCGGATGCGCGAAAGAAGGGCCGCGAGCATCGGCACCAGGGTGATGGCCGCGGCCAGGGTCGCGATGATTGCAAACGAAAGCGTCAGGATCAGCTCGCGGAAGATCAGCGCGCCGATCCCGGTGATCAGCAGGAACGGGAGCACCGCGGCCAGATTGGTCAGGGTGCCAGCGGTCACCGCCGAGACCACCTCGCCGGCCCCGTCATGGGCCGCCTGCTCCGGCGACTTTCCGAGCTTGTCGCGATGGCGGACGATGTTCTCCAGCATCACGATGGCGTTGTCGAGCAACAGCCCCACCCCCAGCGCGAGCCCGCCGAGGCTGATGATGTTCAGGGTGAGCCCGCCCAGGCCCATCATGGCGAAGGTCGCCATCAACGCGATCGGGATCGACAAGCCGATAATGAAGCTCTTGCGCAGACTGCCGAGAAACAGGAACACCGCCAGCATCGCCAGCACGCCGCCCAGGATCGCGGCGGTACCCACCGAACTGACCGCGCCACGGATGAACGGGGCGGAGTCGCTGACGACCTCCCACTGGATGTCCTCGGGGATGAAGCCCGAGCGCTCGAGTCGTTCGAGCGTGGCGCGTACCGAGTCCACCGATTCGACGGTATTGGCATCCGGCAGCTTGAACACGGACACACGCGCGGCCGGCGTGCCATCCAGGCGGATGAACAGGCGCTGCTCGCGGTGACCATCGCGCACCTCGGCCAGCTCGCCCAGGCGCACATGCGCGGACTGCGGGCCCGGCAACGGGATCAGCACGTTGCGCACGTCCGCCTCGGAGGTAAACAGCCCCTCGGTCTTGGCCATCACATCGAAGGTGTCGGAGGTCACCCAGCCACCGGCCACCTCGCGGTTCTCGGCCGCCAGCGTCGTGCTGATCGCCGCCAGCGACAGGCCGTAGCCGCGCACCCGCTCCTGGTCGAGGATCACCTCCAGCTCGCGCTGCTGGCCACCGGAGGCCTCCACCGAGGAGATGCCGTGGATCGCGATCAACTGCGGCGCCAGCTGATGTTCCACCCAGTCGCGGACCGCGGTCTCCGAGCGCACGGTGGAGGAAAACCCCGCCTCCCAGATCGGGTCCTGCGAGGGGTCGTACTTGTACAGGCGCAGGGACTCGAAATCGTCCGGCAACTGGGTGCGCGCCAGCTCCAGGTGGCGTGCCGCATCCTGCAACGCCAGATCCAGGTTGGTCCCGTACTCGAACAACAGATTGACGTTGGTGCGGCCCTCGGAGGCACGGCTGTAGATGCGGGTCAGGTTCTCGGTGGCCGCGAGGTTGCGTTCCAGCACGCGGGTCACCTGTTCCTCCATCACCTCCGGCGCGGTGCCGGGATGGTTCACGGTCACGCGGATATGCGGATACTCGACGTGCGGCAGCAGGTCCACCGGCAGGCGATCAACAAAGAACATGCCGAGCACGATCACCACCGAGGCCAGCGCCATGATCGCCACCGGCCGGCGAATGGAGAAGCTGGTCACCCGCCCGCGCGGACGGTCCTCCGGTTCGGCCGCCACCCCCTAGCCCCGCCAGCCAACGATGCGCACGCGCTGGCCCTCGCGCATATCGATCGGGTTGGTGGCCAAAACAATCTCGCCGTCCTCCAGGCCGTCCGTGATCTCGGTCCATGGGCCTCGGGTCACGCCGGTCTCGACGCTGCGGCGCTCCAGCTGCTCGTCCACCACCACGTAGACATAGCGCTGGTCGCCGTCCTCGCCGATGGCGGCGGCCGGGACCGCCAGCGCATCCGGGCGTTCGTCGACGGTCATGCGGATGCGCGCAAGGTTGCCCGGGCGCACGCCGTTGTCGGCCGCCTCGGCCGGCAGGGCAATCTCCACCGTCACTTGCTGCGAGTCCGGCGAGGCCGCCGGAAAGATGCGCCGGATCTTCGCGACATAATCGGCATCCGGAAACGCATCCAGCCGAATGGGCACATCCTGGATGTTCGGCATGTGCAGCGACCTGTTTGGCGAGGGGGGCGCGCGGTGCCATCGTGCTCCCGCGGGCGACCGACCGTTGGGATTGATCCCCATGGTAGCGGTTCCTGCCCACGCCCCGCAGGCCAGGGAGGCGCTCGGGGTTCGCGCGGGTGCCCCCTGTTTTCCGGTCCTGCACGGCGCCCGGCGGGCAAACATGCGACGATTGGACGATGCACTCGACACCGCATTTTCCGCTGCGTGGCCTGTTCCGCCGCCTGCTGGGGCCGTTTGCCGGCCTGGAGCCCGAGGCCGTGCAGCTGGACAACGATGAGTGGGAGACCCTGCGCCGGCGGGTCCCGTTCGTCGCCCGCCTCACACCGGAAGAGCGCTCCCGGCTGCGCGAACTGGTCGGCCAGATCCTGGCGCAAAAGGAATTCATCGGCATCGCCGCGGAACCGGAACCCTGGCAGTGCCAGGTGATCGCCGCCTACGCCGCGCTGCCGGTGCTGGAACTGGGCCTCGAGCCCTACCGTGACTGGCGCACGCTGATCCTGTATCCCGACACCTTCGTGCCCGAGCACGAGTGGGTGGACGAGGCTGGCGTCGTCCACCAGGGGGCGATACCCCAGTCCGGCGAGGCCTGGGAGCGCGGCCCGGTCATCCTGTCGTGGAACGATGTCGAGCGCGACGGCGCTGTGGTCGTGCACGAGATGACCCACGTACTGGACGCCGGCAACGGCGAGGTGAACGGGTTTCCGCCGCTACGCCGCGGGCAGTCGGCCGGTGCCTGGACGGAGGATTTCTCGCGGGCCTTCGAGGCATTCGTGGAGGCCGTGGAGTCCGGAGAGATCGACGAGGCGGAGCTGCCGCTGGACCCCTATGCGGCCACCGCCCCGGAGGAGTTCCTGGCCGTCGCGACAGAGTCCTTTTTCTTCGAGCCGGCGCGCCTGCGCGAGGCCATGCCCGAAATCTATGAGCATCTGGTGGCATACTTTGATCAGGAGCCCCATCGACGCGGCGACCTGATCGCCTCCAGCACGCAACCCGCCCCGGAGCACACACCATGATCCGCAGTCCCTTTCGTTCCCTGCACCTTGCTCTTCTGGGGATTGTCCTGATGCTGACCGCGCCCCTCGCGCTCGCCGTGGACGACCTGGACAGCCATTACGTGACCCTGGAGCCCGTGGTGGTGAACATGGCGTCCTCCGACCGCGGGCGCTACCTGCAGGCCTCCATCCAGCTGGAAGGCAACGATCTGGAAGACGCCCGCGCGATCCGCGAGCACATTCCCGCAGTGCGCGACCGACTGATCCGCATCCTTGGCGGGCGCAGTCCCGACAGCCTGACCGGCGGTGGCGCGCGCGAGGACCTGCGCAACGAGGCCACGGAGGAGCTGAACGAGTTGCTCGATGAGATTACCGGGGCGCCGCGGATCGCAGCCCTCTACTTCTCGGATTTCATCCGCCAGTAATCCTCACTCGCCGGCAAGGAAAAGCCCCCGGCAGCACAGGCTACCGGGGGCCGATGCTCCCGCCAGTACATGACGGGATCGAGCCCCGCTGGGGGCTCACTCCTTAATCGATCATCGCTCCTTGATGGAACGATCAGTGCGGCCGATGCAGCAGCGGCATCTCGCCACGCTCCATCATGTGCCGGATCAATGCAGCCCGACCGGGCTCTTCCTGCTCCAGCTCGTCGGCGCACTGCGAAGGCTCGTGCGCGGCCTCCGATAGCATGACCTCCAGCTCGCGCAGGTCGACCTTGGGTTCCTGCAGGTCTTCCGGCTTCGGGTTCTCCAGCATGTTGGTTTTCCAGAACATGCGCGGGTGCCAGCAATGCAGCTTCGCATCCGGGTTGTGAAAGAGCTCGACACAGCGACGATTCAGTTCCTGTGCATTCATGGGGATCACTCCTCGCTCCAATGCGTTCACCCTGATGTATAGACCCCGCAATACCCGAGTTCAAGGGTTGGTCTTTGAAGAAGGTCTCACTCCGCAGTCTCACCCTGGGCGGATTCCAGCGCCTCCAGCGCCTCCATCCACTCGGCCTCCGCCGTCTCCAGCCGACTGCGCAAATCGCCCTGTTCGCGGGTCAATTGGGCCAGGCGATCCGCCGCCTCATCGGCGTACAGCGCCGGATCGGCCAGCTCGGTCTCCAGCGCATCCAGTCGCTCCTGAACACGGACACATTCCTGCTCGGCTCGGTCCGCACTCTTTTTCAGTGGCTTGAGTGCGGCACGCGCCTGCGCCGCCTGCTGCCGCCGTTCCTTCTGTGACAGTGCCGGACCACTCGGGGACGTCGTGGCGGGCGTTCCGGGGTCTTTCGCGGCGACACTTTCCCGCTCGCGGGCCTTGAGCTCGCGGGCGTAGTCATCCAGGTCCCCCTCGAAGTCGCTCAGGTGGCCGCCTTCCACCTTCCAGAAACGGTCGCAGACGCGAGCCAGCAGTTCACGGTCATGCGCCACCACCACCAGGCCACCGGCATAGTTCTCCAGCGCCTCGGCCAGCGCCTCGCGCATATCCAGATCCAGGTGGTTGGTGGGTTCATCCAGCAGCAGCAACGAGGGCGCCTGCCAGATCAGCAGCGCCAGTACCAGGCGCACCCGCTCCCCGCCGGAACACTGACCCACCGGAGCGTCCGCTTTCTCGCCGGGAAAACCCATGCCACCGAGAAAGTTGCGCAGGCGCTGCTCCTCGGCGCGCGGGTCCTGACGTTGCAGGTGCACCAGGGGCGAGGCCTTCAGGTCCAGCTGCTCGCTCTGGTGCTGGGCAAAATAGCCGACCTTCAGGTTCGGCTCCACGCGGCGCTCGCCCGCGGTCGGGGCCAGCTCGCCGGCCAGCAGCGTCAAGAGTGTCGATTTCCCGGCACCGTTCGGGCCCAGCACGCCGATCCGGTCCTCGGGGCGCAGACGTAAAGTCGTCGGATGCAGGCGGACACGATCCCCGGATCGGACCTCGGCATGATCCAGCGCCAGCAGGGGGTCGGGCAGACGCTCCGGGGTCGGAATCTCCAGGTGAATCGGCCGGGCCGCGCGGATCACCGCAACCTCGTCGAGCTTCTCCAGACGCTTCAGTCGGCTCTGGGCCTGGCGGGCCTTGCTCGCCTTGGCACGGAAGCGACGCACAAAGTCCTCCAGGTGGGCGCGCTCGGCCGCCACCTTTGCGGCCGACGCCTCGCTCTGGGCCATGGCCTCGGCGCGCTTGGCCTCGGCGTGGGTGTAGCTGCCGGCGTATAGCGCGATACCACCGCGCTCGATGTGCGCGATATGGGTGCAGACCGAATCGAGAAACCGACGGTCATGCGCAATCACGATCACCGTCCCCGGATAACGCGCCAGCCAGTCCTCCAGCCACAGGATGGTCTCGACATCCAGGTGGTTGGTGGGCTCGTCCAGCAACAAGAGATCCGAGCGCGTCATCAGCGTGCGCGCCAGGCCCAGGCGCATGCGCCAGCCGCCGGAGAAATCGCTCATGGGCCGATCCGCATCCGCCGCAGCGAATCCGAGGCCTGCCAGCAGTCGGCGCGCACGGGCATCGGCCGTCCAGCCGTCAATCGCCTCCAGCGCGCCAAACAGGCGGGCCTGCTCGGCGCCATCGGACACCTGCTCCAGGCGCTGCTGCAGGTCGCGCAGTTCGGTATCCCCATCCAGCACGTAGTCCACGGCCGAGCGCTCGCTCCCCGGGACCTCCTGCGGAAGGTGCGCCACCACCCATTCCGCGGGCTGGTCGATCTCGCCGGCATCCAGGCTCAATTCGCCCTGCAACGCCGCCAGCAGGCTGGATTTGCCGGACCCGTTGGCGCCGGTCAGGCCGACGCGCCAGCCCGCATGCACGGTGAGGCTGGCGTGCTGCAGCAGGATCTGGCGGCCGCGACGCAGCTCGATATCTTGTATTCGAATCATGCGGCGCAGTGTAGGGCAAGCGCGCGCCCGGCTCATGTAGGCCGGCCGTTCCTCGGGAAACGCCGCCCCGGCGCAGGGTGTCAGAATCCTGCCACCCCTTGCCGCCTGCGGCGGTGAGGACCTGCCGGGGGCGGCGAAAAATCGCCGAATTTCCGTCAAGACCTCTGTTATCCGTGATGCAAATCACTGTTTTAACTAAATATACGATAAGTGGCATGGATCTGGCTTTACTCTCGACCCAACGATCGATGCGAGCGAGACGGCCATGAACCGCGACGGGAACGCCCACAACCTGCGACTGGTATCCGCCAAGGGCAAGACGACTGGCGATGCCGGGACGCCCTTTGATGCCCTGGCCTTCGTGCAGGCCCTGTCCTCCAGCCTCGAGCTCGGGACCGTCCTCGCCCGCCTGCAGGAACACCTGCACGCCCAGGTCCACCACAGCGGCTGGTTCTTCATCCTGCAGGAGAGTGACGAGACCTGGTCCGGCGGCGACGAGGATCGCCATCGCATCGAGTACGGCATGAGCTTCAACAACGAGACCATGGGCTCGCTGATCCTGATGCGCGGCCGCCGCTTCAGCGACGACGAACAGCAGTTGATCGAGGCTTTGCTGGGGCTGGCCGCCCCGGCACTGGCCAACGCCCTGCGTTTCCAGCGCCTGAACGAAAGCCTGGAGACCGATGAACTGACCGGTCTCGGCAACCGCCGCGCCTTCGAGAAACAGGGCGCCCAGTGGCTGGCCGACTGCCGCCGCCAGGATCGCCCGATGTCGGTGCTGGCCATCGATCTCGATCACTTCAAGCGAATCAACGATGAATACGGCCACAGCGTGGGCGACGACATCCTGCGCCTGGTGGCGAAGACCCTGCGCAGCACCACCCGCGAGTCCGACCTGTGTGTGCGCATGGGCGGCGAGGAATTCCTGGCGGTCCTGCCCGGCGCGGATTTGAGCCGCGCGATGGAATGTGCCGAACGCATCCGCCTGGCACTCGCCAGTCTGCGCGCCGGCGCCACCGCCGGCGACAAGTCAACACTGGAGAGCGATGGATCGGTCAAGGTGACCGCGAGCATCGGGGTGGCCGGCATCGGACCCAACGCCACGCTGCAGTCCGCCTACCAGGCGGCCGACGAGGCCCTCTACGCCGCCAAGCGGGCCGGACGCAACCGCGTCCTCGCCGGGAACTGAATTCCCGGAAAGCCGCCCCTATCCGCTGCCAGGCGGAATGAAGTCGACGCAGGTCAGCGGGGTCGACAGCACCGCCTGACGCAGCGCCTCGATGGCCTCCGGACGCGGGAAGCTGGTGCGCCAGGCCAGGGCGACGCGGCGGCTGGGCGCCGGATCCTGAAACCGGCGCACGGCCAGCAGCCGCTGGGCATAACGATCCGCCCCCACCGCCGTGCACGGGAGGATGGTTACCCCCATCCCCGAGGCCACCATGTGGCGGATTGTCTCCAGCGACGACCCCTCCAGATTGCGCGGCGTACTGCCATCCGCAGTTACCGTACGCTGACAGTCCGGGCAGCGCTCCAGCACCTGGTCGCGAAAACAGTGTCCGGCGCCCAGCAACAGCAGGGTCGCATCGGCCATGTCCTCCAGGCGCAGGGGGTCCTTGTCCTTCAGCGGGTGCGCCGCCGGCAGCACGGCCATGAATGGTTCGTCGTACAAGGGAAGCGTGACCACGCCCGGCTCCTCGAACGGCAACGAAATAAGGATCGCGTCGAGCTCACCCTGCTTGAGCCGCTCGCGCAGCCGCCCGGTGTAGTTCTCCTCGATCACCAGCGGCATGTTCGGCGCGCGCTCGTGCAGCGCGGGGATCAGCTCCGGAAGCAGGTACGGACCGATGGTGTAGATCGCACCCAGGCGTAGCGGGCCGGAGAGTTGATCCTGACTCTGTACGGCCACCGAGCGCAGCTGTTCGACCTCGGCCAGCACACGCCGCGCCTGCGCGATCACCTGCTCGCCCGCCGGCGTCACCGAGACCTCGCCGCGGCCGCGCTCGAACAGGGTCACGCCCAGTTCTTCCTCGAACTTGCGCACCGCCACCGACAGCGATGGCTGACTGACATGACTGGCCGCGGCCGCCCGCCCAAAGTGGCGGGCATCGGCGACGGCGACCACATACCGCAGCTCGCTCAGGGTCACCGGGGCGCCCCTCCGCTGTTGTCATCGCTGTCCAGCCCCTGAAACTCGCGGCCGCCGTCCGGCCAGTCCAGGGTCACGCGCTTCAACTGTCGGCCTTCCAGCGAGATCTCGCCGGGATGTCGCCCCGCTCCATCGGCGGAAAACTCGAAGCGGTAGCGGCGTTGCAGGGCCAGACCACGGTCGCCCCAGACCAGGCGCTGGCCGGTACGCACGACGGTGGCATCGAGCAACTGCACCCCTGCCCGCTCGCAGGCCTGCCGCCCCACCCGACGGGCACGTTCGTTGGCACGCCAGGTGTCATTAACGTAAAACCCTATCAAGGCAATGGAGATGATTATGATCAAGCCGGTCATGGACCGGTATGATAAGCGCAAACGAACCCGAGTTTTTCCGGGCATGCCCGGCCGTCTCCGGTTCGTTTACCTTGCCACCAGCGTTTCCGGGTCTGCATGACTACCACTGCCATCCCCTTCTCCGATCTCGCGCAGGGCCTGCGCGAGATCGGGCAGCAAGAACTGCTGCCCCGCTTCGAGGCCGATATCGCCGTTGATTACAAGGCGGACGGCAGCGTGATCACCGAGGCCGACCACGCGGTGGATGCGCGTGTACGCACCCTGCTGGGCGCATACGGACAGAACACGCCGGTACTGAGCGAGGAACAGACACGCGGCGAACAGGCACGCGTACTGGAGACCGCCCCCGCCTTCTGGCTGGTGGACCCGCTGGACGGCACCTCCAATTTCGCCGGTGGCATGCCCTTCTTCGCCATCTCCATCGCCCGCATCGAGGGTGACCGGGTCACCCATGGCGCGACCTACGATCCGGTACGCGAAGAACTCTTTACCGCCACCGAAGACAGCGCGCTGGAACTCAACGGGGTCACCCCGCCGGCGACCACTCGCCCTCCCGTCACGGAGCTGGGCCGCGCCATCGCCCTGGTGGACTACAAGCGCCTGGATGCCCCCCTGGCGGGTGAGCTGGCCTGCAACGCACCGTTTCGCTCGCAACGCAACCTCGGCGCCTGCGCCCTGGAGTGGGCCTGGCTGGCCGCCGGCCGCGCCGATCTGTACCTGCACGGTGGCCAGGCCCCATGGGACAGCGCGGCCGGTGGGCTGATGCTCGCCCGCGCCGGCGGTGCCATGTGCAACCT
Source organism: Thioalkalivibrio sp. AKL7 (assembly GCF_000381705.1). Classification (NCBI taxonomy): domain Bacteria; kingdom Pseudomonadati; phylum Pseudomonadota; class Gammaproteobacteria; order Chromatiales; family Ectothiorhodospiraceae; genus Thioalkalivibrio; species Thioalkalivibrio sp. AKL7. The sequence goes on along the minus strand of NZ_KB906948.1, from coordinate 153,663 downwards.
CGCGGGCGAGCCCGTATTCGGACGATCGCTGACCAAGCGCTCCGCGGTGGCGGCGCGCTCCGACACCCTGCTCGCCGACTGGCGGGCGTGGCTGGCCCCTTGGCTTGCCGCCCCGGAGACCCCCTCGTGATCCGCCGCCGCAAGTCCGGCGGTGGCGCACGCCTGGGCGTCGGCAGCACCGACTTCACCCCACGCTACCTGCCGATCGCATGGAAGATCGTCGCGGCGATCGCCGGGCTGACACTGGCCGGGATCGTGACCCTGTCGGCTGTGGTGCTGAACCAGGTCAGCAACGTGCTGGACAACCAGATTCGCGCCCAGGCCGAGAGCACCGTGGCGCCAGTCGCGCGGACCTCGGCGGAACTGATGCTGGCCGAGGACTACCTGACCCTGGAGACCCTGCTGAACTCACTGGTGGAGGAGGGGCGCGTCGAGTCCATCGCCGCCTACGCGATCGACCGCGGTCAGGTTGCCCGCGCCGGGACACCCCCGGAGCAATCCCTCACCGACGGGGTGTGGCCGCTGGCACCGACGATGGAGCCCTACCGACGCAACGTGCGCTTTCAGGACGTACAGGTGGGCTACATCGAGGCCTACATCGACACCTCGCCAATGCAGGAGCTAATCCGCAACACCCTGAACGCCGGGATCGCCACGGCCGTCGGGGTGTTTCTGCTGAGCCTGATCCTGGCAATCGACATCAGCAAGCGCCTGGTGCGCCCACTGGAACGCCTGGCCGAGAGCATGCGTTCGCGCGCCCGCCCCATGGATGACCAGGGCAACACGCTGCCGATGGTGCGCCAGGACGAGATCGCCCAGCTGACCGACGCCTTCAACGATATGGCGCGCGACCTGCTGCGCAAGGACCAGGTCGAGGCCGCCCTGCGCCGCTATGTGTCGGACGCCATCGCCCAGGACATCCTGGAGAATCTGGACCGGGTGGAGCTGGGCGGTCGCGCGCTGGAGGGATCGGTACTGTTTGCCGACATCCAGGGCTACACCGCGCTTTCGGAGCGCTGCAGCCCGGAGGCCCTGGGCCGCATGCTCAACGAATTCTTCGGGCCGATGTCGGAATGCATTGCCCGTCACGGCGGCACGGTGGACAAGTACATGGGCGACTGTACCATGGCGGTCTTCGGCCTCGCGGCGGATGCCGGAAACCATCGCCTGACCGCTGTGCAGACCGGCCTGGCCCTGCTGGACACCGTCGCCTCGATCAACGCCGAGCGTGAACGCCGCGGCGATACCCGGGTGGAGTTCCGTATCGGCCTGAATGCCGGCGAGATGCTGGCCGGCAACATGGGGGCCGAAGACCGCATGCAGTTCACCGTAGTCGGCGACACCGTCAACCTCGCGGCCCGCCTGGTCACGGTCGCGCCCGCCGGCGGGCTGGTCACGACTGCCGCATTCATGGAGCACGAGCAGGTGAAGGGACAGTTCCGCACCGAAGACTGGGGCACCCACGAGCTGCACGGGGTCAGCGAAGCCGTGCCCACCACCCGGGTACTGAACGCTACGGATCGCACATGACTGCAGCCCGCGGCCTGTTCCCGCTCGCGAGTATCCTGCTGGCCCTTCTGCTGGTCCAGGGCTGCGCCGCTCTGGACCCCTTCGCCCCGCCCGAGCAGCGCATCGAACGCGCACTGGAGACGGGTAACTACCAGCATGCCCTCGAGCTGATCGACGAGCACGACCCGGAACCGCGAGCCCGATGGGCCGAGCGCCGGGCAGCCATCGAGGACGAGGCCGCGACCGCCGCGACCGAGGCGATGCACGAAGCGCGCGCCGCCTCGGCCGAAGGCGCGGTCGCTCAGGCCCTGGAGATCCTCGAGACGGCCGAGGCACAACTGCCGCCGGACAGCGAACGGCGGGAATTCATCAGCCAACTGGAACGCCAGCGACAGGTTGGATTGCAGACCCTGCAGCAACGCCACGACATCCTCGAGGCGCGCGCCCTGGTCCAGCGGCTGCGCCTGCTCGAGGTGATGCGTCCGTTGGTGCGCCACAGCGAACGGCTGCCGGACGATCCCGACCGCCTTGCCAATCGTCGCGAGCCCCTGGCGCGGGCGCTGGATGGCTACGCCGCCGACACCGATGGCGAGGAACGCCTGGAGCTACTGCACCTGGCCCAGGGCCTGGCCTCCGACTCCGAACGCGCAGAACGCATCGCGCGCCTGGAGCGGGAACTGCGCCAGGCCGAAGCCCCCGAGATCGAGGAAGAGGTCCCGCGTTCCACCATCAATGCACGCCTGCGTCAGGCCCTGGAGGCCGGCGAATTGGCCACGGCAGCGCGCTGGTGTCGCAACGAGATCACCCCCGACACCGACGCCTCCGGCCCGGACCAGGCCGCCCAGCGAGCCCATCGCGCGCTGTGCGAGGAATGGCGCGAGCGCCGAGACGCGCGCGCCGAGACGCTGCTGGAGGAGGGCCGCAGCCATTACTCCGCCGGTGACATCGAAGAGGCCCTGAGACACTGGGAAGAGGGGCTCGAACTGGCGCCCGACCATGCCGGACTCCTCTCGGCCCACGAGCGTGCGCTGCGCGTCGTCGAACGCCTGGAGAGCCTGCGCGTGCCGGAACCGCTCCCCGAAGCGGAGGCAGACAGCCCGCCCGACGACGTGCCACAGGCCGAGCCCGATGCCCCGTAGCGCGCGATCCGGCGGCCGGCGCTGCGGGCCGCGCGTATTCGCCGTAGAATACGGCCCGCCCACCGGAGCAAGAGCCCGCCACGCATGAATCCCGCCGTCCAGGAACTGATCGCCGACGAACCCCACCGCGTCCTGCAACTGGGCGACACTGAAGTCGTGGTGCTGGGCACCGCGCACGTGTCGCGCGCCAGCGCCGACAAGGTCCGAGCCCTGATCGACACGGGGGCCTTTGACAGCGTGGCGGTCGAGCTTTGCGAAAGCCGTCAGCGCGCGATGCTGGACCCCGACGCAGTCGGGCGCATGGATCTGTTCAGCGTGATGCGCAAGGGCCAGGCCCCGATGATCGCCGCCAGCCTGGCGCTCGGGGCCTACCAGCAACGCCTGGCCGACCAGTACGGCATCGAACCCGGCGCCGAGATGCGCGCGGCCATGGACGGCGCCCTGGACAATGGCCTCCCCCTGGCCCTGATCGACCGGGATATCGGCCTGACCCTGCGCCGCACCTACCGCGCAGTGCGCTGGTGGGAACGCATGGGGCTGATCGGCGGATTGTTCAGCTCGGTACTTTCGCGCGAGAAGATCGACGAATCCGAGATCGAGCGCCTGAAGGAAGGCGACATGCTGGAGTCCACCTTCAGCGAGTTCGCCGAGCAGTCCGAGGACCTCTACCGCACCCTGATCGAAGAGCGCGACCACTACATGGCCGCCCACCTGCGCCGCCTCGCGGCCAACCCGGAGACGCGCTGCATCCTGGCGGTGGTGGGGGCTGGCCACCTGCCCGGGATTGCCGAACAGGCCGAGGATCACCTGACCCCACCGGACGCGATCCTCGACGCCCTGGACCAGGCCCCGCCCAAGGCGCGCTGGCCCAAGGTCGTCCCGTGGGTGGTGATCGGGATCATCCTCGCCGGCTTTGCCATCGGGTTCTCGCGCAACCCGGATATCGGCCTGCAGATGGTGATCGACTGGGTACTGATCAACGGCGGGCTGGCGGCCCTCGGCGCGATCATCGCCCTGGCCCACCCACTGACCGTGCTCACCGCGGCCCTGGCGGCCCCGCTGACCTCGCTGAATCCCACCATCGGGGTCGGCTTTGTGGCGGCCGCGGCCGAGCTGTTCCTGCGCAAGCCGCGGGTCTCCGACTTTGCCAGTCTGCGTCAGGACACCACCACGCCACGCGGCTGGTGGCGCAACCGCGTCTCGCGCGTGTTGCTGGTCTTCCTGCTGACCACCCTGGGCTCGGCCGCCGGCACCTACATCGGCGGCGCCCGCGTCTTCAGCCACCTCTTCGGCAGCTAATCCCCCCCTCACGCGCTTCGTGGTTGCAAGACCCGCTTATTCGGGGATGCGCAGCACGAGCTTGCCGCGGCGTCCACCGGCTTCGATGCGCCGGTGGGCCTCGGCGGCCTCGCTCAGCGGGAGAGTATCCTCGACGTTGACCTGCAAGCGACCGCTGGCCAGCCGGGCCAGACCCTCGGCCACCAGGGTGGCCTGGTGCTTCAGACGGCGGCGATCATTCTCCAGCATCGGGGTCAGCATCAGCTCCAGGCTGATGCTCGGGTTGCGCAGCCGCGCCGGGTTCCAGTCGGTATCCGCCGGGGGAGCCAGAAGGGTCACCAGATCCCCGCCATAGGCCACCTGCGTCAGTCCCTCGCGGAAGACCTCGCCACCAACGGTGTCCAGCACGATGTCGAAGCCACGCCCATCGGTGTACTGCATGATCGCGTCCGCGGCATCCGGCTTGCGCAGGTCGACGACATCGCCCCCAAGTGCGGTGACAATCGTGCCCGCCTCGTCGCGCCGCACCAGCCCCAGTACCCGGCCGCCGGCAGCGCGTGCGATCTGTACGGCCATCTGCCCGACCCCGCCGGCCGCCGCGTGAACCAGCACGCTCTGGCCGCGCTGCAGGTCGGCCCGCTCGAACAGGGACTCCCAGGCGGTCAGCCAGGTAAGCGGCAGGGCGGCGGCCTGGGCATCGGATACCGCCGCCGGCACCGGGACCACCGCGGCCTCGGGCACCACGACCTGTTCGGCGTAGGTCCCCGGATCGGCCCCGACCCCACCAAAACAGAAGGCAACCCGCTGCCCCGGCCGCGCGTGATGCACGGCGCTGCCACATTCCTCGATGATGCCCACCCCATCGCAGCCCGGCGTGTTGCGCGGCGCACCGGGGACGATCATGCCCCCGGCGCGCACCTTCGTATCCACCGGATTGACACCGGCCGCCAGCATCCGGATGCGGACCTGGTCGGGGGCCGTGAGCGCCGGCTCCGCTACTTCGTCCAGACGCAGGGCCTCGGCGGCTCCGGGTTCGTCGAACACGACTGCTCGCATGAATACTCCTCGTTGCATGGGGATTCGTGGAAACGCGCGCCGGCCGCCCCGAGTGCGGCCTACAGGCCGATCCCGATGCCTATGCCAAAGCGCACACCACCGGAAGATCGTGCCGGCTCGGGCTCCGGCCACAGGTGCACCGAGTGGGCCTCCAGCACCGGGAAGACGTAGTCCAGCTCGCCGATCCGGCCATCCTCGACCCCGGTCACCGTGCCGACACCGGTAACCCGGCGCCCGGCACGATAGTCCACCGGGTCGGCGAAGCCCTCCACACGCAGGCGGAAACGCCCGGTGGTGGACTGCCGCGTCTGTGGCTCCTGACGACTGAGCGGGTACCCGACCACCTCGATGAAGGTCGCCTCGGCGCGATTGTCCACGCGCGCGATCACCCCGCCCCATACCTGCTCGTCGGGCGGCAGGCTATCGGCGGTGACTGCACGCGGCTCGACCTGCACGGCCGGGTCATCCGGGGCCTCCAGCGGGCCGGACGCGCAGGCGGCCAGGAACACGGGCAGCAGCAATGCCAGAAAAGGACGCAGGAATCGGGTCATGCTCACCAGTACCAGGGATGCGGGTGATAGCGCCCATAGAGGCCGTAACGCGGGCCCCAGGGGCTATAGAACGGGTCATAAAACGGGTCGTAGAACGGATCGCGATACCCGCGCTCCGTCGGTGGCGGGCGCCGCGACCACAGGTAGACCGCATCCGCCTGCAGCGTAACGAAGGTATAGGCGTAGTCACCGATGCGGCCCTCCTCGATCCCGTGGATGACACCCCGCACGGTCACCTCGCGGCCTTCCTTGTAAATCTGCGGGTCGAGAAAACCGCTGCTGACCACGCGGAAGCGCCCGGGTGAGCGATCCGCCTCCTGCGGTCGCCCCTGGCGATCAAGTTCGCGGGCCACCACCTCCAGCCGGGTACCGCCCGAGGTGTTCTCGATGTCCGCAATCACCCCGCCCCAGACCACGGTCTCGCCCTTCACGGCCTCGGGATCCGCCAGCACCTGATCGCGATCGGGGGCGGCAGCAGGCAACGGGGAAAGGGCCGCCGGAACCCCGGCACACCCTGTCAGCAGGAGCAGCAGCCCCGCCAGGACCAGCGCGCGCAATCGTACAAGTGGCAATGCCCGACTCTGCATAGCCGATGGGACTCGCGCCGCATCCCCAAGTTCACGGCGAGCGGTCATGGCCGCGGCTCCCCCTCGTGCGCCGGATCGCAAAGGTCCTGCACCGCCAACACCTCGTGCTGGGCCTCCTCCACCGCGGAGAGCAAGACCTCGGGGGCCAGGTGCAGGGCGTCCCACACCGCCGGATCTACCGGGGGCGCATCCGCCCAGTCGCGCGAATCGATCTCGGCGAGATGGGCACCGGTGTTGGCCAGATGCACCAGCATCACGGCGGTGCGATTGCGCTCCGGCGCCTGCAGCGGCTGATGGTGACCGGCGAGGCAGTCGACCAGGAGTTCCGGCAGACCCCAGTGCGCGGCCAGGGCCCCACCCAGCTCCGCATGATCGAAGCCCAGTTGCGCGCGCTCCGCGCCCTGCGGGCTCAGGCCGTCGCCAACATCCAGACTGGAGAGGAAGGCCCGGTGGGCCGATTCCGGCGACTGCGAGAACAACAACAGCTTGCCAAGATCGTGCAGCAGGCCGGCCAGGAAGATCCCGCTGGCCTGGCGCGGCAGCACGCGCATCGCCAGTTGCCGCGCGATAACCGCGCAATAGGCCGAATGGCGCCAGAACACCTCCAGCGGCAGGCGCTCCTGATCCGGGATGCTGGCCGTGGCACGCGTGATCGCGCTCGCCACCACCAGACGCTGCAGGGCATCGCGACCCAGCATGGCAATCGCGCGGTCCACCGAGTCAACCGGACGCGCCGGGGCATAGGCAGGGCTGTTGGCGATGCGCAGGACCAGGGCCACCAAGCCGGGATCGCGTCCCAGGCTGCTGGCGATCCTGGCAGCCGTGGCGTCGTCCTCCTCCAGCAGGCGCGCAACCTCGAACACCACCTGTGGCATGGCCAGAAGCTTGTCAGCCGACTGGACGCGGGCCTCAAGGGAATCGTTGGCAGATCGGTCGGACATGGGTGGATCCTCTTGCCGAGGCGGAACGGGGATCGCTGCGCCTCACTCGTCCTGTTTCGAGGCCACCTCGCGCACGTGGCCCCGACCTCTCTACTGTAGCCGCTGTCCCCTTCGTTGTAACCCGGCCGGGCGCGAACCATACTCGCAGGCCCGGGTCGAAAAAACGACGCGTCGACCACCAAGGAGGTGCCCATATGTTTAGCAAGCCCGCATTTGCGCCGCTGGCCGTTTTGCTCGCCGGCCTGCTCCCCGGCATGGCCCTGGCCGGTATCCAGACCGAAGAGATCGCCTACGACCATGACGGCGACGAGATGACCGGCTACCTGGCCCACCCCGAAGGCGACGGGCCGCACCCGGCGGTCCTGGTCATTCACGAATGGTGGGGCCACAACGACTACGCCCGCGACCGTGCCGAACAACTGGCCCGCGAGGGTTACACCGCCTTCGCCCTGGATATGTACGGCAGCGGCAAGTTGGCCGATCACCCGTCTACCGCCGGCGAATTCGCCGGGGAAATCCGCGAGAATCGCGACCTGATGCTGAGCCGCTTCCAGGCCGCCTACGACTGGCTGCGCGCGCATGATGCCAGCGCGGATGCGGCGCCCTCCGCGGTCGGCTACTGCTTCGGCGGCACCGTGGCCCTCGAGGCCGCGCGCGCGGGGATGGACCTGAACGTGGCGGCGAGCTTCCACGGCGGCCTGGGAACCGAGCACCGGGCCGAGGCCGGCAAGGTGTCGGCCGAACTGCTGTCCTTCACCGGCACCGCAGACCCGATGATCCCGCCGGAGCAGGTCGCCGGTTTCCAGGAGGAGATGCAGGAGGCCGAAGTACGCTACACCGTGGTGGAATTCTCCGGCGTGAAGCACAGCTTCACCAATCCGGGGGCCGATGCCATTGCCGAGGAGTTCGGCATGCCGGTCGGCTATGACGCCCGCGCCGACCACGACTCCTGGAACCACCTGCTGGGTGTCCTACGCGATCGGCACTAAACCCGATGTACGGCGGGCACTGCCAGGTGCCCGCCACTTTCACGCGGAGCCTCAGATCCCGCGCAGGTAGATCGCCACCCCCAGGACCACGATCACCGCCAGCACCCCGAAAAACGCCAGCCGGAACCAGCGGCGACGCCCCAGACGCGCGGGTCGCGCGTGTTGCGCATCGAACAGGGACGCTCGCAGGCTGTCCTCCGGCTCCGCCTTGACCGGTTCGCCCCGACTCGGCTCGCTCGCCGGCTCCGCAGCAGCGGTGGTGCTGTGGCCGGTCAGGGCATGTTCCAGATCACGGATGCGGCCACGCAGGTCCTGGTTGCGCTGCTGGGCCTCCGCCAGCTCCCGCTCGCGGGCCACCAGGCGGTCACCCAGATCCGAAGCCGAATCCTGGCTATCCGTACAGCGCTGCTCGGCCTCGGCCTGGGCCTTCTCGGCCGCCGCGGCGCGCTCGCACTGCTGGTTGCGCTCGCGGCGCAGACGTTCGGCCTCGCCCCGCGCCACCTTCAGCTCCGTCTGCTCCTCCTCGCGCTGGCGCTCCAGGTCGACGAGCTCGTGGTCCAGACGGACATTCTCGCTCTCGAGCTCGCGCACCCGGCTACGCAGTTGTTCGGTCTCGCGGTCGGGCTCGGTCGACTCCGGGGCGCCCTCAGCCTCGAGTTCTTCCACACGCACACGCAAGGCCGCAAGCTCCTCCTCGCGGGCCGCGGCCTGTTCGGCTGCTGCCGCGACCTCTTCGTCCCGCGCCCGCGCCTCGGCCAGCGCCGTCTCCGCCTCCTCCAGACGACCCTGCAGGGCCTCGATTTCGCGATCCCGCTCTTCCGCGCGCTGGAACGCCGCCGTGGACTCGTCGCGGGCCTCGCCCAGGGCGTTGCGCAGACGCTCCAGCTCTTTCTGCGCCTCGCGCTCATTGGAGGATTGCTGTCGCAGCATCAACTCGCGGCGCAGGCGCTCGACCTCGTCGCGCAGGGCCTGGTTCTCGGCGGAGTCGGGGGCCGCTCCGGAGGGGGGCGGCTCGGGGACCGGCGGCGGTGGCAGGAGTTCGGCCACGACCTCGCGCACGCGGGTGGGAACAAACGGCTTCATCAGGACGGCATTGGCCCCCAGTGAACGCCATTCGTCGCTGGCCGCCTCGTCGCTCTCCTGACCGGTCACGATCACCACCGGGAGGTCCGTGGGGAGATCATCGACGCCATCACGAATACGCAGCAGGAGATCCTGGCCGTCGATGCCCGGCATCGAGAGATCGGTCAGCACCAGCCCGATATCGGGATACTGCTGCAGCAGCTCCAGGGCCTGTTCGCCGTCGGCCGCCTCGTAGACGGTGTTCTGACCCTGCAGAATACGTTGCAACGCAACCCGGATGACCTTGGAGTCATCCACCACGAGGATCGCGGCGCGTTTTGGGTCCGGTATCTGATCGCTCATGCTTCCCCCTGACTGACCTCCGCCCGCCTGACAGCGGCACGGCCGTCGACCACGCTGGATTCCCAGTGGCCGAGCATCCCTAGAGTCGCAAGACTACGGGCCCCCGCGTCCGGATGCCAGTGGGGTCGCCGGGGCAACCGGAACCGGTTCACACTTTCTCGCTCCGGGCGATCGGCCCGCGGAGCATCATGCGCGACCACCGCTCCGTGTTTGCTACACGGGCTTCGACTTCCACTTGACCGAATAGAGGTCGCGCCGACGATCACGCAGGTTGCGCACCGAGCCGTGGTTGCGCAGCTCTTTCAGGTTGTCGAGGTCGAGATCCACGATCAGGGTCATTTCGGTGTTGGGCGTGGCCTCCGCCGCCACCGCGTCATGCGGGAAGGCGAAGTCGGAAGGCGTGAACACCGCAGCCTGGGAGTACTGCATGTCCATGTTCTCGACCTTGGGCAGGTTGCCTACCGAGCCGGACATGACCACGTAGCACTCGTTCTCGATCGCGCGGGCCTGGGCGCAGCGCCGTACCCGGAGATAGGCATTCTTGGTGTCGGTCCAGTAGGGCACGAACAGGATCTGCAGGCCGTGATCGGCCATCACCCGCGGCAGTTCGGGGAACTCCACGTCGTAGCAGATCAGGATCCCGATCTTGCCGAAGTCGGTGTCGAAGACATGCACCTCGTCGCCGCCCTGCAGGCCCCAGTAGGAGACCTCGTCCGGGGTCACGTGGATCTTGTACTGGCGGTCCCAGGTGCCGTCACGACGACACAGATAGGAGACATTGCGCAGCACGTCGTCGGTGTACTCGGGCATCGAGCCAGCCACGATGTTGATGTTGTAGGCCAGCGCCAGGCGCACCATCTCCTCGCGGACCGCCTCGGTGTACTCGGCCAGCCGGCGCACGGCCTCGGCCGGGTAGTCCTGGTTGAAGGCCCCCATCAACGGGCCGTTGAAGAATTCCGGGAACAGCACGCAGTCCGAGCGATAGCCGGAAACCGCATCGACGAAATACTCCACCTGCTGGAACAGGGAGTCCAGGTCCACCGTCGGGCGCATCTGCCACTGGACGACGCCGATGCGCACGTCCGAACGGCTGCCGCCGATCAGCTTTTCCTTCTCCTCGTAGTAGATGTTCAGCCACTCGATCAGCGTCGCGTAGGCCCCGGACTTCTCGTCGTCCGGCAGGTAGTTGGTGATGATCTTGCGGACGTGAAAGTCGTTCGCCAGCTGGAATGTCAGGATCGGGTCGATGATCTCGTGGTTCTTCACCCGGCGTACGTACTGCTGCGGCGTCAGCTCGTCGCGGTACGGCTCGTAGCCGGGGATACGCCCACCGGCGACGATCGCCCGCAGGTTCAGCTTCTCGCACAACTCCTTGCGCGCGTCGTACAGGCGCCGGCCCAGGCGCAGCCCGCGATAGTCCGGATGCACGAAGATGTCCACGCCGTACAGCGTGTCGCCGTCCGGGTCGTGGGTGGTCAGGAAGCCATTCCCGGTGATCTGCCAGTAATTGTGCTGATCGCCGAAGCGCTTGTATTCGACGATCAGGCTGATCGCCGCGGCGACCACCTTGCCATTGTCCTCGATGCAGATCTGGCCCTCGGGGAAGCGCATCACCTGGGAGCGGAACTGCGCCTCGCTCCAGGCACCGTCGAGGTCGTGATAGACCCGCTCCATGATCTCGCGGATGTCCTCGTAGTCCTCGACCCGCGTCGGGCGCAGGGTCAGGTGGTGCTGGGGGTTCGACTCGTTGTCCGCGTCAGTGGTCACGCTTGGGGGCTCCGGGGTTGAGACAGAGGGGCAGGATGCACGGGGAGCGGGCGTGGATCAAAAGATCCAGGCCAGCATCAACCAGAAGAACACAAAGAACAGGAAGAAACCGGGGATCATGAACTGCAGCTCCCCGATCAGGCCCTCGCCGGCGGCCAGGGCGAACACGATCGACACCAGCACCGAGACGATGGCCGCGACCAGGGCCGCGTTCTTCAGGCCCATACCATCATCAAAGGTGAGCGCGACCCAGTCCGACAGCCCCGGCAGGGACACCGCTGCCGCCAGCACCAGCAAAGCCACCAGCAACGCGACCAGCGCCGAGGTGCCAAGCAGGATGCGCAGCGCCAGACGGCTGTCCCGCCGGTCCGCACGGCTCATGCCACGCCCTCGCGACGGCCTCGCACATATTCCCGCACCCGGTTGGGGTCCGGGATGCCGTTAACCCGGAATTCCGGATTGTCCCCGGTGGTGTACACCGCGATGCGGCCCACGCGGAAGATGCGGTCGAAGAAACTCTGATCCACCTTCACCGTGCGGATCTGACCGATGTCGAGGTCCACATGCGACTTCGACAGCAGGCCCCGCTCCAGATGCACCTGATCGGCGTCGATGCGCAGGCGTACCGAGCGCGTCTGGAGGTACCACCACAACAGGATCAGCAAGCCGAGGCCGAAGGCCGGGATCAGTAACACGCTAAGGATGAAGCCGAACGGATGATTGCGGAACATCGCCGGTCGAGCATCGATCGCGGGTTCACGAGCGGACATGCGCGGACTCCAGTTGGGGACAAGCCCGTCCAGTTTGGCGCGGTACCCCAAACAAAGCGAGCCCCGCACGGGGCGGGGCTCGCAGTTTTCCGGGCAAGGGCCAGTCGGCCAGCCCACCCGGGGCAGGATCGCGAAGTTACGCGGTCCGGGCGTCGCGCTCGGCCTTGGCTTCCGCCTTGGCCTCGTCACTGTCGTCGTAGCCGAGGTTCGGCGCGAGCCACCGCTCGGCCTCCTCGAACGACATGCCCTTGCGCTTGGCGTAGTCCTCGACCTGGTCGCGGTTGACCTTGCCGAGACCGAAGTAGCGCGATTCCGGATGCGCGAAGTACCAGCCGGAGACGGCCGAGACCGGCAGCATGGCGAAGCTCTCGGTGAGCGTCATGTCAGCATGCTCTTCCGGCTGCAGCATCTCCCACAGGGTCGCCTTCTCGGTGTGCTCCGGGCAGGCCGGGTAGCCGGGCGCCGGACGAATACCCTGGTACTTCTCCTCGATCAGGTCCTCGTTCTCCAGCGACTCGTCGGGGACATAGCCCCAGTATTCGCGGCGCACATGGTAGTGCATGCACTCGGCAAAGGCCTCGGCCAGACGGTCCGCCAGGCTCTTCACGAGGATGGCGTGATAGTCGTCGTTGGCCTTTTCGTATTCCTTGGCCTTGGCGTCGACATCACCACCGGCGCTGACCGCGAAGGCCCCGATGTAGTCCGGACCACCGGCTTCCTTGGGCATCACGAAATCGGCCAGCGAATGGCTCGGCTGCCCGCGACGCTTCTCGGTCTGCTGACGCAGATGGTGCAGCTTCTTCAGGACCTTGGAGCGGCTATCGTCGGTGTACACCTCGATGTCGTCGTCATCAACGGTGTTCGCCGGGAAGAAGCCGACCACGCCACGGCAGGTGACCCACTTTTCGTCGATCATCCGCTTCAGCATGTCCTTGCCATCCTTGAACAGCTTGCGCGCCTCTTCGCCGACCTTCTCGTCATCCAGGATGCGCGGGTAGGCGGCGTGCAGCTGCCAGGAGTGGAAGAACGGCGTCCAGTCGATGTACTTGGCGACCTCGTGGAGATCGTAATCATCGAAGCGCAGCAGTACGGTGCCGTCGCCATGCGGGTGCAGCACCTTCGGCTGCCCCGGCAGTTCGTCAGTTTCCAGCGCCTTCGGTTTCGGCGGCGTGTAGTCGGACCAGTCGATTGTCGGCTTGTTGGCGCGCGCCTTGTCGAGCGTGACCCATTGGGTCTTCTTCTTGCGCCCGGCGTTCTGCACGCGCAGCTTCTCGTACTCCTCGCGGACGTCGGCGGCGTACTTCTCGCGCAGCTCGGGGCTGATCAGACTCTGGGCCACGCCCACGGCACGCGAGGCGTCCTTCACCCAGACCACCGGACCGGAGTAGTTCGGCTCGATCTTCACCGCGGTGTGGGCGCGCGAGGTCGTCGCGCCGCCGATCATCAGCGGGGTCTTCATGCCTTCACGTTCGAGGTCGGCGGCGAAGTTGGCCATCTCCTCCAGCGAGGGGGTAATCAGACCGGACAGGCCGATGACGTCGACGTCGTGTTCCTTGGCGGCCTTCAGGATCGAGGCCCCCGGCTGCATCACGCCGATGTCGATGACCTCGAAGTTATTGCACTGCAGCACCACGCCCACGATGTTCTTGCCGATGTCGTGGACGTCGCCCTTCACCGTGGCCATCAGGATCCGGCCGTTGTTCTCGGTGCCGGTCTTCTCGGCCTCGATGTACGGGATCAAGTGAGCCACGGCCTTCTTCATCACGCGGGCGGACTTGACCACCTGCGGCAGGAACATCTTGCCCTCGCCGAACAGGTCGCCGACCACGTTCATGCCGTCCATCAGGGGGCCTTCGATCACCTGGATCGGGCGGTCATACGCCTGGCGTGCCTCTTCGGTGTCGTCGACCACGTAGGTGTCGATACCCTTGACCAGGGAGTGCTCGAGACGCTTGGAGACTTCCCATTCGCGCCACTCGAGGTTCTCTTCCTTCTTGCCGCCGCCCTGGCCCTTGTACTCCTCGGACAGTTCGAGCAAACGATCAGTGGCGTCGTCGCGGCGGTTCAGGACCACGTCCTCGACCGCTTCCTTCAGCTTCGCGTCGATATCGTCGTAGACCGCCAGCTGGCCGGCGTTGACGATACCCATGTCCATGCCCGCCTTGATGGCGTGATACAGGAAGACGGCGTGGATCGCCTCGCGCACCGGCTCGTTGCCGCGGAAGGAGAACGATACGTTGGACACGCCACCGGAGATCAGCGCGTGCGGCAGGTCGTTCTTGATGCGGCGGGTAGCCTCGATGAAGTCCACGCCGTAGTTGTTGTGCTCTTCGATGCCGGTCGCGACCGCGAAGATGTTCGGGTCGAAGATGATGTCCTCGGCCGGGAAACCAACCTTCTCGGTCAGCAGCTTGTAGGCCCGGGTGCAGATCTCGACGCGACGCTGCTCGTTATCCGCCTGGCCGTCCTCGTCGAAGGCCATGACCACGATCGCGGCGCCATAGCGGCGGCACAGCTGGGCCTGCTTGATGAAGTTTTCCTCGCCCTCCTTCATGGAGATCGAGTTGACCACCGGCTTGCCCTGCACGCACTTCAGGCCCGCCTCGATGATCTCGAACTTGGAGGAGTCGATCATCACCGGGACGCGGGCGATATCGGGCTCGCCGGCCAGCAGATTCAGGAAGCGGACCATTGCCTCCTGCGACTCCAGCATGCCCTCGTCCATGTTGATGTCGATGATCTGGGCGCCGCCCTCGACCTGATTCAGCGCGACTTCCAGCGCGACGTCGAATTCCTCGTTCTGGATCAGGCGCAGGAACTTGCGCGACCCGGTCACGTTGGTGCGCTCGCCGACGTTCACGAACAGCGAATCATCGGTGATGTTGCACGGCTCGAGACCCGACAGGCGGCAGGCCGGGGCGATCTCCGGCAGCTTGCGCGGCGCGTGCTTCTCGACCGCCTCGCGCATGGCCCGGATGTGCTCCGGCAGCGTGCCACAGCAACCGCCGATGATGTTCAGCAGGCCCTGCTCGGCCCACGGGCCGACATCCGCGGCCATCTGCTCCGGGCTCTCGTCATAGTCGCCGAACTCGTTCGGCAGGCCGGCGTTCGGGTGCGCGGACACAAAGGTATCGGCGATGCGCGAAAGCTCTTCCACGTACTGGCGCATTTCCTTGGCACCCAGCGCGCAGTTCAGGCCGATCGAGACCGGATTGGCGTGACGCACGGAGTTCCAGAAGGCCTCGGTGGTCTGGCCGGACAGGGTACGGCCGGAGGCGTCGGTGATCGTGCCGGAGATCATGATCGGGAGGTCCTTCCCGAGCTCGTCTTCCAGCGTCTTCACCGCGAAGATCGCGGCCTTGGCGTTCAGGGTGTCGAACACCGTCTCGATCAGCAGCAGATCGACGCCACCCTCGACCAGGGCCTCGGCCGCTTCCTTGTAGGACGCAACCAGGGTGTCGAAATCGACGTTACGCGCGCCGGGGTCATTCACGTCCGGGGAGATCGACGCGGTGCGGTTGGTCGGGCCAAGGATGCCGGCGACGTAGCGCGGCTTGTCCGGGGTCTTTTCGGTCCAGGCGTCGGCCGCCTTTCGCGCGAGCTTCGCGGATTCGCGGTTCAGCTCGGGGACCAGGTCCTCCATGTGGTAGTCCGCCATCGCGATGCGGGTACCGTTGAAGGTGTTGGCCTCGATGATGTCGGCACCGGCCTCGAGATAGTCGTTGTGGATCTGCTCGATGATATCCGGGCGGGTCAGCGACAGCAGATCGTTGTTGCCCTTCAGGTCGGATTCCCAGTCCTTGAACCGCTCGCCGCGGTAATCGGCCTCGTCCAGCTTGTACAGCTGGATGGTGGTACCCATACCGCCGTCCAGGATCAGGATGCGCTCTTTCAGCGCGTTCTCGATGTCTTTGCGTGTTGCCGTCATGTGCCGTACACCATTGGTTTCGAATGGGATAAGTGTACACGCCGGGGTTCCATCCCGTGCGTGGAGCCCACCCTGGTGGCAGGCTCTTTCAAATTGCGTCGCAGCCCCGGATGCGGCCTGGTTGCGCCCGTGAACAGAGCTGTCACGATAGCGCCATGCAGGAACATCCGATCCGCTGGTTCATTACTGCCCCGCAGGCCTGCCCCTATCTGGACGACCGCGAGATGCAGAGTTTGCTGGTCGACCCCGCGGTCAGCCTGGGCGGCGCGCGCTTCGGCCAGCTACTGGCCGAGGGCTTTCGCCGCAGCGGTCAGTTTGTTTATCGACATCACTGCCCCGAGTGCGCGGCCTGCGTGCCCGTACGCATCCCGGTTGCGGCCTTCCGCCCGAGCCGGAGCCAGCGCCGCTGCCTGGATCGCAACCGCGATCTCGCGGTGACGATCCGCCGGCCGCCGGAACAGCCCGGGACATCGCCCGCCGCCGATCTCGACGAGCACATGCCGCTGTTCTCGCGCTACCAGACCGCCCGTCACACGGGCGGTGGCATGGAACAGATGGGACGCGAGGAATACGCGGGAATGCTCGCCCACCGCAACGGCCCAGTGGATCTGATCGAATTCCGCCAGGCCGACACGCTGCTCGCGGTAGCCGTCACCGATCGCACCCCCCAGGGGTTGTCGGCGATGTACAGCTTCTTCGATCCGGATCAGCCGCGCCGCGGCCTGGGCACCCTCGCAATCCTGACCCAGGTGGCGCATGCGCACCGCCTGGGTCTGCCCCATGTCTACCTCGGCTACTGGATCAACCAGGCGCCGAAGATGGAATACAAGACCCGGTTCCAGCCGCTCGAAGGCCGCATGGACGGGGTCTGGAGGCTGCTGCCCGCCTGACGGCGGCCAGCAGCCTCCTCGCGCGCGGCCTAGCGGGCCGGCTTGCGGAAGCGGAAGATGCCCCAGGTCAGGTAGCCCGAGTTGCCGCCATCGACCCAGTGCTGCAGGCCCTGCTTCATGCGGTCGATGTAGTCCTGCGAGATGTAGTTTTTCAACTCGTCCTCGCGGGACTCGAGCTCCTGCTTCACGCGACCGTAATGGGTCGAGATCTGGCTGGAGTGTTCCTCGAAGCTGACCTCTTCCAGGCCGGCCGCCTTGGCCGCCTCGCGGTACAGCGCCGGGCTCGCCAGCGAATCCAGGTGGATGCGGGCCAGAATCGGGTCCAGCACGCCATCCGGGCAATCGTCGGTCTGCATCGGATCGGTGAAGATCAGCCAGCCACCCGGCTTCAGGACGCGCGCGGCCTCCTGGATCACCTTTTTCTTTGCCTCGTTCTGGCTGTGCAGGAAGGAGTCCTCGGACCAGACGACATCGTAGGATTCGTCCGGCTCGTCGACCTTCTCGAAGGAGCCATCGACCACGGTGATCTTGTCGTCGAGGTGGCGCGCCTTGTTGATCTCGCGATCGCGCTCGTTTTCCTTCTCGGACAGGTTCAGCGCGGTGACATCGCAACCGTAGTTTTCCACCAGGTAGCGGGCGACACCGCCGTAGCCGGCGCCCATGTCGAGCACGCGCCATTCCGGCTGCGGCTCGCCCAGGAGGTCGGACATGTGCGCGACCGTGCGACGGCTGGCGTCGCCGATCGGCTCGTCCTTGTACTCGTACAGCCCGATATGGAGGTCTTCACCGCCCCACACCATCTTGTAGAAGGTGTCGGCGTCCTCGCTGTTGTAGTAGTCGCGAGCGGTTTCGACTACGTCGGAGTAGTTCTCGCTCATCGTTCCTCGCCCTCGATATAACGCTTGTCGGCCACGTGGATGAAGAAGTCCGGATCACTCTCGCGATAGGTCTCCTGGAAATCCCCGTAGGTCTCGATCTTCTGGAAACCGACCTCGCGCATCAGGCGGCGGACATAGGCCTTGCGCAGCGGGAACATGTTCAGGAAGTACTCGGAGCCATCCGGGAACTTGTACTGGAAGCGCGCCAGGCCTTCGTCAACGTGGGCCGGCTGCACCTGGACGTTGTCGCCGCAGTAGTAGTAGGTGTGCTTGGACGAGTAACCGTGGTCCATGATGGTGTCGTAGTTGCGCTGGTCGAGGATCAGCACGCCATCGTGGTTCAGGGCGGAGTAGAACTCGGCCAGGGCCTTGCGGCGGTCGTGTTCATTGAACAGGTGGGTAAACGAGTTGCCCAGGCAGACGACGGCGTCGTAGCGGCCGTAGATGTCGCGATTCAGCATGCGCCAGTCGGCCTGCACGGTGCGCAGG
Organism: Thioalkalivibrio sp. AKL7; assembly: GCF_000381705.1. NCBI lineage: Bacteria > Pseudomonadati > Pseudomonadota > Gammaproteobacteria > Chromatiales > Ectothiorhodospiraceae > Thioalkalivibrio > Thioalkalivibrio sp. AKL7. The sequence continues at coordinate 135,466 of NZ_KB906948.1, read as the reverse complement.
ATGTGACCCCGCTTGCGACCGTTCTCGAAGGCCTTGACGAGCATCTCGGGGGCGCCATCGGCGGTCACCACGTCAAAGCCCGCTTCACGCAACTGCACGGAATGGAAGCCGGTGCCGGCGGCGACGTCGAGCACGCGCTTGGCGCCGCGCTTCTTCAGTTCTTCGATGAAGAAGGTGCCTTCGCTCTTGGCGCGGTTGTCCCAGTCGATCAGGTCATCCCACTTGTCGACGAAGCCGGTGGTGTACTCGTTGAGATAATTCTCGGTATCGCGACGTTCGGTCGGCTTCTCGCCGAAGTCCTGATCATTCTTGATATTCGCTGCCATGCTGGTTCCTCTTGGCTTTGCTGCTGTTGTAAGCGTGACTGGACCGGCCTCTGGGCCGATCCGTCGGCACAACACCCCGCAAACGCAGTAAACCGCGACCTCCGCATCACACGGCGGTCTCGCCAGCAGCCCGATCGAGCCAGGCGGGTGCCGCCCGGTGTTCGGGTATCAATGCGCCGGGTGCGTTGTTCGCAGCACCCGACACCGGCCTGGCCGGTTCTTCCTGCACATCCGGAGGGCAATCGGTACCCGGATGCCGAGCCGTGGTCTGGCGGGCCCATCCCGCCTGGCTCGGGGATCGTTTACGGCGCCGCGCGATGCGTCTGAACGCGGGCGTTGTGTCCGAAATCGTTTTTATACCCTGAAGGTTTTGCGCAAAAATTACAAGCTGAGGGCCCGTCTGGCGACCTCGGCTTCGCGACTCCGAATGCCGATCCATCCGGGCCGCGCGTTCGATATAATGGTCGTTTTGCAGCGATCCCGAGGCCCCGCATGACCCCCAGCCGCCCTATCCAGCGCGCCCTTTTGTCGGTCTCCGAGAAGACCGGCGTCGTGGAGCTCGCCCGCGCCCTGCATGAACGCGGCGTCGAGCTTCTGTCCACCGGCGGGACCGCCCGCCTGCTGGCCGAAAACAACCTTCCGGTAATCGAGGTTTCCGCGCACACGGGCTTCCCCGAGATCATGGATGGCCGAGTCAAGACCTTGCACCCGCGCATCCACGGCGGGCTGCTCGGCCGGCGCGACATCGACTCCGCGGTGATGGCTGAGCAGGACATCCCGCCGATCGACCTGCTGGTGGTGAACCTCTATCCCTTCGAGGCGACGGTGGCCCGTCCCGGCTGCAGCCTGGAAGACGCCATCGAGAACATCGACATTGGCGGCCCGGCGATGCTGCGCGCCGCGGCCAAGAACTACCGCGACGTGGCCGTGGCCACCAGCCCCGACCAGTACAGCGAGATCGCCGCGGCCATCGGCGACGACGGCGAAGTGCCGCAGTCGCTGCGCTTCCGCCTGGCGGTCGCGGCCTTCGATCACGTAGCGCGCTACGATGCCGCGATCAGCAACTACCTCTCGGCCCTCGACGAGGATGGCGAAGCGGCTCCGTTCCCGGGACAGCTGAACGCCACCTTCGAACGCGTCGAGACCCTGCGCTACGGCGAGAATCCGCACCAGCGCGCCGCGTTCTATCGTGATCCACAGCCTGCACCCGGCACCCTGGCCAGCTACCGCCAGCACCAGGGCAAGGCACTCTCTTACAACAACCTGGCCGACGCCGATGCCGCCTGGGAATGCGTGCGCCAGTTCGAGGCCGGGGCCTGCGTGATCGTCAAGCACGCCAACCCCTGCGGCGTGGCCGTCGCGCCGACCCAGCTGATGGCCTACGAACGCGCCTTCCAGACCGACCCGACCTCGGCCTTCGGCGGCATCATCGCCTTCAACCGGCCGCTGGACGGCGACACCGCGCACGCGATCGTCAGCCGCCAGTTCGTCGAGGTGGTCATCGCCCCCGAGATCACCCCGGGCGCCCTGCGCGCCCTGGCCACCAAGAAGAATGTTCGCGTGCTGGAGATCCCGCCGGCGGGTGTCGGTCCCGGCCTCGACTACAAGCGCATCGGCGGCGGGCTCCTGGTACAGGATGCCGATCGCGGCAGCCTGGCCGATGTGGAGCTGAAGACCGTGACCGCGCGCGCGCCCTCGGAACAGGAGATGAAGGACCTCTGCTTCGCCTGGCAGGTGGGCAAGCACGTAAAGTCCAACGCGATCGTCTACGCCCGCGACGAACAGACCATCGGGGTCGGTGCCGGGCAGATGAGCCGGGTGTATTCCGCGCGCATCGCCGGCATCAAGGCCGCCGACGAGGGCCTGCAGGTGGCCGGCTCGGTCATGGCCTCGGACGCCTTCTTCCCGTTCCGCGACGGTATCGACGCGGCGGCCGAGGCCGGCATCACCGCGGTGATCCAGCCCGGCGGCTCGATGCGCGACCAGGAGGTGATCGACGCGGCCAACGAGCACGACATCGCCATGCTGTTCACCGGCATGCGCCACTTCCGCCACTGATCCGGGGCATTCCATGAACGTACTGGTAATCGGCAACGGCGGCCGCGAACACGCCCTGGCGTGGAAGCTGGCGCAGTCCCCGCGCATCGAGCGCGTCCTGGTGGCCCCCGGGAACGCCGGGACCGCGCGCGAGGCAAAGTGCGAGAACGTCGACATCGGCGTCACCGACATCGACGCGCTGCTGGCCCTGGCCGAGCGCGAGGCAGTGGCCTTTACGGTCGTCGGCCCGGAGGCCCCGCTGGTCGCCGGTGTAGTGGATGCGTTCCGCGCCGCCGGCCGGCGCTGCTTCGGCCCCACCGCGAAGGCGGCGCAGCTAGAGGGCTCGAAGAGCTTCGCCAAGGACTTCATGCAACGCCACGGCATCCCGACCGCCGCCTACGGCAGCTTCGAGGACGAGACCGCAGCGCTTGAGTTCATCGCCACCCACGGCGCACCCATCGTGGTCAAGGCCGACGGCCTGGCCGCCGGCAAGGGCGTCATCCTGGCGCAGACCGAAGACGAGGCGCGCGCCGCAGTACACGACATGCTGGCCGGCAATGCCTTTGGCGAGGCCGGGAACCGGGTGGTCATCGAGGAATTCCTGCGCGGCGAGGAGGCCAGTTTTATCTGCATGGTGGATGGCGAGCATGTCCTGCCGCTGGCCTCCTCGCAGGACCACAAGGCACGCGACAACGGCGACCAGGGCCCGAACACCGGCGGGATGGGGGCCTACTCGCCCGCCCCGGTGGTGACAAATGCCCTGCACGCGCGCATCCTGCGCGAGGTTATCGAGCCGACCGTGCAGGGCATGGCCGCCGATGGCGAACGCTACACCGGCTTTCTCTATGCCGGCGTGATGGTCGACGCCGCGGGCAACCCGAAGGTGCTGGAGTTCAACTGCCGCTTCGGCGACCCCGAGACCCAGCCGATCCTGAGTCGCCTGGACTCCGACCTCGGCGAACTGGTCGAGGCCGCGCTGGAAGGGCGCCTGGACCAGGTCCGGGCCGAGTGGGATGCGCGCGTGGCACTGGGCGTGGTCCTCGCCGCCGGCGGCTACCCTGGAACCTACCGCAAGGGCGACGCCATCACCGGCCTGGAGGCCGTGGAACGCGATCCCGATGCCCACGTGTTCCACGCCGGGACCGCACAGGGCGAAGACGGAACGATCGTCACCGCCGGGGGCCGCGTGCTGTGCGTGGTCGGTCTCGGCGAGGACGTGAAGGCCGCGCAGAAAAAGGCCTACGCGGCCGTACAACAGATTCATTTCGACGATATATACTGCCGAACAGATATCGGCTATCGCGCCGTCGCCCGGGAGGGATAACCCCAGGCAACGGCGCGTCTACCCCTCCTGGAGAACCACCCGATGGCCGCCCCCGAAGTCACGCACCTGCCCAACCTCCCCAACGACGCGGAGGGCCTGCGGCAATCGATCCGCGATGCCGTGGTCCGCGTGGTGGGGGAAGACCCGCGCGAAGCCACCGAACGCGACTGGATGGAGGCTCTCGCCTTCGCCATCCGTGAACGCATGGTGGAGCGGCGCCTGCTGACCCGCCGGCAATTCGCCGACGAGGACGTCAAGCGCGTCTACTACCTGTCGCTGGAATACCTGATCGGGCGCATGCTCGAGGCCAACCTGCGCAACATGGGCATCCTCGAGCCGGCACGCCAGGCGATGGCGGACCTCGGCGTGAACCTGGATACCATCCTCGACCTGGAAGACGACGCCGCCCTCGGCAATGGCGGCCTCGGGCGCCTGGCCGCCTGCATCCTCGAGTCGCTGGCGACCCAGGGCTACCCCGGCTACGGCTACGGCATCCGCTATGAATTCGGGATGTTCCGGCAGGAGTTCGAGCCCTACCAACAGGTCGAGCACCCGGACAACTGGCTGCGCTACGGCAACCCCTGGGAATTCCCGCGCTCGGATCGCAAATTCCCGATCCACTTCTACGGCTACGTGGTCGAGCATCATGGCCCCGACGGCTCCACTCGTTACACCTGGGAGGACGGCGAGGAAGTCCTGGCCATGGCCTACGACTACCCGACGGCGGGCTACGGCCGGCGCAACGTGAACAATCTGCGGCTGTGGGCGGCCAAGGCCACCCGCGACTTCGACCTGCGCTACTTCAACGAGGGCGATTACATCCGCGCCGTCTCGGACAAGGCCGAGTCGGAGACCATCTCGATGGTTCTGTACCCCAACGACACCACCGCGGTCGGCAAGGAACTGCGGCTGAAACAGGAGTATTTCTTCGTCTCCGCTTCGCTGCAGGACATCCTGGAGCGCCATCTGGCACTCGGCTACAGCCTCGATGAAGTGCCCGACAAGATTGCGATCCAGCTCAACGACACCCACCCGGCGATCGCCGTGGCGGAACTGATGCGCCTGCTGGTGGACCACCATGAACAGTCCTGGGACCACGCCTGGGACCTGAGCCGGCGCACCTTCGCCTACACCAACCACACCCTGATGCCCGAGGCCCTCGAGACCTGGCAGGTGGAGTTGATGGAGCGCGTGCTGCCACGGCACATGGGGATCATCTACCGTATCAACCAGGATTTCCTGGAAGAGGTCCGTCACCGCTACCCCGGGGACAATGACCGCCTGACCCGGCTGTCCATCATCGACGAGGACCATGGCCGCCGCGTGCGCATGGCCCACCTGGCCGTGGTCGGCTCGCACCACGTCAACGGCGTGGCCGCGCTGCATACCCAGCTGTTGCAGGAGACCCTGTTCGAGGACTTCTACGCCCTGTGGCCGGAGCGCTTCGTCAATGTCACCAACGGCGTGACCCCGCGCCTGTGGATGATCCAGTCCAACCCCGCGCTCACCGAACTGCTGGGCCAGCGCATCGGCAACGACTGGCAGTACAACCTGGACCGTCTGCGCGCGCTGGAGCCCTACGCCCAGGATCCCGAACTGCAAAAGGCGTTCATGGACGTGAAGCGCGCCAACAAGCAGCGCCTGACCGACCTGGTCCGCGAGCGCACCGGCGTGGAGTTGAACCCGGACGTGATGTTCGACGTGCAGATCAAGCGCATCCACGAATACAAGCGTCAATTGCTGAAGCTCCTGCACGTGGTGGATCTCTACCGGCGCATCCGTGCCGGCGAGGACGTCCCGCCGCGCGTGGTCCTGTTCGGCGGCAAGGCCGCACCCGGCTATGCCCGCGCCAAGGGCATCATCCAGGTGATCAACGAGGTGGCCGACATCGTGAACCACGATCCGGTCGTGGGCGACCGCCTGAAGTGCGTGTTCTTCCCCAACTACGAGGTCAGTTCCGCCAGCATCATCATCCCGGCGGCCGATGTCTCCGAACAGATTTCCACCGCCGGTTTCGAGGCCTCCGGCACCGGCAACATGAAGCTGGCGCTGAACGGCGCCCTGACCATCGGCACGCTGGACGGCGCCAACATCGAGATCCGCGACGCGGTGGGCGAGGAGTCCATCTTCATCTTCGGCATGACTGCCGACGAGGTGGTCGAGCATCGCCGCAACGGCCCGAGCCCCGAGGCCATCCTGGCGCAGCAGCCCAACCTGGCCGCCGCGGTGGAGATGATCGAATCGGGGTTCTTTACCTGCGACGACCCGGGGACCCATGGCGACCTTGGGCGCTACCTGCGCCACGAGGACCCGTTCTTCGTCATCGCCGACTATCCGGCCTACGCCGCGGCCTGCGACCGGGCGGATGCCCTGTACGCCGACCGTACCGCATGGGCCGAGGCAGCCATCCTGAATGTCGCGCGCATGGGGTACTTCTCCATCGACCGCACGGTGCGCGACTACGCCGACCGGATCTGGGATATCACGCCGGAGCCGGTGGCCCCGTCGCGGACCAACGGCGCCGCCTGACACGGAGCGCGGGACTCAGGCGTCGGGAAGCCCCAGGCGGCGCAACCAGCCGTCGGGGTTGCCCGCGCACACCAGGAATTCCGGGTTCAGCAGGCTTTCGCGCGTGTTGTAGCGCAGCTCCTGCCCGTGGAGATCCGTCACCCGTCCGCCCGCGGCCCGGACCACGGCGTGCGCCGCGCCGGTATCCCACTCGCTGGTGGGCCCCAGACGCGGATAGATGTCGGCGGCTCCCTCGGCCACCAGGCACAGCTTCATCGAGCTGCCCATGCTGACCAGGTCGTGGGGACCCAGACGGTCGAGGGCGACCTTGAGTCGCTCCGCCCCGTGCGAACGGCTGCCCGCCACCAATGGGTGATCGGTGCCAATACGGTCGCGCGCCACTGCGATTTCCCGCGGGGGCTGATCCTCATCACGGCGAATGGCCACGCCATCGCGATGACCGGCGTACAGGCGCTTGAGCACCGGGCACCAGACGACGCCCAGCACCGGCTCGTGGTCGTGGATCAGGGCCACGTTCACGGTAAATTCGCCGCTGCGCTTGACGAACTCGCGGGTGCCGTCGAGGGGATCGATCAACCAGTAGGTCTGCCACTGGCGACGGCGCTCGAAAGGCACGTCCTGCCCCTCCTCCGACAACACGGGCCAGTCGGGGTCGATGTCGGCCAGCCCATGGGCAAGGATCCGGTGGGCAGCCAGATCGGCCTCGGTGAGCGGCGAATGATCGGCCTTTTCGGTGACCGCAAAGCGCGTCTCGTAGAGTTCGAGGATCGCGTGGCCGGCCTGGTCGGCCAGCGCAGCCACCTCGTGCATCAGGGCAGTAAGAGCCGAATCCTTCGGCGGAGCATGCATGGGGAACTCCCGTTTTCCCGGAACGTTCCGCCTAGCTTGGCAGGGTTGCGCTCAGGCGTCGAGGTAATCGCGCACCATGTACAGCGCGGCGATGGAGCGCGCCTCGGTCAGGTCTTCCCGGGCGACCAGCTCGGTCAGCCGGTCCAGCGACCAGGGGACCACCTCGAGCGCCTCCGGCTCGTCGCCTTCCGCGGCCTGCGGATACAGGTCCTCGGCCAGCACCAGATGGGTCTGGTGGGCCATGTAGCCGGGTGCCACGGTCAGCGCGCCCAGGTGGGTCAGGCGATGCCCGGCGTGGCCGACCTCCTCCATGATCTCGCGGTTGGCGGCAGTCAGGATGTCCTCGCCCGCCTCCATCCGTCCCTTGGGCAGACCCAGCTCGTAGCGGTGGGTGCCGGCGGCATACTCGCGGATCAACAGGACGGTCCGGTCGGTCTGCACCGGGGCGATGATCACCGCCCCGTGGCCGCGACTGACCAGACGCTCGAAACAGGTGCGCGCGCCATTGCTGAATTCGAGATCCAGCTCCTCCACCTCGAACAGGCGGCTGCTGGCGACCGTACGCCGCCCCTGGACATCCGGCTTGTCTCGGCTCATGCGCCCTCCGGGAGAGATGTAGGGAAACGCTGATTAATGTACACGCTCGCGTTGGCACCCCACGGGGGTCGGCCGCTTTTTTGCGCGCATGACGTTGCGGCTCACCTGTAGCAAAGGGACTACACGGCGGTCACCGCACCTTGTTCGCACGCAAACGCGTCGAGCGCGAGCGGGTAAATGCGTCAGCGCTTCCCTAATGGCTGTTGCGTAGCCGCACCAGGGTGCGCAGTTCGCCCTCGAACAGGGTGTCGAACATGAAGCCGTGATCGGAGGTGGCCACCTCGAACCCGTCCTGGTCGGCCGGCTCGGTCTCCGCCAGGCGCAGGTCGAGATCGCCCCAGCTCACGGCCATGGTGACGCGCATCGGGAAGTAGCCATTCAGGAAGCGGCGCACGAACGGGCCGTTCTCCAGGCGATAGACGCCGTCCCCCTCGTCCTCGACGATCTTCATGCGCGCGGTCACGCAGACCTCGGCGTCCCGCTGCACCCCGCGCAGGTCCACGCGATCGCCCTCGGCACGCGCGGATTCGATATTGCGGGTGGACTCGACCTGGAGCTCGTCGATTCTGGCTTCATTGTACACAATGACCATGCGCCGAATGGCCGCCACATCATTGTGGCACTGGCGCAGATCGGCCCAGCCGTCCTCCAGCGAGGACTGCGTGATGCGGATCTGGTTCTGGTGGTGATGCGGAGTCCGGTCCGGCTCCTCCAGCAGGAAGGTCAGCTCCGGACTGGTGGTCTGGGTCTGGTCCGGGGAGACCGTCTCGCCCCACAGGCTGTCGTCCTCCAGCGGGTCGTAGTCCGGGTCGCCGGGGTCCATTCCCTGCACCGCCAGCGGCAGCGCCATCAGCGCAAGGAGCAGGGGCGCGGGAAGGAACCGCGATTGGGGTATCATGGGGGCCATCGTCGTCACCCTCTTTCGTGTAGCCGTTAGCTGTGGACCTGCAAAACCCCGAAAAAAATCCGCGCCCGCCGGCGGCCCGCGCGGCGATCGCCTGGGATCGCATCGACACTGTGCTGTTCGACATGGACGGGACGCTGCTGGATCTGCATTTCGACAATCGCTTCTGGCGTGAACTGATCCCGCAGGAATACATCCGCTGCCAACCGGATGACCCGGAATGCGCGCGCCGCCGCCTGGAGGACGAGATGCAGCGGGTGCGCGGCAAGCTGGAGTGGTACTGCGTGGATCACTGGACCCGCTTTACCGGTCTGGACATCCTCGGCCTGAAACGCGAACTGGCCCACCACATCGCCCTGAAACCGCATGCCGAGCAAGTCCTGGGTGCCCTGCAAAGGGCCGGGCGGCGGCGGGTGCTGGTCACCAACGCCCACCCGCAGGTCTACGCCTTCAAGCACCGCCTCACCCGCATTGGCGACCGCCTGGATACCATTGTCTCCGCCCACGACCTCGATTGCGCCAAGGAAGACGGCAGCTTCTGGGAACGCCTGCAGCGGGTCGCACCGTACGCTCCGGAACGTACGCTGCTGGTGGACGACAACCTGCTGGCGCTGGCCAGCGCCGCCGGAGCAGGGATCGCCGAACTGCGGGGCATGCGCTACCCGGACGAGCGCGGCGAGCCCATGCACTCGGGGGACTTCGAACTGCTGGAATCGCTCGCGGACCTGTTGCCCGGCCTGAGCGACCCGGGAGGCGTGGCGGCTGCTACTTGACCGGTGTCGGCAGGTTGCGGATCAAGTCCAGTCGGATCTGCACCGTACGGCCCTCGCATTCCCCGTCGAGCCAGTGGCACCCGTCCGCCTCGCGCACCTCGCGCGGGGTCACCTTGCCCCACCAGGCCTGGCTGGAATTGGGCTCGACCCAGTTCAGCTGCAGGGTCTCACCGGTAAGGATGGCGATCTCCAGACGCTCGGAGACATGACGGGGAATGGCGGGATCGGTCATCGGGGGGCTTCGCGGTAGTCGGTCGGGTCGGGGATGCCGGCCGCGGCGAACGCGGCACGCCGGGCCTGACACTGCGGGCAACGCCCGCACTGCCGCGATTGTGCCAGAAGGCAGCTCCAGGTGTGGCGCCAGTCGATCCCCAGCGGGTCGGTGGCGGCAATGATCTCGGCTTTGCTCCGGTCGATCAGCGGGGCCTCGACCTGCAGGCCGGACACCAGACCTGCGGCCAGCTCCGAGACCTGCTGCACGAACCCCGGTTGCGAACCCGGACCATGCCCCTGATCCTCGCGGTTCAGCGCCAGCAGGATGCGTGCCGCGCCGTGGTGCTCGGCCAGGTTGACCGCCAGGGCCAGCACCAACAGATTGCGCTGGGGCAGCGGCACGTGTCCGACCCAGTCGTTGCGACGGGTGAAGGCCGTGCGCAGGGACTGGAGATCCAGCGCGATGGGGGCACAACCGTAGACCGCCGACAGATGCTCCACCGCGGTCCATTCGCGCGCGGCATTACGCTGGCCGTAGTCGACCCACACGGCACGCAACGAGCGGCCGGCGGCATGCTCCTGCGCCAGCAAGGCGCTGCTCTCGATGCCGCCGGAGAGCAGGAGAAGATCGGGGGATTCGGGCCGGGCGGGTTCCATTCGGGCACCATACCGCACAGCGCAAGACCACGGAGACCCTGAATTGATCGAACAACTACGCAGCCACTGGCAGCGCCTGCTGGGCGCCGAACGCAGCGACCGCCCCGAGGGCGCCCCCGAGGAGCGCCTGCAACGCGCCGCGGCGGCGCTGATCATGGAGGTCTGCCGGGCCGACTTTGATCTGCACGCCGAGGAACTGGAGTCCGTGCGCGCCAGCCTGATCGAACTGTTCCGGCTGGACAGTGATACCGCCGATGCGATGCTGGAGATTGCCCAGGAGGACAGCGACGAACTGATCTCCATCCACCCCATGGTGCGCGAAGTGAACGCATCCTTTGATGCCGGGCAGAAGACCGACATCATGCGCGCCCTGTGGCGTGCCGCCTGGGCCAACCGCGACCTCAACAAGCGCCAGGAAGCGGTAATCCGGCACCTCGCAGACCTGCTCTACATCCCGCACGCGACCTTCATCCGCACCAAGCACGAGGTCCTAGGGAAACACTGATTCATGTACACGCTCGCGTTGGCACCCCAGGTTCTTCGAGACAAGGCGCGTCGTGCGGCGGGTAGTCGTTCTACCCGCAAGCGGCGCAACGCCGTATCGGGGAACCTGGGGTGCCAACCCCACAAACCATTCAATGCAGGGGCTCGGCCGCTTTTGCGCGCGCACAGCGTTGCGGTTCCCTTGTGCAGAATGACTGCACGGCGGTCACCGCGCCTTGTTCGCACGCAAAAGCGACTCGAGCGCGAGCGTATACATGAAGCAGTGTTTCCCTGGGCGATGCGGCCGACCCTCGCTGACCGAGGCGCTTTCTGATGAGTGATCCGGGTACCCTGCTGGCGGCCCTGGCCGTGGGCATCCTCGGTGGCGTGCACTGTCTGGGGATGTGCGGCGGCATCGTCGGCGCGATCTCCATGGGCCACGGCCGCCGCGGACCCGGGCTCGATCTCCTGCTGGCCTATAACCTCGGGCGCATGGCGAGTTACGTGGTCGCCGGCGCGCTGGCGGGATGGCTGGGGGCCAGCCTGCTCGGCGGCCTGCCCGCCGGGCAGGCGATCCTCCAGGGCATCGCCGCCGTCTTCCTGATCCTGCTCGGGCTCTATCTCGGGGGCTGGTGGCCGGTCCTGGCCCGTCTGGAAAAGGCCGGTGGCGTACTGTGGCGCCGCATCGAACCGCTGGGCCGGCGTTTCCTGCCAGTGCGCCATGCCGGTCAGGCGCTGATGGTTGGCGGGCTGTGGGGCTGGCTGCCCTGCGGCCTGGTGTACAGCGTGCTGGCCTGGTCGCTCAGTGCCGGCGGCGCGCTGGAAGGGGCCGCCCTGATGGGCGCCTTCGCCCTGGGGACGCTGCCGAATCTGCTGCTGATGGGGGTGTTCGCCGCGCGCCTGGCGGCCTTCGTGCGCCGCCCCTGGGTCCGCCGGATCGCCGGCGGCGGGGTCGCACTGTACGGCGCATGGATGCTGCTAGGCCTGGTGCTTTGATGCCCCGCCCGAACGAGCGGGGCATCGTTCGCAGGCCCCGCGGCGGGGCTCAGTCGGCGTAAAAGTCGCGGGTGAAACGGATCGGCAGCGTGCGGTCGCTGTCCGCCGGGGTAATGTCGATCTGGAACTCGAGCGTTTCCCCGCCACGCACCGTCACCTCGGAGAGGTGATAGATGGCATCACCGTCCTGAATCTCGCGGAAGCGCAGACTGCGCATCTGGTCATTCATGTTGGTGGCCGAACCACTGACTTCCGCGGAAACCGCCTGCAAGCCGTTGTCGCCCCGCTCCATCACGCTGATGTTGACCATGGCCCGGTTGGAACTGCGCCGCACGTCATAGGCCCGCGCGACCTCCGGGGACAGGAAGGTGGTGTTGATCACGTTGTAGTAGACGACGTAATTGTCGAATTCCGCCTCGTTGGCGGATGCGATCGAGCTTCCGAGAGCAACCGCCGCCAATGCGACGAGAAAGCCGGTGATGACCCGATGCACTCTTGCCATGACTGACTCCTGTTCCGTTTGAGAAACGGGGACCTGGCGGCGGCATTGCCACAGGGGCCCCTCGTCCCGAGTCTAGCCCGTTTTGCACCCGAACTGGCAAGGCCGCCCCGCGCATTTCGCCCGGGCGTCGATCTACCTCAAAAAGAGCGCACGATAATCAGCAAGATATAAAGCCCAACCAGGGCGATCATTGGCGAAAAATCGATCGCGCCGGTATTCGGCAGGGCCCGGCGCAGAGGGCCGAGGATGGGGCGGTTCACCGCTCCCGCCAGCCGCATGATGGGGTTGTTGGCGGAACCGCCCCCCGCCTGAAGCCAGCTCATCACCACCTCGGCAATAAGCGCGATGATGAAGACCCAGATCACCGTGGTCAGCAATTCCCGGATTGCCACGGCCAGGATAATCCCGACCCCGGCATCCACACCCACAATCAGCACGCGCAACCAGATTTCGATGAACTTGAGCACGATCATCAGCACGATCGCGGCCAGATCCACCCGCCCGACCGAGGGGATCACGGGCCGCAACACCCGCAACGGCGGGTCGGTCAGCATCACGATGGTCTGCGAGATCGGGTTGTAGTAATCGGCCCGCACCAGGCCGAAGATCGTCCTCAAAATCAACAGGATGATATAAATCCCGAAGACAACGCCAACGAGGAAGATGGCGATCTCTTGTCCGGTTCCGGTGGCGGGCATGCAGACTCCTTGCGATGCAGCGAGTTAACCGCGCCCATTCTCCGGCAAGCCCGGCGGGATGCCAAGCGAGGGAGACGCGGATCCAGTCGCCCGTACGCGCTCGACTCGATTCTGTTCGGTGACAAGGCGCGGCAAGTGAGGTGTAGGCAAGCTACATAAACGAGCCGCAACGCGCTCCGTGGGCGCCAACGCGGACGAGCGAATGAAGCAGTGTCTCCCAGGGAGACACTGCTCAAACGCCGCGGCGGGCATCCATGCAGTCGCGCACCCGGGTCGCGATTTCCTCGATCGACAGCTCGGTCACATCCAGATGCGGGATCTGCCAGCTGTCGAGGAACTCCTGGATCGCCGCACACTCGGCCCGGCACTGGGCCAGACTGGCATAACGGCTGTCGGGCCGTCGGCCCTCGCGGATCTGCGCGAGCCGCTGCGGGGTGATCGTGAGCCCCACCAGGCGCCCACCCAGGCCGCGCAGCCCTTCCGGCATGTGCGGGATGTCGCCCTGGCGCAGGTCCTCCGGGACCAGCGGGTAGTTCGCCGCGAACAGCCCGTAGTTCATGGCCAGATAGAGGCTGGTCGGCGTCTTGCCGGAACGCGAGGCACCCAGCAACACCACGTCGGCCACCGACAGGTCCTGCACGGCCAACCCATCGTCGTGCGCCAGGGTGTAGTTGAGCGCTTCGATGCGCCGGTCATAGCGGCTGACGTCACCCATGCCGTGGGCGCGCCCGGAGACCGACTGCGCCGTCGCTCCCAGCAGATTCTCCAGCCGCTCGAGCTGCTCGCCGAAGACGTCGATCACCGGCACCGAGCTCTGGCGAAGATCGGCCCGCAGATCGGCATTGGCCAGGGTGGCCACCACCAGGGCGGGCTGCGGCCCGGCCTCGACCCGGGCGAACACGGCGGCCAGGCGCCCGGGCGTCTGCACGAAGGGCAGGCGGTGCCAGGCGGGGTCGACATCCGGAAACTGAGTGAACAGCGAGCGCGCCAGGGTCTCCGCGGTGATCCCGGTGCCATCCGAGACCAGGTAGACCTGCGGGCACTGGGCGACGGAATCAGCCATCATCCGGCCCCCCGACCTTGGCCAGCTGCTCCCAGGTGGACAACAGCGAATCGGGGTTCAGCGACAGCGAATCGATGCCCTCGTTCATTAGCCAGACCGCCAGCTCCGGATAGTCGGAAGGGGCCTGCCCGCAGATCCCGACGTACTTGTCGGCGCGACGGGCAGCACGGATCGCCATGCTCAAGAGCGCCTTCACCGCATCGTTGCGTTCGTCGAAGGAATCCGCCACCAACCCGGAGTCGCGGTCGACCCCCAGGGTCAGCTGGGTCAGGTCGTTGGACCCGATGGAGAAGCCGTCGAAATGCTCGAGGAAGCGCGCCGCCAGCAGGGCATTCGACGGGATCTCGCACATCATCACGATCTTCAGGCCCTGTTCGCCGCGGCGCAGGCCCTCCTCGCCCAGCACCCGGATCACGTCCTCGGCCTCGGCGAGGGTGCGCACGAACGGGACCATGATCTGCACGTTGTCCAGGCCCATCTCGTCGCGGACCCGGCGCAAAGCCTCGCACTCCATCGCGAACGCCGGACGAAAACTCTCCGAGCGATAGCGCGAGGCCCCGCGAAAGCCGAGCATGGGGTTCTCTTCGTGCGGCTCGTAGCCAGCACCGCCGATCAGATGGGCGTACTCGTTGGACTTGAAGTCCGACAGGCGCACGATCACCGGTTCCGGCGCGAAGGCCGCCGCCAGCGTCGCGATACCCTCGGACAGCTTGCGCACGAAGAACTCGCGCGGGCCATCATCAAAGCCACGCAGGTGCTCGGCGATACGCTCCTGTACCTCGGGCTCCAGGCGATTCGGGTCCTCGGCATAGTCCAGCAGCGCCAGCGGGTGCACGCCGATGGTGCCGTTGATGATGAACTCCAGCCGCGCCAGACCGATCCCCGCGTGTGGCAGCTGCGAGAAGGCGTAGGCCCGCCCGGGGTTGGCCACATTCAGCATCAGCTTGACTGGCAGCTCCGGCAGTTCGCCGATCTCGGTCTTCTTGACCGCGTAGTCGAGTCTGCCGGGGTACACATGCCCGTCGTCGCCCTCCGCACAGGAGACCGTCGCCTCCATCCCGTCGCTCAGCACCTCGGTTGCGTTACCGCAACCGACCACCGCCGGTATGCCCATCTCGCGGGCAATGATCGCCGCGTGGCAGGTACGTCCGCCGCGGTTGGTCACGATCGCAGCGGAGCGCTTCATTACCGGCTCCCAGTCGGGATCGGTCATGTCCGCGACCAGAATGTCGCCCTCTTCCATGGTGTGCATCGCATCCGGCGAATCCAGCACGCGCACGATACCGGCCCCCACCTTCGAGCCGATTGCACGGCCGGTCACCACCGGCTCGGCGTCGTGCGGCGCCAGTTCGTAGCGCTCGCCCGCACCCAGCTCGACCCGGCTTTCCACCGTCTCCGGCCGCGCCTGCACGATGAACAGCTCGCCGGTCTCGCCATCCTGCGCCCATTCGATGTCCATCGGCCGTCCGTAGTGCTGCTCGATGGCAACCGCATAGCGGCCCAGCTGCTCGGCATCGGCATCCGAGAGGCAGAAGCGGTGGCGCAGGTCCGTCGGGGTGTCCTCGGTGCGGGTACCGTCCTCCGTGAGCACCATGCGCACGGCCTTGGTGCCCAGGGCACGGCCAATGATGGCGCGTTTTCCGGCCGCCAGCGCCGGCTTGTAGACCTGATACTCGTCGGGGTTCACGGCACCCTGCACGACCGTCTCGCCCAAGCCCCAGGCCCCGGTGATGAACACCGCATCGCGGAAGCCGCTCTCGGTATCCAGGGTAAAGATCACGCCACTGGCGCCGACGTCGGAGCGCACCATGCGCTGGATGCCGGCCGACAGCGCGACCTCGTCATGGGCAAAGCCGTTGTGCACGCGGTAGGCGATGGCGCGGTCGTTGTAGAGACTGGCGAAGCACTCGCGCAGCCGCTGCAGCAGGGCATCAATGCCGCGCACGTTGAGGAAGGTCTCCTGCTGCCCGGCGAACGAGGCCTCGGGCAGGTCCTCGGCGGTGGCCGAGGAACGCACCGCCACCGGCACGTCATCGCCCAGTTGCGCGTAGTGCTCGCGCACCGCCTGTTCCAGTTCGGCCGGCAGGTCGGCCTGCTCGACCCAGCCCCGCACCTCGCGCCCGGCCGCGCGCAGCGCCTCGATGTCGCCGATATCGAGGTCCGCCAGGCGGGCCTTGATCTGCGCGTCCAGCCCGTCCTTCGCCAGCAAGGCGCGATAGGCATCCGCGGTCGTGGCAAATCCGCCCGGCACGCGCACCCCGGCGGCGCCCAGCTGACCCAGCAGCTCGCCCAGCGAGGCATTCTTGCCACCCACCCGGGCAACATCGTTCATGGTCAAATTGGCGAGATCGACTACCCAGCGCATGGCAACTCCTGGACTCCGGGGGAACAGTGATCGGCGTTTACCCGGCTTTGTGACCCCCTTAACGGAGGACGGGAACTGTGATCAGCTAGACTTCACTATTTTGTAACCTTCAGGAGACTGCGTGACTGCCCCAGCCACCCGTCGTTCCAGCTTAACCGAATCCATCCTGCTGACCATGCTGCTTGGCCTGGCGGTCCAGACGCAATCCGCCGCGGCCCACGAGTCGGGGGCCTCCTTGGCCATCCTCGGTGTCGTGGAGAACGTCCTGATCGTCGAGGAAGGTGTTGCGCTGGAGGCGCGCATGGATACCGGCGCCACCTCCTCCTCGCTGAACGCGCTGAACAAGGAGCGCTTCGAGAGGGACGGCGAGGACTGGATCCGCTTCGAGATCATCGATCCGGAAGACGAGGATGCACGCATCACCCTGGAGCGACCCATCGAGCGCATCGTGCGCATTCGCAGGCACAGCGGAGACTCGCAGGAGCGTCCGGTGGTGCGAATGGAGTTCTGCATCGGGGACCAGCTCCTGACCGCCGACACCAGCCTGATCGACCGCACGGCCCTGACCTACCAGGCCCTGATCGGGCGCAGCCACATGGCCGGACACATCCTGGTGGACTCCGGGGAGGAACATCTGCGCGCACCCAATTGCGCGGCGGATGACCAGTGAGACGCTTCCACCTGCCGATCCTGATCGTACTGCTGAGTGCGATCGGACTCGGGGTCTTCGCCTACAAGGTCAGCGCGCTGGGGATGCCCCTGCAGCCGGACGCCACCGCCGAGACCTGGCAGGTGGAGGCCCGCGTGCGCTTTCAGGCCACCGGCGAGGCCACCACGGTGCAGCTTCGAATCCCACACCGCCTGCCGAATTTCTCCATCCTGGACGAAGGCTTCGTATCCCGCGGCTACGGCCTGAACACCGTCCTTCAGACGGAGGACCGCCTGGCCCAGTGGACAACCCGTCAGCCGCGCGGCGAACAGGTGCTGTACTACCGCGCCACGCTCTACCGTGACGGAGACGACCGCTCGGAATCCGACTACCCGGGGCCAGTGGCCGTGCCCGACTGGACCGAACCCTTCCGTTCGGCCGCCGAGGCGCTGATCGATGACGTCCGCGGACGCTCCTCGGACATCCAGAGTTTTGCCTCGGTACTGGTCAATGACCTCGCCAATGCCGCACCGGCTTCCAATGCGGCCGTGTTTATCGAGAGCGACGACAATCGCGCCCGCCGGGCCGAGACCCTGATCGAGCTGCTGGCCACCGCGCGCATCCCGGCCCGGCAGGTGACCGCCCTGCGCCTGGTCGACGGGCGCCGCGACATCGAGCCGCAGACCTGGCTCGAGGTTCACAACACGCGGCGCTGGGTGCCCATCGACCCGGAGAATGGCGAAATCGAGTACCCCGCCGACGTGGCCGTTTGGTCGCACGGCGACGCCCCGCTCCTGGAGATATCCAACGGCGAGAACGCGGAGGTGCGCTTTGCGGTGGCCCGCGGGGTGCAGGATGCCCTGGCGACCATCCAGCGCTTCGGCGACACCCTGGACAGTCGCTTCCTCGACTTCTCCACCCTGAACCTGCCGCTGGGCACACAGAACACCTACCGGGTGCTGCTGATGGTGCCGCTGGGCGCGATGATCATCGTATTCCTGCGCAACGTGATCGGCGTGCAGACCTTCGGCACCTTCATGCCAGTTCTGATCGCGCTGTCCTTCCGCGAGACCCAGCTGCTGGCCGGGATCATCCTGTTCACGCTGATCGTGTCGTTGGGTCTCGTGGTGCGCTTCTACCTCGAGCACCTCAGACTGCTACTGGTCCCGCGCCTGGCGGCAGTGGTCAGCGTGGTCATCATGCTCATGCTCGGCATCAGCATCTTGTCGCACCAGCTCGGCTTCGAACGCGCCCTGGCGCTGTCACTGTTCCCGATGGTCATCCTCGCCATGACCATCGAGCGCATGTCGGTGGTCTGGGAAGAACACGGCCCCGCCGATGCCATCACCCAGGGAATTGGCAGCCTGGCCGTCGCGGCCGCGGCCTACGGGCTGATGGCCAACCGCCAGCTGGAACACCTGTTGTTCGTGTTCCCGGAATTGCTGCTGGTCCTGCTGGCCATGACCCTGCTGCTGGGACGCTACACCGGCTACAGGCTCAGCGAGCTGTTCCGCTTCGGACGCATCCAGGATGCGATGCGGAGGACCGACTAATGCCGACCTGGCTGCCGCGCTTCGTGCGCCCGAAACTGTTGAAGGAACAGGGCATCGTCGGCATGAACGCCCGCAATGCCCGCTATATAGCCGCCTGGAACGCACGGCGATTCTACCCGCGGGTGGATGACAAGCTGCAGACCAAACAACTCGCCCTGGATGCCGGGCTCTCGGTGCCGGATCTGTACGGCGTCGTACGCACCCTGCGCCAGATTCGCGACGTGCGGAAGCAGCTGCGGAACTATGAAAACGGCTTCGTCATCAAGCCGGCCCACGGCGCGGCCGGCGACGGCATTCTGGTGATCGACGGCTGGCGCGGCGATCGGCCTCGTCGGGCCGGTGGCCGCGCCATGGAGCTGAGCGAACTGGACGATCACATCGCCAACGTCCTCTCGGGCATGTACAGCCTGGGTGGCCGACCGGATGCCGCCATGATCGAGCAGCGGGTGCGCTTCTCCTCGATCTTCGATGAGGTCTCGCATCAGGGCGTGCCGGATATCCGCACCGTGGTCTATCGCGGCTACCCGGTGATGGCGATGATGCGCCTGCCAACCCAGGACTCCGACGGCAAGGCCAATCTGCACCAGGGTGCCGTGGGAACCGGCATTGACCTCGGCTCCGGCCGCACCATCGGCGGCGTGCGCTACAACCGGCCCTGCCGCGAGCACCCCGACAGCGAAAAGAGCATTGTCGGTCTGCAAATCCCCGGTTGGGACCAGCTGATGGAACTGGCCGCCGGCTGCTTTGAGCTGAGCCAACTCGGCTACCTGGGGGTGGACGTGGTGATCGATGCCGACCGCGGGCCGCTGATCCTGGAACTCAACGCCCGGCCCGGGCTCGCCATCCAGATTGCCAACGGCGAAGGCCTGGACCACCGCATCCTCGCGGTGGATGCACACATGGTGGCCCGCGACATCGAGCCGGCCGCCGAACGCGCCCGGTGGTCCGCCGAGGTCTTCGCGCGCCCCGAGGCGACCCATCCAACCGAGCCCGACACCGAAACCACCCGCGCCGCCGAACCCGCCTGATCACCGAGGCGGTTACGGGCACCGTGATCGTTTGGGCTATCCTAGGCGCATGACTGCCGCCGCCGAGACCAAGACGCCGGACATCGAACAGGCCCTGGCCGACGCCGAACGCGTCTGCGCCACCCGTGGTGCACGCCTGACCGAGCAGCGCCGGCGCATCCTGGAGCAGATCCTGCGCACCGAGGGCGTCATCAAGGCGTACGACCTGATCCACGCGCTGTCCTCCGATGACCACAGCATCAAGCCGCCAACCGTGTACCGCACCCTGGCCTTTCTGCTGGAACAGGGCCTGATCCACCGTATCGAGAGCCTCAACGGCTTCGTCGCCTGCTCGCACCCCGGCGAGCGCCACGAGTCGGCCCTGATGATCTGCGACGGCTGCGGCCAGATCACCGAGTTCCACACCCCGGAGCCGGCCAGCCAGGCGCTGGAGCACGAGGCCGAGGCCCAGGACTTCGCCATCGACTCGCGCATGGTGGAGCTGCATGGCCAGTGCGGGGACTGCCGCCGGGGTCAGCAGGACCGCGCCTGACGCCGCGCGTCTGCACAGCCCACCCTGAACCCCGCCCTCCAATGACCGCCGTCGCACCGTCCCCAGGGAAACACTGATTAATGTACGCACTCGCGTTGGTACCCCAGGTTTTCCGAGACAAGGCGCGGTGCGCAGCCGGTAGTGGTTCTACCGGCAAGGGCCGCAACGCAGGATCGGGGAACCTGGGGTGCCAACCCCACAAATCATTGAATGCAGGGGCTCGGCCGCTTTTGCGTGGGAACGGCGTTGCGGTTCCCTTGTGCAGAATGACTGCACGGCAGTCACCGCGCCTTGTTCGCACGCAAAAGTGACTCGAGCGCGAGTGCGTACATTAATCAGTGTTTCCCTTGAGGCGTTCCCGCCCATCCTGCGTGCGGACACCCGCCTGATCGTGCTGGGCAGCTTTCCCGGCGTCGCGTCGCTGGAGGCCCGGGCCTACTACGCCCACCCGCGCAACCAGTTCTGGCCGATTGTCGGGCAGATCCTGGGCGCCCCCTTCCCGGAAATGGATTACCCCGAGCGCATCGAGCGCCTGCTCGACCACGGCGTGGGCCTCTGGGACGTCTACGGGGCCTGCTCGCGCGAGGGGAGCCTGGACAGCGCCATCCGCGCCCCGGTCCCCAACGATCTCGCCCGCCTGACCCGCGAGGCCCCGGGCCTGCGCGTGATCGTCCACAACGGCGCCGAGAGCGCGCGGCGCATCCGCGAGACCCGCGCCCTGGGCGTCGAGGCCCTGCGCCTGCCCTCCACCAGCCCCGCCAACGCCCGCCTCAGCCTGACCGAGAAGCTGGAACCCTGGCGCAACGCCTTCGCCCTCGCTGGCCTTCCACGCGACTGACCGGCACCGCACCGGCTCGCAAGATTAGGGTTGAATCGCGAATTGTTATTGTATAACGTTTATTAGCGTTTCGTTACGCTATAACAGTCCATTTCCGTTGATTGGCACTGCCCAGAACAGCAGACTGCCGCGCAACCAGGAGCCCAAAATGCCTCGCACTCCGTACTCCCGCCCGGTCCTCGCCGGCCTGACCGCCCTGACCCTCGCCGCCCCCGGAGCCGCTGCGGCGCAATGGACCGCCAGTGACGACAACTCGTCCTGGGGCCTGGATGTGTCCCTGATTCTCGAGGGCGTCTACTACAACGAGCTTTCGCACGGTAACGATTCGCCCGCCGGCTTCAGCGATGGCCACGACCACGGTCATGACCATGGCCATGACCACGATCATGGCTTCGACGACGGCTTCAACATGGGACATTCCGAGCTCGCACTGAACGCGCAACTGGGCGACCTGTTCGACGGCGTCCTGATTCTGGGCTTTGACGACAGCGATATCGAGGTCGAGGAGGCCTACCTGACCACCCGTGCCCTGCCCGGCGGTTTCCAGGTCAAGGCCGGTAAATTCCTGTCCGACATCGGCTACATCAACAGCCGCCACGGGCACGACTGGGACTTCGTCGACCGCCCGCTGGTCAATGAATACCTGTTCGGTGACCATGGCCTGCAGGAAACCGGCGTACAGGCCACCTGGCTCGCCCCTACCGAAACCTACACCCAACTAGGGGTGGAACTACTGCAGGGCGAGACCAGCGGGATCGCCAACTACGAGGGCAGCCAGTCGGCGCTGAACGGTCAGGAGCGCATCCTGCGCGACCGCTCCGGGCCACGCCTGGTCACCGCCTTTGCCAAGATCGGACCGGATCTCGGTCCGGACCACGCCGCGCAGTTCGGCATCTCCGGTGGCTACGCCCGCAGCTATCAGGTGACCGACGAGCACTCGACGCGCTTCGAGGACTGGGACGGCAGCGCCTGGTTCGCCGGTCTGGATGCGGTCTACAAGTACAGTGCCGGCCGCGCCTACGGCCATGGCGACTGGCGCCTGCAGGGCGAGTACTTCTACCGCGAGATCGACGTCGACCGCCGCGACGTCGAATTCACTGACGTCGATCGCGATGGCGACCCTACGGGCCGCAATGTCGGCGATGTGCGTAACGTTCAGTCTTTCAAGAACAAGCAGGACGGTATCTACGTCCAGGGCGTCTACGGCTTCGCCCCGCGCTGGGAGGCCGGCCTGCGCGCCGAAGCCCTGGGTCTGAGCAACGACGTCGGCCGCGGCGACGGCGAGTCCTTCGGTGCCTCCTATCGCCACTCCGCCCAGGTGACCTTCCGCCCGGTGGAGCCGGTGTTCCTCCGGGCTCAGTTGTCGCAGAACGACTTCATCGATGACGACGGCCATCGCGACCGTGGCCTGGAGTTCATGCTGCAGCTGAACGTGGCCCTCGGCGCCCACGGCGCCCACCGCTTCTGATCCGTATTGCCTTGTTCAGGGTCGGCAGGACCGTTGATGCCCTGCCGACCCCATCCGTATCCCGTTATCACCAGGAGTCCCGCATGTTTTTTAGCAAGACTCGCACCCGTATCACCCGTACGCTCGCCGCTGTTACCTCGGTGGCGGCGCTTACCCTCATCCTGCTGCCGTCGCAGGCCGCCGCCGGACTGAACATCGTCGCCACCACCTCCACCCTGGGCGCCCTGGCCCGCGAGATTGGCGGCGACGAGGCCGAGGTCCGCGTGCTCGCACCGCCGGACCGCGATGCCCATTACCTCGACGCCCGCCCCAGCTTCATGGCCGCCCTGCGCCGGGCCGACATGCTGCTCGAGATCGGCGCCGGCCTGGAGGAAGGCTGGCTGCCGGCCGCCCAGCGTGGCGCCAGCAACCGCGCCATCAACTCCGGCCAACCGGGGCACTTCCGATCGGCGGACATGATCGAACTGCGCCGCTCCATCACCATGGACGGACCGAACATGGGCCACGTGCATGAAGAGGGTAACCCACACTTCAACGCCGATCCTTTGCGTATGGCCGAACTCGCTCTAGCCCTGGGCGCGCGCATGGGCGAGCTCCGCCCCGACCAAGCCGACACCTTCATGGAGCGCGCCGAACGTACCGCCGAACGCCTGCGCGAACATGCCGAGGCCCTGGCCGAACAGGTAGAACCGGATCAGCGCATCGTGGTGTATCACGAGGATCTCGACTACCTGGAAGAATGGCTGCCGGTGGAGATCGTCGGCTACCTCGAACCCGCCCCGGGCATCCCGCCGACCGCGCGCCACCTGCGCAGCCTGGTCAGTGATCTCGAAGGCACCGAGGGCACCGTCCTGTACGCCGAATTCCAGCCGCCGCGCGGCGCCGAGTTCCTGGAGCGCAATCTCGGCTGGCCCACCCATGCCGTGCCGCTGGATCCGCCCGCCGATTCGGCGCTGGAGGGTTATCTGGATCTGATGACCACCTGGGCGCAAAGCCTGCCCCAGCGGTAACCTGCCGGCACAAGCCTGCTGAAGGTTCGGACCCGGAAAGTCACTTTCCGGGTCCGTTATCATTTGCGCCTTCCCAACTCTGTCGAGCCCACATGCCGCCGAACGCCACCCCTGCCATCCTGAGCGTGCAGTCCGCCCGGCTCGGATTTGATCGTCCGGTGCTGGGGCCATTGTCAGTTGATATACCCAATGGTGCGCGCTGGGCCTTGACCGGCCCCAATGGCGTTGGCAAATCCCTGCTACTGAAGGCCGTTACGGGCCAGGCACGGGTGCATGGCGGCCGGCTGCACCTCGCACCCAATGTTGATGTCAGCTTGCTGGGACAGGACCATCCCCGGCGACAGCCTTGGCCCTTGTCCGGACACGACTGGTTCCGGGCGATGGGGGCAAATACTCCGGATCAACCCCGCATACAGGCACTGCTCGATCGCCGGCTCGACCGCCTGAGCGGCGGTCAGTGGCAACTCCTGCGTCTCGCCGCCGCGTTGCACAGCGGCAGCGCACAACCGTCACGTGAGCGCTTGGTCCTGCTGGACGAGCCGGCCAACCACCTTGACGCCGAGGTGCGGGGTGACGCCGTCGACCTGATCGCCGCACTTCCAGCCAACGCGACACTGGTCATGACCAGCCACGATGATGACTTCCTGCGAGCCATCGGCGTGGAGAACCACCCACTAGAGGGCTACTTCGATGCTGGGTGACCTCCTGCTCGTTCCGTTCGTCGCCGGGCTGCTGGTCACGGCTGTACTCGCGCTGGCCGGAGCCGGGCTGTTCCTGCGCGGCTCAGTCTGGCAGGCACTGGCACTTGGCCAATGGGCGGCGGCCGGCGGGGTCCTGGCCTCCGTGCTGCACTGGCCGGTACTGCCCGTGGCACTGGCCCTAGGCGCTGGCGTAATGGCGCTGCTGCAACGCACTCCGGACCGCGAGCGTCTACCGCTTGCCGTTTTCCTAGCCGGACTGGCCGCGGTCACGTTGCTCGCGGCCAATTTCTCGCAGGCCAGCCTCGCCGCCGCGGCCTGGGCCGAGGGTCAGCTGTACTTCGCGGGACCGCAGGAACTCTGGGCTGTTGCGGCACTGGCACTCGCCAGTCTCATGTTAGTACCCGGCTTGCTGAAGGTATGGCGCCATGCTCAGCTCGCCCCCGACGTGCCCGCCAAGCGCGCCCCGGCAGCATGGCTGCGCCTGACGGAGATTGCCTGGCTGGTGGCGGCGATCGTGCTCGGCAGCATGGTCCTGGGCCTGCCAGCCGCGCTAGCCAGCCTGCTGCTCCCAGCCTGGGGCGCCGCCCATCTGGCGCGCGACCTTCGCGGCCACTTCCTGTGGGCGCAGTCGCTCGCCCTGGCAGGATTCCTGATCGCCTGGAGTCTAAGCCTCCCGCTGGACCAGCCCTTCGCCCCGGTACTCGTACTGGTGAACGTCGTACTCGCTCTCGTCGCCCGCATGGTCGCGATCTGGCGCTGAACTGACGGCCCTCGGCCTATTCAATTCGAGGGCCGACCCAGGAGTTGAAAAATGCCTCTCAAAACTACGCACAAGAAAAGCTCCCACACGACTTCATCGACCGCCAAGGCAGCGGATTCGCCGATCTTCCAGGCGATCGAGAAGCTCCAGGGTGAGCGTCCCTGGGGCAGTTTTCTGGATGCCGGAACCGGGCGGAAGTCGGTCGAATGGATATGTGGCCTGGACACCGAGCGCTGGACGGCCGTAACTGCCTCCAATCAGATGGCGACGACCGTGAAGAAGGCAGCGGGCACGGCCCGTCGCCGCCAGGACCGCATCATGGTCGGCAACTGGATGTCGGAGCAGCTGCTGTTTGGTGAACGCTTCGATACCGTCCTGCTCGACTACTTCATCGGCGCGATCGAAGGCTTCGCCCCCTACTGGCAGGACCGCGCACTGCACCGGCTGCGACCCCACGTGGGCGAGCGGCTGTATCTCGTCGGCGTGGAACCCTATGTAATGACCGAACCCAAGACCGAGTCCGACCGCATCGTGCGCGAAATCGGTCGCCTGCGGGATGCCTGCCTGCTGCTCGCGGGGAACCGCCCCTATCGCGAATACCCTTCGTCCTGGGTCATGCGCCATCTCGGGATCGCCGGCTTCCGGGTTCTGGATGTCCGCTATTTCCCGATTCACTACCGCGAGCGCTTCGTCAACGGCCAGCTCGACCTGTGCCTGCGCCAGCTGTCGCACTTCAATGACGATAGCCTGGCAAAGGCCATGCACCAGAAGATCGAGGCGCTGCGGGAAACCGCCCTGCCGCTGGCCCGAAGCAAGGAGGGCCTCCGGCACGGGGCGGATTACCTGATCGCGGCCGAGCCGATGGCCGACCGGCATCGCAGCCTGCCCGACGCGGCAGGCACCCCGCAGTCAGTGCCGTCCGGGCCGTAGCACGGGCTACGCCATCGTCCCCCTGGGCCCGAACAGGCCTCAGTCCGTTTGACAATGCACCGCAAGTGCGTATGATTCTCATTTAGATGCGCAGCCCGGACAGCTGTGTGTCGCCAGGACGAACGGTGACTTCCTGCCTTTGGTCTCTCCAACCTCCGTAAGCATTGCCGCCGGATTGCGTATCCGGCGGCTTTTTTACGTGTCCACACACTTGCCGAAAAGCGACGTGGCAGATGCCTGACCAACCCCACCGCCTTGTGGCGGTCCACGGTCCGACTGGCTGCTTCAGCGTTCCGCTGACGGCAGACGCACGACCCGCGCCACGGCGTCGTGTGCATGCAGGCTCTCGCGGTGGCGAACCTGGATGCGATAGCCGCGGGCGGAGTACTCCGGGCGCAGGGTGCTGTCCAGGCGCCGTACGGCGTCTTCGCAGAACATCAGGTTGCGGCCGTTGGCGAGCGCGAAGGCCTTCTCGTCGATACGCTTTACCGCGGTCTGCAGGGCGGTGCCCAGCGCCTGTTCGACGCGATCGATCAGGTCGGGCAGGGGCAACCTCGATACCAGCGGATCCAGACCGACCGTGACGGTTGCCTCGCTGCGCTGGCTATGGGGCGTCGCGACAATGCCCTCGGCCCGGCCCAGCCATTCGCGCACGGTTGCCGCATCCACGGCCGAGCGTGTGAAGTCGCGGTCGAACTGTTCCTGGATCGCCTGCCGCGCCAGGGCGGCGGAGCAGGGACAGGTGGAGGAATAGCCCACCTGAACCTCCAGCTCCAGGGACACCGCCCCGGACTCGCTGCGTGCAGCGATCCGGAACGGGTAGCGCTTCCAGCCCGCGGCGGCACTGACCAGGGCCGGCCGTTCCAGCGGCAGCTCCCCGGCAAGACGGACCTCGGCCACGCTGGACAGACCATCGTGCGAAGCCAGAAACGCCTCGAGCACGCCACACAGGCGCGCAACGTCCAACTCGCGGGACTCCAGCTGCCGTAGGGCCCCGTAGAGCCGTGACATATGGATGCCGCGCGCGCCCGCGTCGTCGAGGCTCACTCCCGCGCTAGCCCGGGCGATCACTGGCTGGCCGGTCAGATACAGCGGAAGGGTGATGTCTTCCATACCCACCCAGTCGAGCGCGGAGGCGTGCGTAGCAGCCGACGCGGCAATATCCGGTAGCGGATCCGGCGCGGAGGTTTCCCTATCCGGCGAGACCGGAGACACACATTTAGAGGACATAAGACACCTTGTTGCAGGCGGGTCGACCCCATCACAGGACGGTGGCCGATCCGTGTTGTCGGGGCTCAATCGAAACGTTATGGTATAACATCCCACGCGCAACCGACGGAACCCCATGACCCGTGACGAACTGCTGGCCATGCCTGACGAGGCCTACATGAACGAGGCCCAGCTTGCGTACTTCCGCGAGCGCCTGCTCGACATGCGCGAGGAGATCCTGGCCGACATGGAGGGCGCCCGGGACGGACTGCGCGACAACGAACGCACCCCGGACGAGCTCGACCGGGCGGCAATGGAGGAGTCGCGTCTTCTGTCGATGCGGGTGCAGGAGCGCGAAGGCCGCCTACTCCGAAAGATCGATGCGGCCCTGTTCCGCGTCGAAACCGGCGATTACGGCTACTGCGAGGTAAGCGGCGAACCGATCGGTCTGCCCCGCCTGCTGGCACGCCCGACGGCGACCCTCTGCATCGAGGTCAAGGAACGCCAGGAAAAGACCGAACACGTCTACAGCCGATAGCCCCGAACACTGCCCGCAACCGAATATCAGGAGGCACCATGAAACGTCTGCCCGTTACCGTCCTTTCCGGCTTTCTCGGAGCCGGCAAGACCACCCTGCTAAACAATATCCTGCACAATCAGGCAGGCCTGCGCGTCGCCGTGATCGTCAACGACATGAGCGAGGTGAATATCGATAGCGCCATGATCCGTGGCGGTCAGGATGCGGTTACCCGCACCGACGCCCGCATGGTCGAGATGACCAACGGCTGTATCTGCTGCACGTTGCGCGACGACCTCCTGGTCGAGGTTCGCCGTCTCGCCGAATCCGGCCAGTACGATCACCTCGTGATCGAGTCCACCGGCATCTCCGAACCCATGCCGGTGGCCGCCACCTTTGCCTTCCGCGACGAGGATGGCCAGTGCCTGGACGACGTGGCGCGTCTGGACACCATGGTGACGGTCGTGGACGCCGGCGCGCTGTTGCAGGATTACGCCTCCAGCGACTTCCTGGGCGAGCGCGGCGAGTCCCTGGGTGAAGACGACGAACGTACGGTGGTCGACCTGCTGGTGGACCAGATCGAGTTCGCGGACGTAATCATCCTCAACAAGATGGACCGTGCCTCGGCGGATCAGGTGGATACCGTGCGCGGTGTGGTGCGCGCCCTAAACCGCGAAGCCAAGGTCATCGAGACCACCCACGGCAAGGTATCGCCGCAGCAACTGCTGGGCACCGGGCGTTTCGATTTCGACCGCGCCTCCCAGGCCGCCGGCTGGGCCCAGGAAATGATGGGTGGACATACCCCGGAGACCGAGGAATACGGCATCTCCAGCATCGTTTACCGCGTCAATCGGCCGTTCCACCCGGAGCGCTTCTTCGCCCTCCTGCACGAGGAGTGGCCCGGCATCATCCGCAGCAAGGGCTGGTTCTGGCTGGCCTCGCGCCCCGACTGGGTCGGCACCCTGTCTCAGGCTGGCGGCGCGCTGACTCACCACGCCGCGGGGTTCTGGTGGGCCTCCGTACCCCCCGAAAAGCGTCCGACCGACGAAGACTGGTGGGCAACCGCAATCGCTCCCGTCTGGGATGAACATTTCGGCGACCGGCGCCAGGAAATCGTGCTGATCGGCATCCACATGGACGCGGATGCGATGCGCAAGCGTCTCGACGCATGTCTCCTGACGGACGACGAGATGACAGCCGGTCCAGAACGCTGGCTGAGCTACGCGGACCCCTTCCCGGTCTGGCACCTGGGGCCCGAGGCCGCGGAGCGCGAGGCGGAAGCCCCGGCCGCCAGCGACACTCGGTCGGACGTTCCCGCATGACGGCTACTCAAACCTCGCCACCAGCCGCGGCGCGTTCGCGGCACCGCTTTGTTGACCGGGCTGCCGAGCTCAAGGGCATTCACCGCAACGATGTGAATGCCCTCATATGGCGGCGGTGCATGAATGCACCGTTGCAGGAGCAGGCCCGCGCACTAGCCGCAAGTGAAAGCGACATGGTCCTGAACACCTGCTGCCGGCCAGACCAAGTGCGTGAACGGCTTCTGGAGCACACCGCCCTGTCCCCGTTCAGGGTCCACCGTCTGGCATACGACCTCGAGCGGCTGGCACACAACTTCGCGGTGGCCGCCCACGCGCTCAGCGTTCGCATCCAGCTCGAGGTTCTGCACGGTCAACCGTGTCCGATGTTCCATGTCGACAACAACGTCCTGCGGATGGTCTGCAGCTACACCGGACCCGGGACCGAATATGCAGACGATCGCTACGTGAACCGGGACCGGCTGCGTTGTGGCGACAACGAGGGCGTTCTCGGGGGGCATCCGCCGGTGACGCTGGATACCGGGGCCGTCATCCTCATGAAAGGCGAGCGCTCACCCACTTGCGCAGGCCTGGGGGCGGTCCATCGCTCACCGCCACTGGCGGACAATGCCCGACGCCTGCTCGTGCGGCTCGACCACCCCTGATCGAACACCATCCCATAGCTCCAAAAGAAGCCCGGGAGACGCGGAGCGATCACAGGATCCGCATCTTGCCGCAAAAACTGCGATTCATTGCTTGACTCCCGCCTCCCCTTCGAGGAACATAAATGCGAATCGTTCTCGTTTGCAAGGAGTTAACATGTTCACCCTCGACGCATGGCTTGAAAACCCCGACCCCTCGCTGCGGATCATCGACGATCACTCCCGCCGGGTCGTGGCCGAGTGGCGCGGGCAGGAACTCCGGGATCTGCTGGACTCGGGCATCATTGCCCCGACCGATTGCTGCGGCCCGCATAGCCGCGACACCGTCCACGAAACCATCCGGAACCTGATCCTGGAGGCCTGCCTCGAAGGCATTACCGTCCAGCGCAGGGCGCCGCAGCCACGCCCGGACGCCCAGGCACCCCCAATGGCAAACCGATCCAGAGTTAACGCTGCAAACCCTGAAAAGCGCCATTGCCGCCCGCACTCCGGCCGACCAGCCGACCCACAGCGCAACCGCCAGCGGCGAGTCACCTGTGCACAAGGCCCAGCAGGAGCCCCCCGCCCCACGAAAAAGACTCGCAACGCGGCCAAGGGGCATGTCCTCCACCTGATGTTTCGGAAGCACCCACCACTTCACTGATTCCGATGAACCGCGCCGGGCGCATCGTTCACCCGAAGTCACCGAGGCAGGGACTCGCGTGCCGATGGCCCCGCCCCTCGCCCCGCTACGGGTCAGAAGTGTGCGCGGGTGTGCTCAGAACGGACCAAGGACACGCATATGCGCCACCACACTGCGTCCCAGGGCGCTCAGGGCGTAGCCACCCTCCAGCATGGAGACCACGCGCCCATCGGCGTGACGCTCGGCCAGGGCCACCAGCTCACGAGTGATCCAGGCGTAGTCATCCTCGGCCAGCAACAGGCGCGAGAGTTCGTCCTCGCGATGGGCATCGAATCCGGCGGAGATCAGCACGAGTTCCGGGGCAAAGGCGTCCAGCGCATCGAACCAGGCCCCAGCCACCGCGTCGCGCCACTGTTCCCCCGACGATCCGCCGGGTACCGGGACATTCAGGCAGTTGTCGGCCAGCGGCGGGATGCCCGACCCGGGATAAGCCGGATGCTCGAAGGCGGAAGCGAACAGGATAGCGTCATCACCCGCCACCAGGGACTCGGTGCCGTCGCCATGGTGCACGTCGAAGTCGACGATGGCGATGCGCCCCACACCATGGCGCTCCTGTGCATGGCGGGCGGCAATCACCACGTTGTTGAACAGGCAGAACCCGGCCGCCCGGTCGGCACGGGCGTGGTGCCCCGGTGGCCGCACCGCGCAGAAGGCCCGCCGGTTCGCCGCCCCCATAACCCAGTCCACCGCGCCAATGCCCGCGCCGGCCGCCAGCAACGCGGCCTCGCGACTCCCCGGCGACAAGGCCGTGTCGCCATCCAGCATCACCCGCCCCCCTTCCGGGACGTGCTGCTGGATGGTGTCGATAAAGTCGCGTGTGTGAACCCGGCGCAGGTCCGCCCGCGTCGCCGGGAACGCCTCGCGATGCAGGACCCACGGATCCAGCCCGCTGGCCACCAGCTGGTCACGGATTGCGCTCAGCCGCTCCGGACATTCCGGGTGGCCGGGACCATTGTCGTGCTCAAGGCCGGCGTCCGGCGAGAAGAACGCTAGATTCATGCTATGAAGACACTGGGCACGTCATAACCGAGAGCATGCATGGGAACCCACATCCTGGACAAGCTGTTCAATCCGCGCGGTGTCGCCGTGTTCGGCGCATCCGAACGCGAGGGCAGCGTCGGCCGCACGGTGCTGGCCAACCTCCTGGCGGCCGGCTTCAAGCGCACCCTGCTCCCGGTAAATCCCAAATACGCCGAGGTACAGGGCCTGCACTGCGTGCCCGAGCTGAAACCCGGCGAGCACATGGTGGACCTGGCGCTGATCGCCACCCCGGCTCGGGCCGTCCCCGGCATCCTGCGCAACTGTGGCGAGGCGGGCCTGCGCGGCGCCGTCATCCTCTCGGCCGGCTTCGGCGAAGCCGGCCGAGAGGGCGAACGCCTGCAGCAGGAATGCGTCGAGATCGCACAGCGTTACCGCATGCGCCTGATCGGCCCCAACTGCCTGGGCATCATGCGCCCGGGCATCGGGCTCAACGCGACCTTCAGCCACAACCAGGCGCTGCCCGGCAAGCTCGGGCTGATCTCCAGCTCCGGGGCGCTGATCACCGCCGTCCTGGACTGGGCGGAGCCCACCGGCATCGGGTTTTCCAGCGTGGCCTCGACCGGCGACGCCGCAGACGTCGACTTCGGCGAGCTGCTGGACTACCTCGCGGTGGACCCCGAGACCCAGGGCATCCTGCTGTACGTCGAGGGCATCCGCCACACGCGGCGCTTTCTGTCGGGCTTGCGCGCCGCCGCGCGCATGAAGCCCGTGGTAGTCCTCAAGTCCGCTCGCCACGCGGCCACCGCCCAGGCGGCCGCCACCCATACCGGGGCGATGATGGGCTCCGATGCGGTGTTCGACGCGGCCCTGCAGCGCGCCGGTGTGGTCCGGGTGGAGCGCGTGTCGCAGTGGTTTTCCGCAGCCCAGACACTGGCCAGCGGCGTGCGCCTGCGCGGCGAGGATCTCGCCATCCTCACCAACGGCGGCGGACCCGGCGTGATGGCCGTGGACCGGGCCGCCGACCTCGGCCTGAACCTGGCCACGCTGGCCGACGGCACGCTGGAGGCACTCAACGCCCTGCTGCCCGCCCACTGGTCGCATGGCAACCCGGTGGACATCCTCGGCGACGCCACCCCCGAACGCTATGGCGAAGCCCTGCGCATCGTGCTCGCGGACCCCGGGGTTCACATGGCGAGCGTCCTGCTCACCCCGCAGGCCATGACCGACCCCGACGCCTGTGCCGAGGCCGTGATCGAACAGGCCCGCAAAAGCCACAAGCCGGTGCTGGCCTGCTGGATGGGCGACCCGCTGGTGGCCCGCGCCCGGAATCGCTTCGACGCGGAAGGGATCCCCCAGTTCCGCACGCCCGAAGGCGCGGTCGAGACCTTCGCCTGGCTGATCGAACACCGACGCAACCAGCGCATGCTGCTGCAGGTCCCCGGCCCCCGCAGCGATGACCAGCCCGCGGATATCGAGGGCGCGCGCCTGATCCTGCAACACGCACGCAGCCAGGGCCGCAGGGTCCTGAGCATGCGCGAGTCCCGGGCCGTGCTGGCCGCCTTCCACATCCCCTGCAGTCCCAGCATCCTCGCCCGCGATCCGGCCGACGCGATGCTGGCCGCCGAGACCCTGGGCTTCCCGGTCGCGCTCAAGATCAGTGCGCCCGACCTCACCCACAAGAGCGACTTTGGCGGTGTACGACTCAACCTGCGCAGCGTGCAGGCCGTGCGCCAGCAGGCCCAGGAGATGCTCGACCAGATCCACGAGCAATTCCCGGAGGTCGAAGTTGAAGGCGTGAGCGTGGAACGCATGGCCGAGGTCGGGCATGTTCGCGAACTGCTGGTGGGGATCTCGCGCGACCCGGTGTTCGGCCCGGTCATCGCCTTCGGACTGGGCGGGACCGCGGTGGAGGTCATCGGCGACCAGGCCGTCGCCCTGCCGCCGTTGAACCCCTCGCTGGCCCGGCGCCTGATGGCGCAGACTCGCGCGGCGCGCACCCTTGGCACCTTTCGCGGCGCGCCCCCGGTGCGCGAGGGCGCGGTGGAACAGGTCCTGCTCCGGGTCTCGGAGATGGCCTGCGAGCTACCCGAACTCGCGGCGCTGGATATCAACCCCCTGCAGGCCGGCGAGAACGGCGTGATGGCCGTGGACGCCCGCATCGAACTGGCCGATCCCGCGCACGACGGCCGTGACTACGCACACATGGCCATCCACCCCTATCCCGGCCACATGGCCCGGAAGGTCACCACCCGCGACGGCCATGAGCTCGAGCTCCGGCCGATCCGGCCCGAGGACGCTGCCATCGAGCAGGAATTCGTGCGCAGCCTGTCGGAGAAGTCCCGCTATCTCCGGTTCATGCGCTCGATGGACGAACTCACGCCCGAGATGCTCGTGCGCTTCACCCAGATCGACTACGACCGCGAGATGGCCTTTATCGCGGTCGACCACCACACGGGCCGGGAGGTGCAGGTCGGCGTCGCCCGCTACACCACCGAACCCGACGGCGAGAGCGCGGAGTTCGCCGTGGTCATCAGTGACGCCTGGCAGGGCCGCGGTGTGGGCAGCCTCCTGATGGAGGCGGTCATCGATTCCGCCCGCAACGCCGGCCTGCGCGAACTGTTTGGCGAGGTGCTGCGCCACAACGGCGGCATGCTCGCGCTCGCCCAACGCCACGGCTTCCAGCGCGAGATCCTCGCCTCCGACGAGGAGATCATCCGCGTCAGCCGGCGCCTCCACTGACCACCGGGACGGTCGCCCGCAAGCGCCGCAAGCGACCCGGCGGGCATCCGGCGCCCCGGCGCGTCGCTTGCGGGGCCCCGGGCGAATGGGTAGCGTCCCCGGGCATGCATCGACCCCTGCCCCGCCCGTGAACCGCGCCGAGCGTATCTTTCACCTGCACCGATTGTTGCAGGGGCGGCGGCCGCCCTCGCTGGCCGACCTGATGGAGCGTCTCGAGGTCTCGCGCGCGACCGTCAAGCGCGACCTCGAATACATGCGCGACTTCATGCAGGCACCCATCGAATACGATGCCCAGGCCAATGGCTACCGCTACGCACAGGATGCCCCGGCGTTCGAGCTGCCGGGGCTGTGGTTCAACGAATCCGAGCTGCTGGCGCTGCTGACCATGGAGCAACTCCTGGAGGACGTGCAGCCCGGGTTGCTGGCGCCCACGCTGGGGCCACTGAAGGGCCGCATCCGCGAGCTGCTCGCCAGCGGCGGGCACCAGCCGGACACCGTGCGCCGCCGCATCCACATCCAGCCGCTGGCCCAGCGCGGCAGCCGCGGCGAAAGCTTTCAGGCCGTGGCCGCTGCGACCCTGGACGAGCACCCCGTCGAGATCGAGTATCACGGCCGTGCCCGGGACGCCGCGAGTTGTCGCGTCGTGCACCCGCAGCGCCTGCTCTACTACCGCGACAACTGGTACCTGATCGCCTGGTGCGAGCAGGCCCGGGACCTGCGCACCTTCGCCCTGGAGCGCATCCGCTCGGTGCAGCCGGTGGAGTCCGCCTACCGCACCATCGACGAGGCGACCCTGGATGCTCATACGGGGGACGCCTTTGGCATCTTCACCGGTCCCGCACAGGAATGGGCCGTGCTGCGCTTCACCCCGGAACATGCCCGCTGGGTCGCCGACGAGATCTGGCACCCGGAGCAGATCGGCGAATACGAGGGCGACGCGTATCGCCTCCGTATTCCCTACGCCGACCCGACCGAGCTGGTCCAGGAGATCCTGCGCCACGGTCCGGGCGTCGAGGTGCTGGCGCCCGCCGACCTGCGCCAGCGCGTGGCCAGCGACCTCGCGCGCGCCGCTCACCAGTACACCTAGGGAAACACGGATTAATGTACACGCTCGCGCTCGAGTCGCTTTTGCGTGCGAACAAGGCGCGGCGACCGCCGTGCAGTCATTCTGCACAAGGGAGCCGCAACGCCGTGCGTGCGCAAAAGAGGCCGAGCCCCTTCGGGGTTGGCACCCCAGGTTCCCCGATCCTGCGTTGCGGCCCGAATCGGTCAAAAACGGGCCGGTAGAACCACTACCGGCTGCGCGCCGCGCCTTGGCTCGGAAAACCTGGGGTACCAACGCGAGTGTGTACATTAATCCGTGTTTCCCTAGGCCAACGGATAAGAACCGATTTCGGGGGTGGCTCATCCTGTGAGCCACCCCCGGTGCTACAACGGACACCCAGGCAACACCGAGGAGTCCGAACATGTCGCACAACCGCCAGGCACGCCCCGTCCCGCCGCTCGCCGGCTACTACGCCGAGCGCGGCACCTACAACCGCACCGCCACCACCGAGGAACTGCTGGACCGCATCCCCCTGGCCGGCTTCCGCCACCACGAGGCGCCCCGGCTGTGGGAGATCCTCAAGCGCGGCCAGGCCCTGACCGTGGAACGCGAACGCACCAACACCCACGACGGCCGGGCCGTCGCCGTGCGCTGGATGGACCATCACCTGGGCTATCTGCCTCGCGACCGCAACGGCCTGGCCGCCCAGCTACTGGACCAGGACCAGCCCCTGATCGCCCGCATCCTCGAGAAGCGCGATCACGCCGACCGCCACCACCGTCTCGAGCTCGGCCTCTACCGCGCGAAGTCGAGGCCCACCCCGGCCCACTAGACCCACATACTCGAGGCGACGCGGATCAACCTTCGATGGGCACCGATCAACCGACCCAGATGGTCTTGGCGTTGACGAATTCGCGGATGCCGAGCTCGGAGAGTTCGCGGCCGTAGCCGGAGTCCTTCACGCCGCCGAAGGGCAGGCGCGGGTCGCTCTTGACGATGCCGTTGACGAAGGCGCAGCCGCATTCCAGACGCCGAGCCAGGGCCTCGCCACGTACCGGATCGGCGGTCCAGACGCTGCCGCCCAGGCCGAAGCGCGAGCGGTTGGCGAGCTCGATGGCATGATCCGCGTCGCGCGCCCGGGTGACCGCCGCGACCGGGCCGAAGGTCTCCTCGTCGAAGGCCGCCATGCCGGGCTCCACGGCATCCAGTAGCGTGGGCGGGTAGAAGTACCCCGCCCCGTCGCGGGGCTCGCCACCCGCCACCAGGCGGGCGCCGGCCGCCACGCTGCGAGTCACCTGGTCGTGCAACTCGCTACGCAGGTCATCGCGCGCCAGCGGTCCGATGTTCGTTCCCTCGTCCATCGGATCCCCGATGACCAGGGCCTCGATGGCCGCCTGGAAGCGTTCGACGAAGGCATCCGCGATGGCCTCCTCGACGATGAAGCGCTTGGCGGCGATGCAGGTCTCGCCGTTGTTCTGGAAGCGCCCGCGTACCGCCTGCTCCACGGTGTGGTCGAGATCGGCATCCGCCAGCACGACGAAGGCATCCGAGCCGCCCAGTTCCAGCACCGAGGACTTCAGGGCCTTGCCGGCCGCAGCCCCCACCGCGCGGCCGGCGCCTTCGGAGCCGGTCAGGCTGACGCCCTGCACGCGACGGTCAGAGATGATGCCCTCCACCGCATCGGAGCCAACCGGCAGGTTGCGGAACACGCCCTCGGGAAAACCGGCCGCTGTGAACACCCGTTCCAGATGTTCGGCACATCCGGGGACATTGGACGCGTGCTTCAGCAGCACGGTATTGCCGGCCAGCGTGGCCGGGATCGCCTGGCGAAAGGCCTGCCAGTAGGGAAAGTTCCAGGGCATCACCAGCAACACGGTCCCCAGTGGCTGCCAGGCGATGAAGGAACGGCTCGCATCCGAGGCGATCATCGTGTCCTGCAGCAAGTCCGGGCCGTGCTCGGCGTAGTACTCGCAGGCGTTGGCACACTTGTCGACCTCGGCGCGCGCCTCGACCAGCCGCTTGCCCATCTCGCGGGTGGCGGTGGTCGCCAGGGTCTCGCGCGCGTCGCGCAGCACCCCGGCCAGGTCGTGCAGGCGGGCGGCGCGCTCCGCCACCGGGCGTGCCGCCCAGTCCGGTGCGGCGCTGGCCGCGCGTGCCAGGGCGGCCTCCAGCCCGTCCCGATCCATGCGGGGATAACGCGCGAGCATCTCGCCGGTCGCAGGGTTGATCGCGGTCAGTTCGGTCATGTCGGCGCCTCGGATTGGTGACCCGGAAACAGGCCACGGGAAACACAGGTCAACTATTTGCTAGTTTGAACAATGCGGGTCACCCGAGTATAAGACGATCCGCATTCGCTTTCGGAAGGACCTTGCCCCATGTCGATCGATTCGATTCGCAATGTCTGCCTGCTCGGCGGCACGGGCTTTGTCGGCCACCACATCATCCGCCGACTGATTGACCGCGGCCTGAAGGTCCGCGTGCTGTCGCGCCGCCCGCACCGCCATCGCGACCTCCTGGTCAACCCCGAGGTCGACCTGGTCGAGGGCAGCGCCCATGATCCCGCCACCCTGGAACGCCTGTTCGCGGGCCAGGACGCGGTGATCAACCTGGTCGGCATCCTCAACGAGCGTGGCCACAGTGGGGCCGGCTTCCGCGCCGCCCACACCGAGCTGACCGAGAAGGCCCTGGCCGCCGCCGAGTCGCAGGGCGTGCGCCGCTTCCTGCAGATGAGCGCGCTGAAGGCGGACATGGACGACGCCCCCAGCCACTACCTGCGCAGCAAGGGTGCGGCCGAGCAGGCCGTGTTCGCCAGCGAATCCCTGGCGGTCACTGTCTTCCGCCCCTCCGTCATCTTCGGGCCGGAAGACTCCTTCCTGAACCGCTTCGTGACGCTGCTGAAATTCTCGCCCGTGATGCCACTGGCGCGTGCCCGGGCGCGCTTCGCCCCGGTGTTCGTGGGCGATGTGGCCGAGCACTTCGTCGAGGCCCTGGAAGACCAGGATACCTTCGGCCAGGGCTTCGAGCTGTGCGGCCCGAAGACCTACACCCTGGGCGACCTGGTGCGGTATGTGGGCCGGGTCTCCGGCCACCGGCGCCCAGTAATCGGCCTGCCCGACTGGGCCGGCAAGCTGCAGGCCAGCGTGCTCGAGTTCGTGCCCGGCAAGCCGTTGTCGCGCGACAACTTCGCCTCGCTGACCATCGACTCGGTCTGCGACGGCGAACAGCAGCTGCCCTGCCCGACCCGCTTAGAATCCATTGCCCCCAGCTATCTGGGCGGTGGGGGCGCGGGGCGCGAGGCCCGCATGCAGCACCTGCGCACGCTCAATCGCGGGGCCAGCCGCGGCTGATCGAAGGGTGAACCGGTAACCGCCATGCAGACCTATCTCGTCGGCGGTGCGGTTCGCGACCGCCTGCTAGGGCGCCCGTTCACGGAGCGCGACTACGTCGTTGTCGGCAGCTCGCCGGAGGCGATGGAGTCCAATGGCTTTCGGCCGGTCGGGCGCGACTTCCCGGTCTTCCTGCATCCCGAAACCCACGAGGAATACGCGCTGGCGCGCACCGAGCGCAAGACCGCACGCGGCTATCACGGCTTCCAGTTCAATGCCTCGCCCGAGGTCACCTTGGAGGACGATCTCGAACGCCGCGATCTCACCATCAACGCGATGGCCGAGGACGCCGACGGCCGCTTGATCGACCCCTACAACGGCCAGGCCGACCTGGAGGCGCGCCGACTGCGGCATGTCTCCCCCGCCTTCGCCGAGGACCCGGTGCGCCTGCTGCGCGTGGCGCGGTTTGCCGCCCAGCTTGCGCCATGGGGCTTCGAGGTCGCGCCCGACACGCTGACGTTGATGCGCGAGCTCGTCACCTCCGGCGAGGTCGACGCCCTGGTACCCGAACGCGTCTGGGCGGAATGCGAGAAGGCCCTGAAGAGTCCGGCACCACGGCGTTTTCTGGAGGTGCTGCGCGAGGCCGGGGCACTCGCCGTCCTGTTCCCCGAGATCGAGCGGCTGTTCGGCGTGCCGCAGCCGGAGCGCTACCACCCGGAGATCGACACCGGCGTGCATACCTTGATGGTGCTGGACCAGGCGACCCAGCTTTCCGATGCACCGGAGGTCCGTTTCGCCGCGCTGGTGCACGACCTCGGCAAGGGCACCACTGACCCGGAGATCCTGCCCAGCCATCACGGGCACGAGGAACGCGGGGTGGACCTGATCCGCGCCCTGACCGAACGCCTGCGCATACCCAATCGCTACCGCGACCTGGCGGTGCGCGTGGCGCGCTACCACGGGCTGGTGCATCGCGTATTCGAGCTGCGCCCGAAGACCCTGATGAAGCTGGTCGACGGCCTGGACGTCCTGCGCCGCCCGGAGAACGTGGAGCCCTTCCTGCTGGCGGTGGAGGCGGACTTCCGCGGCCGCACCGGCTGGGAAGACAAGCCCTATCCACAGGCCGACGCGGTGCGCCGCGCAGTGGCGGCCGCGCAAGGCGTGCAGCCGGCGGCCCTGATAGCCGAGGGACACAAGGGCAAGGCACTGGGCGAGGCCCTGCAGCGCGAGCGCGTTCGCGCCATTGCCGCCGCCCTCGACGAACACCCCGACGCGTAGGAGCCTGCTCGCAGGCGAATGCCCCCGCCAGAGTCCGACGCGGGCAGGGGCATTCGCCTGCGAGCAGGCTCCTACTTGCCTGTTTCGGCCCGTGAACGTACTCTTTCGCGGCTGTCGAGCGCACTGAGGAAACTGCGATGGATTACGCCAAGGCCCGGATCAACATGGTCGAACAGCAGGTCCGCCCCTGGGACGTGCTGGACACCCGTGTACTGGACGTAATGGAAACGCTCCCGCGCGAGCGTTTCATGCCCGAGCCCTATCAGGCCCTGGCGTACGCCGATTCCGAGATCCCCCTGGGGCACGACGAGAACACCCTGCCGCCGGTCGTGATCGGCCGCCTGCTGCAGGCCGTGTCGCCGCAGCCGACCGAAACCGTGCTGGAGATCGGCACCGGTTCCGGCTACGTCACGGCCTGCCTGTCCCATCTGGCGGCCCAGGTCGACAGCGTCGAGCGCATCGACGAGCTGCGCCTGGCCGCCCGCAACCGCCTGACCGATCTCGGCATCGAGAACGCGCAACTGCGCACCGCCTCGGTGACCCCCGACTGGACCCCGCCGCGCCCGCGCTACGACGCGATCATCCTGACCGGCGGCATGACCGAATATGACGACTTCCTCGAGCCCTACCTGACTCTGGGCGGGCGACTGTTCGTGATTACCGGTGACGGTCCGATCATGGAGGCCCAGCTGATCATCCGCACCACCGAGGACGGCTGCCGCCACGAGGAGCTGTTCGAGACCCGCGTGAAGCCGCTGGTGGGCTTCGAGCCAAAGCCCGCCTTCGAATTCTGAGCGGCGCCCGGGGTGCCCATTTCAGGCGCGGGCAGCATGGGGTGGAGATCCCATGCCCGAACCGGCTCTGATAGGATAGGCTTTTCCTAATATCCTTCCGGAGTCGCGTCCATGAACCGTCTGCCGTCGCTTCTCGCCACCGCCGGGCTGGCCCTTGTGATCTCGGCCCCCGCCGCCGCCTCGAGCCTCCTGGAGGTCTACGAGCGCGCCGCCACGGAAGACGCGGAGCTGCGCACCGCCGAGGCGGAATACCGCGGCGTGCTGGAAAATCGCCCGATCACTCGCTCTGCCCTGCTGCCACAGATCTCCGGGCAGGCCGAGGCCGGCGCGTTCTACCGCGACGACCGCGATTCGCAAACCGGCAGCCTCGACGGTCGCCAGACCAGCTTTGGCGTCAATCTCTCGCAGAGCATCTACGACCGCCGCAACTACATTGATCTTGTGCAGGTGGATCTCGAGATCGCCCGCGCCGAGGCGGAACTGGATTCCGCCCGTCAGGACCTGATCCTGCGCGTCTCCCAGGCCTATTTCGACGTACTGATCGCACAGGAGACCCTGGCCTTTCGCGAGGCCGAGGTCGAGGCAATCGAGCGCCAGCTGGAACAGACCGAACGCCGCTTTGAGGTCGGCCTGGTCGCACGCACCGACGTCACCGAGGCCCAGGCCCAGCGCGACCTTGCCGAGGCCGAGCGCATCAGCGCCGAAAACCAGCTGGACCTGACCCGCGAACAGCTCGCGGTGATCACCAATACCTACTGGGAGCAGCTCGACATGCTGCGCGACGACGCCGAGCTGACCCCGCCGGATCCGGCCGACCCGCAGGCCTGGGTGGATATCGCCCTGGCGAACAACCTGGAACTGGCCGCCCAGCGTCTGAGCACAGAGAGCGCGCGCGAGCAGATCCAGCGCCAGCGCGCCGAGGGCCTGCCACGCATCAACCTGAACGCCTCGGTCAACGAGAACCGCTATCACGGCCTTGATGCCGGCACGACCGGCGGGGCGATGTTCTTCGAAGGCACCGAAGCCCAGGTCGGGATCCAGCTGGAGATCCCGTTCTACACCGGCGGTCGTGTCAGCGCCCTGACCCGTCAGGCGCGCGAGAATTTCCAGGCCGCGCAGGAAGGCCAGTCGCTGGTTGAACGCCGCACGACCCAGGACACCCGCAGCGCTTATCTGTCGGTGATCTCCAACAACTCGCGCGTGCGTGCCCTGGAGCAGGCCCTGGCCTCCACCCAGTCCGCGTTCGAGGCGGCCGAGGCCGGCTTCGAGGTGGGCACCCGCACCCAGGTCGACGTCCTGCTCGCCCTGCGCGAGGTCTTCCGCGCCGAGCGCGACTACGCCGAGGCCCGCTACGGCTTCCTCAGCGAGTCGCTGCGCCTGCAGCGCGCCGCCGGCCGCCTGAGCGTGACCGATCTCGAGGCCATCAACCGCCTGCTGGAGTAATGGCCGCTGCCGCTTCCAATCCGCGAGCCCGCTGCGAGCGTACGCGCTCGCGTCTGGTCCTGATCGACCTGCAGGAACGCCTGCTGGCCGCCATGCCGGACGCGCGGGACGAGGTCGAGCGCAATACCGCCCGTCTGATCGAGGCCGCACGCAAGCTGGATATCCCGATCGAGGTCTCGCGTCAGTATCCGCAGGGCCTGGGCGAAGTCACCGCCACTCTGCAGCAAGCGCTCGACGGTTACGGCTCGGTCACCGACAAGACCTCCTTCTCCTGCTGCGCCGAGGATGACCTGCGCGCGCGCCTGACAGGCGGCGACCAGATCATCCTGACCGGCTCGGAGACGCACATCTGCGTGACCCAGACGGCGCTGGAGTTGCTGGACGCAGGCGTGACCGTGTTCGTGGTCGAGGACGGGGTCTGCTCGCGCGACGCCGGGCGCAAGCGCAACGGGCTGGAGCGCCTGCGCGCCGCCGGCGCCATCATTACCAACCACGAATCGGTGCTGTTCGAATGGCTGCGCGACGCGGCCGATCCGCAGTTCCGCGAACTGAGCCAACTGATCCGCTAACCGGAGGATTCCGCAGGGATGCGCATACTCGGCAACATTCTATTGGGCGTCTGGCTGATCCTGTTCGGCCTGCGCGGCCTGCTGGGGCTGCAGTTCCAGTACGACCATTACGTCATCAGCGGCCTGGCGGTGATCGCCGGCATCCTGTTCATCCTGCGACGCTAATCGAGTCCCCATGCGCCTGACACCCGACGAATACCGCAACCAGGAGCACCGCCGCATCACCCTGCTGGGGATGTCCGGTGTCGGCAAGACGCGCCTGTCCAACATGCTCCGGCGCGAGGACTGGTTCCACTACTCGGGGGACTATCGCATCGGAACGCGCTACCTGAGCGAGCCGATCCTGGACAACATCAAGGCCCAGGCGATGGCGGTGCCGTTCCTGCGCGACCTGTTGCGCTCGGACTCGATCCAGATCATCAACAACATCACCGTGGACAACCTGCACCCGGTGGCGAGCTTCCTCGGCAAGCTCGGCAACCCGGAGCTGGGCGGCCTGCCGCTGACCGAATTCAAGCGCCGCCAGACCCTGCACCACCAGGCCGAGGTGCAGGCGATGCTCGACGTGCCGGACTTCATCCACAAGGCGCAAACGCTGTTCGGCTACCCGCATTTCGTCAATGACGCCGGCGGCTCGGTCTGCGAACTGGACAGCCCCGGCGTGCTCGAGACACTGGCCGAGCACACCCTGATCCTGTACATCAAGGCAACGGACGAAGACGAGCGCCAGCTGATCGAGCGCGCCGAGCGCGACCCCAAGCCGCTGTACTACCGCGAGGCCTTCCTCGACCAGCAGCTGGCCGAATACATGCGTGACGAGGGGCTGGACTACGTCGCCCAGATCGATCCGGACGCCTTCGTGCGCTGGGTCTTCTCGCGCCTGTTCCGCGCGCGCCTGCCGCGCTACGAGGCGATCGCCGAGACCCACGGCTACACCATCAGCACCACCGAGCTGGCGCGCGTACGCAACGCGGCCGACTTCGATGACCTGGTCTGCATGGCCCTGGAACGGGAGGCACGCCTCTAATGCCACTTGTCGCCTATTCCGATCTGCCCACCTTTGCCCGTCTGAAGAGCGAGGGCGAGACCGTACTGCCCAGCGACTTCGCGCAGCAGCAGGAGATCCGTGCGCTGCACATCGGGCTGCTGAACATGATGCCGGACGCCGCCCTGTCGGCCACCGAACGTCAGTTCTTTCGCCTGATCGGCGAGAGCAACCAGATCGCGCAGTTCTATATCCACCCGTTCACCCTGCCGCAGCTCAAGCGCGGGCCGAAGGGGCGCGATCACATCAAGCAGTACTACGAGGACTTCGAGGACCTGAAGAAAGAGGGTCTCGACGCGCTGATCATCACCGGGGCCAACGTCACCCAGCCGGACCTGGCACTGGAACCCTTCTGGGAGCCGCTGGCCGAGGTGGTGGACTGGGCCTGGGAAAACGTGACCTCGACGCTTTGCTCCTGCCTCGCCACCCACGCCGTGCTGCAGGCACGCTACGGCGAACACCGCCGGCACATGGGCGAAAAGCTGTGGGGCGTGTTCCCGCACCGCGTGGTGGACCGCGGGCACCCGCTGGTCACCGGCGTGAACACCCGCTTCGACGTGCCGCACTCGCGCTACAACGATGTCTCGCGCGAACAGTTCGAACGCCACGGGCTTCGGGTGCTGGTGGAGAGCGACCAGTCCGGCATCCACCTGGGCGCGTCGCCGGACGGCTTTCGCATGGTCTTCTTCCAGGGCCACCCGGAGTACGACTCCATCAGCCTGCTCAAGGAATACAAGCGCGAGGTCGTGCGCTACATCCAGGGCGAACGCGACGCCTACCCGCCGTTGCCGGAGAACTACCTGATGCCGCAGGCCGCCGCGATCCTCGGCGAGCATCGCGAGCAGGTCGAGGCCGCGCTGGAGCACTGCACCGAGATCCCGGCGCTGCCCGAGGCGCTGCTGCTGGACCGCCTGGACAACACCTGGCACGACACCGCGCTGGCGGTGATCAACAACTGGCTGGGCAACGTTTATCAGCTGACCAACCTCGACCGCCGCAAACCGTTCCGCGACAGCGTCGATCCGAGCGACCCGTTGGCCGGGCGGCGTTAGTCAGCCGCCGTCATTGCGAGGAGCCGAAGGCGACGTGGCAACCTCCCGAAGTTGGCAGTGCGCCAGGTCCCGGTGGCTCCGGTGGGAGGTTGCCGTGTCACTGCGCTCCTCACAATGACGGGGGCAACGCAACGGAAGGACTCCATGGCCGAACATGACCCGGACAAGCTGCCGCGCCCGATCGTCTCCCTGTACGAGACCATCGCCGGGGACGAGGACGCCCGCGTCTGCAAGGACATTCCGGAAAACGCCTGCAGCGCCCAGCCGACTAACTTTTTCGTCCACCTGGTCTCCAACACCCTGAGCAAGATCGGCGACGA
Organism: Thioalkalivibrio sp. AKL7; assembly: GCF_000381705.1. NCBI lineage: Bacteria > Pseudomonadati > Pseudomonadota > Gammaproteobacteria > Chromatiales > Ectothiorhodospiraceae > Thioalkalivibrio > Thioalkalivibrio sp. AKL7. Next base: position 90,721 of record NZ_KB906948.1, on the reverse strand, counting down.
GCTGGCCTCGGCCCGCCTGGTCCTCGCCTGGCTATTGGGCGCCCTGGGGGCCCCGGCCGCTTTCGCCGGCTTCCTGGTCCCGATCCGCGAGTCCGGCTCGCTGCTGCCGCAGTTGTTCGTGGCCGCCGCCATCCGGCGGCGGGCCATCCGCAAGGGCTTCTGGATCCTCGGCAGCCTGCTCTCCGGGCTCGCGGTGGCCGGCATGGCCGTGGTCGCGCTGACCCTAGAGGGTGCAGCCGCCGGCTGGGCCATCCTCGGGCTACTGGTGGTCTTTGCGCTTTCGCGCGGGATCAACTCGGTCGCGGCCAAGGACGTGCTGGGCAAGACCATCGCCAAGCATCGCCGCGGCACGGTGATGGGCTACGCCGCGTCGCTGGCCGGGTTCTTCACCCTGGGGCTGGGCATCTACCTCACGCTCGCGAACCTGGAAGAGGCCGGCATAGGCGTGTTCGTGGCCCTGCTGGCCGCCTCGGCCGGGGCCTGGTGGGTCGCCGCCGCGACCTTCACCCGGCTGCGCGAGGATCCGGGTGCCACCGAGGGTGGCGGCAACGCCGTCACCGAGGCCATCAAGTCGATGCGCCTGCTGTGGACCGACCGCGCCTTCGGTCACTTCGTGCTGACCCGCGCGCTGCTGATGAGCACGGCCCTCGCACTGCCCTTCTACGTCCTGCTCGCGGAGGACGCGACCGCCGGTGATCTGGGCACCCTGGGCCTGCTGATCCTCGCCAGCGGCCTGGCCTCGGCCGTCAGCGCCCCGGTCTGGGGCCGGCTGTCCGACCGCTCCGCCCGCTGGGTCCTGATCCTCTCGGGACTCCTTGCAGCCGGCCTCGGCATCGCGGTCGCCCTGAGCGTCTGGCTCGCGCCCGTCGGCACCGACCATGCGCTGGTCCCCGGCGGCTGGGTCTATGCGACCCTGTTCTTCCTGCTCGGGGTCAGCCATGCCGGCGTGCGTCTGGGCCGCAAGACGTACCTGGTCGACATGGCAACCCAGGAAACGCGCGCCGCGTTCACCGCCGTCAGCAACACCGTCATCGGCGGCCTGCTACTGATCGGCGGCCTGTTCGGGCTGCTGGCCCAGCTGGCCGGCACCGAAGTCGCCATCTTCGTGCTCGCGCTGATGAGCCTGGCCGGCGCCGTGAGCGCCTGGCTCATGGGCGAAGCCTGACGCCCGCCTCGTCCCCGCCGACTCCGCCGGCTGGCCACGGCTCGTCGTCGGTGCTTACATGCCTTCGCCCAGCCGCCTGCCCTGTTGTGGCTGGTCCGGGTTCGTCCTCCGGTGTTTACGGTGCCTTCGTCCGGCCGCCTGCCACGCGCTCTCTCGCGAGCGCACCGCGAGGTACTTTCTTGCTTGCCCAAGAAAGTACCCAAAGAAGGGCACCCGGATTTCGCCCGGGAACCTCGCTCCGGACGCGCTGGGCCGGCGGCGCTGAACTCGCTACGCTGCGCTTCGCTCAGACATCCAGCGCCTTCTCCCAGCCCATCACGCCCTCCGCGAGGGGCTCCATACGGGAGGAGAAGGTCAAGACAGACGGTATCCGGACACCAGCAGCCAGCCCCTGTCCCGTAGGGTGCGGTTGAGCGCAGCGCAACGCACCGGTCCCCGCGCCGTGCGGACCCGTGATGCGATTCGCTGCGCTCATCACATCCTACGCCCCCCGGCGCCCGCTTCGCGGGCGCGGCACGCCATGGCCGCAGGCCGAGCGTGCCAAAGATGCCGGAAGACCCAGCCTCCATCCATGAGCAACATCGCCGGGACGGCCGTTGTTTGGACCTTCCCCCCGTTGTCGTCGCGCCGAGTGGAGAGGCTTTTCGCGGGATTCAAGGCGCTGGATGTCTGAGCGGAGCCGCAGGCGGCCGGACGAAGCCACCGTAAACACCGACGACGAACCAGGGCCAGCCTCTCCCGGGAGGCGGCAGAACGAATGCGATTCCTGCTCCGGGATGGCGAGCCTGTAAGGCGTCACGGTGCGCGCTACGGCACGCCAAGGTGATAGTCTTGGCGCCCGCAACAACACTTGCTCGCGACCGGAATTCGAATGGCACTGCTCACCCTGCGCAACATCCACCTGGCCTACGGCATGGCCTCCCTGCTTGATGGCGTCAACATGAGCCTGGAGCCCGGCGAACGCGTCGCGATCGCCGGGCGCAACGGCGAGGGCAAGTCCACCCTGCTCAAGGTCATCACCGGCGAGGCCCAGGCCGATTCCGGCGAACTGACCCGCCAGGATGGCCTGACCACCGCCTACCTGACCCAGGAACTACCGCCCGGGATCGAAGGCACGGTCTTTGACGTGGTCGCCGAGGGCCTCGGCGAGGCCGGCCGGTTGCTGGAACGTTTCCACCACCTGAGCCAGGCCGCGGCATCGGGTGACATGGACGCCCTGGACAAGATGGGTCCAGTGCAATCGAAACTCGACGCCATCGACGGCTGGAGTCTGCAGAACCGGGTGGAGACCACGATTTCGCACCTGAGCCTGGATCCCGAGGCGCAGTTCGCCGCGCTGTCGGGCGGGCTGAAGCGACGGGTGTGGCTGGCGCGCGAGCTGGTGCAACGCCCGCAATTGCTGCTGCTCGACGAACCCACCAACCACCTGGACGTGGCCGCGATCCGCTGGCTGGAACAGTTCCTGATCGAAAGCGGACTGACCGTGGTGTTCATCAGCCATGATCGCCAGTTCATGGAGAGCGTGGCCACGCGCATCCTCGAGCTGGACCGCGGGCATCTGTACGAGCACCCACCATCCATCGAGGCCTTCCGCGAGCGCCAGGCCGAAAGGCTGGAAACGGAGGCCACCCAGCGCGCGGAGTTCGACCGCAAGCTGGCCCAGGAGGAGGTCTGGGTGCGCCAGGGCATCAAGGCGCGACGCACCCGCAACGAAGGCCGCGTGCGGGCACTTCAGGCATTGCGTCGCAAGCGTGCCGAACGCCGTGAACGCGGCGGCCAGGTGAAGATGAAGCTGAGTCCGGAGCAACGCTCCGGACGCCTGGTGATCGAGGCGGAACACGCCGATTTCGGTTACGACACCCCCATCGTGCGCGACGTGAACCTGCTGCTGCAGCGCGGGGATGCCCTGGGCATCGTCGGACCCAACGGGGCCGGCAAGACCACCCTGCTGCGCGGGCTCCTGGGCCAGATGGAGCCGCTCGCAGGCAGCGTCAAGCTGGGCACCCAGCTGGAGATCGCCTACTTCGACCAGGCCCGTGCCCGCCTGGACGAGGCGACCACGGTTCAGGATGCGGTCGGCGAGGGCCGCGACCGGGTCATGGTCAACGGCGAGAGCCGCCACATCCTGTCCTATCTGGAAGACTTCCTGTTCCCGCCCGCGCGTGCCCGCCAGCCGGTATCGGCGCTGTCGGGGGGCGAGCGCAACCGCCTGCTGCTGGCCAAACTGTTCCTCCGCCCGGCCAATCTGCTGGTGCTGGATGAACCCACCAACGACCTGGACGTGGAGACGCTGGAGCTGCTGGAGCAGCTGCTGATCGAGTACACCGGCACCGTTATCGTGGTCAGTCACGACCGCTCTTTCCTCGACAACGTCGCGACCTCGACCCTGGTCCTGCCGGGCGATGGCGCGGTCGAGGAGTTCGTCGGCGGCTGGTCCGACCTGCCCGAACGGGTCACCCGGCGCCTGCTGGAGGGCGAGTCCGGAGCGACCGCGAAGGCCGAGCCCGCGGCCAAACCCGCGGCGCCCGCACCCGAGCCGGCACCGGCGGCCCCACGCAAACGGTCCTACAAGACCGCGCGCGAACTGGAGGCCCTGCCGGCACGGATCGAGGCCCTGGAACAGGAACAGCAAAGCCTGACCACGGCCATGACCGAACCGGATGCCCTGCGCGACGGTGACCGCATGCGCGAACTGCAGGCGCGGCTGGAAGCCGTCGAGTTAGAACTGGCCCACTGCTACGAGCGCTGGGAACAGCTGGAATCCGACTGAGCCCCGGCACGTCTACCCTGCGGCGACGCCCTGAATAACCGGCTCAACTCTGAGCGCGGCCGGCCGTAACAGGGGTTGAATAACCACCTTTCGAGTCCGCGGTCGTAATGGCCGCGGCCGGTTCGTGAAGCGCCGGACACAAGGCGCCCAGAAGGAGTCATCGCATGCTGGACAAACTCTCCATTCGGGGGCTGCTGATCGCCGGCTTTGGCCTGGTGGTTGCCATTTTGATCATCAACTCCCTGCTGGCCCTGCGCGCGATGAGTACGGGCAGCCAAGGGGTTGAGCAGCTCACCCAGGCCGACTACCCGGCGGTAGCCCGGGTCAATGACGTCGAGCAATTGCTGCAGGAGAGCGCTGCGTTTCTCGGGTTCTACCTGATGAGCGAGGAGCAGTCCCACCGCGACGCGTGGCAAAACGCGATGCGTGACCTCGATGGCGCAACCCGGGCCCTGAACGAGAACCCGGTGATCGCCGCCGACGAGGAGCTGTCCGCCAGCGCAACCGAGGTCCGCCGGCTGGTCAACCAGTTCGCCAGCTTCGAGGACCGACTGATCGAGGTTGCCGAAAACGCCGCCGAAAACATGCCGGCGCTGGGAATCGCCAATGCCCGGGCCAACCCTGCCAGCCGCGAGATGACCCAGCAGACCAACATGATGATCAGCGCCGAGATGGGCCTCCCGCGCTTCCAGCGGTCCTGGGATCGTCTCGACACCCTGCATGACCTGCGCATGTCGGTGGTGCAGGTCACCTCGAACCTGCGCGGCTTTATCGCCTTCCGTGACGATGCCTTCCGCGAGAATGTCCGACTGTTCGCGACTCGCACCAACGACATCACTGCACAGCTGATGGACCAGTTCGACGATCTGGACTTCGAACAGCAGATCGCGCTGGAGGACTTTCAGGGGGCGCTGGACACCCAGAACACGGCGCTGGATGACCTGATTGAGATCCACGGCAGCGAACAGGCGCTGCAAGACGCCTACCTGATCCGTACCGAGATCGGGCCCGGTCTGATCGAGGCGCGTGACCACCTGCAGGGGCTCAGCGAGCGGATTACCAATCGCGCCGAGCGCAGCGCCGCCGCCCTGACCGCCGACATGCGCGCGACCCAGACCACCCAGGGCGTGCTGGCCCTGATTGGCGTGATCCTGGGCTTGGCCGGCGCGGTGTTCATCATCCTGGTGGTCCGGCGCGCCCTGGCCCACTCGACCGCGGCACTCGAGGAGATCGCGGACGGCGATGGCGACCTGAGCCGTCGCCTGGACGAGAACGGCCTGATCGAAACCGCACAGCTGGGCCGGGCCTTCAACCGCTTCACCGACAAGATCGCCCAGGCCATCGGCAATGCCCGCGGCGGTACCGAGACGCTGAATCGCGCCACCGAGAACCTGAACCAGGAGGCCTACCAGGCCCGCGAGGCCGTCTCGCGCCAGCGCGACGAGACCGACCGCGTCGCCACCGCGATCAACGAACTGCAAAGCAGCGCCGAGGAGATCGCCCGCAACACCGATGCGACCTCCCAGGCGGGCCAGGAGGCCGGGAATGCAGTGAACAACGGCTCCGAGGTGATGAGCAAGAACATCGAGTCCATGGCCTCGCTGCTCGGGACGGTCGAACAGGCGGCCGACACCGTGGCCAAGCTGGGCGAGGACTCGAAGCAGATCGGGACCATCCTCGAGGTGATCCGCGGCGTGGCCGAACAGACCAACCTGCTGGCCCTGAACGCGGCCATCGAGGCCGCCCGCGCCGGTGAACACGGCCGCGGCTTCGCGGTGGTGGCCGACGAGGTACGCAAGCTGGCGACCCGTACGCAGGAATCCACCGACGAGATCGAGACCATGATCGCGCGCCTGCAGTCCGCCACCACCAGCGCGGTGAAGGCCATGCAGCACGGCCAGGAAGAGGCCGAGGCCACCATGGAGCACACCTCCGAGGTGAACGGTGCCCTGCAACAGATCCGCCAGTCGGTGACCACGATCGTGGAGATGACCGAGCAGATCGCGGTCGCCTCGCGCGAACAGAGCACGGTAGTCGAGGACATCAACCGCAACATCGTGCAGATCTCCGACGAGGCGGATCAGTCGGCCAATACCGCCGACCGCGTCAGCGCCGCCTCCGACGAGCTCAAGCAGGTAGAGAAGGAGATCCAGCAGGCACTGGCCCAGTTCCGGCTCTGACCGGGCGGGTTACAGACTCCGGGCCTCCAGCCAGTTCCGGGCGGCGCGACGCAACCTTCGGGTCACGCCGCGCCGCCCGGAAACGTCCAGCTCGCGTGCCAGTCGGTCCCAGTCGATGGGCTGCGCCAGGCTCGCCTCGAGCAGCTGACCTTCCGGCTCGTCCGGCGGCGCCACCGCCAACTGCCGCAGCAACGCGGGAAGCGCCCACTCCAGGGGCCGCGCCCGCTGGGAAAAGGCTCGGACCTCCTTCAGATCCGCCACCGGGTCAACCGGCGACAAGCGACAATCTCCCTTCGCATCCTGATCCCCAAGGACTTCGCTCACCATGGCTGCGGTCGTGTCCAGCAGGAACCGTGGATGCCAGGCCGGCCAGTCGCGCCGAAAGGCCGCCAATGCTTGTTGCAGCCGGGGCTGCAATCGGGGCGCGGTCGCACGCAGGACCACGCCGCTCACCTGGCCACTGGCCGCATCCGGCTGGATGCCGACTCGCACCAGGCCATAACCGGCGCGCTGCCAAAGGTGCAGCAACACAGGTTGCAGCCCGAAACTCGCGCCAATCAGCGCCACCCCCTTGGCACCAGCCCGGTCCTCGACCGCACGCAACAGACGACTCCCCAGGCCCTGCCCCTGCCAGTGCGGATGCACCGCAATGCGCTGAATGCGCCACGCGCCCTCCCCCGCCAGGTCGAAGTCACCCCGGGCCGCAACGGTGCACGGCAGGAAATGCCCCTGCGGGCGCCGTTCGCCCGACCAAACCGCTTCGGCTAGCGCGCGCTCCAGTCCGCCCTCTTCCTGGATCAAAACCACCCCGAACAGGGCGCCATCCGCCGCCCCTTCCAGCAGCAACAGGTGAACACCCGCATCATCCAGCCAGCGCGCCAGATCGGAGGGCCGTGTGCGGTAATGGGCATCTGCCAGCAGGCCCATTACCGCCTCCAGGGTTTGCGGCGTGTCCGCGAGCGCCGTGCCCGTGCTCCAGCGCAGCCGTACAGCCTGGGAGACCGGGGGGCGACTCACCGCCTCCAGCAGGAACAGCCGATTCAGCCAGTCCTCGAGCGGATCGCCCGGGGCCCAGCGGACCGGTGTATCCAGGGTCTGTAGCCGTACGCAAAAGCCCGCCCCCTCCAAGGCCGGCAGCGCACGCAGCCGAAAGCCCTGCCCGCTCCCCTCGAAGCCGCCGGTCGTGGTCGCCAGCACCAGGCGCCGTGCGCGTCGAGCCAGCCGCAACAGTCGATCCACGGGCAGGTTCGCCGCCTCGTCGATCATCAGGGTATCCGGCGATTCCGGCGCCTGCCGCAGGACATCCGGCGCCATGAACACCTCCCCCGGGTCCGGCGCACGCGTCCATTGCCGGGCACGCTGCAGCAGGGCATCCACCGCCCCCCGCCCCGGGGCGGTCAATGTAATTCCCGCAGCGCCCCGCTGCAGCGCGGCGCCCAGGTACTCGCCCAGCACGGTTGATTTGCCCCGCCCGCGCGGCGCAATCAGCACCAGGCAATTTCCCGGGGCCAGACGATCCAGACGCTCGAGGACGGCCACCTGATCCGGCGTCCAGGCAAAGGGGAGTGCCGGACTTGCTGGGATCGCCGGCAGCGCGGCAACCGGACACGAAGCGTCCAGGCTGTTCACCCAGGCATCGGCCAGCGCGGCCTGCCAACGGCGGGAGAAGGCCCCTTCACGCACCCCATCATCGAGGATCAACAGCGCCCCGCCCCCACGCAGCAGGCCCGCGGCCATCACCAGGGCATCCACGGCAAGGGGAGCGTGCGACTCGAACACCAGCGCCTGGACCTCCCGCCCTAGCCAGTGGCCCATCTGCGCGGGTGCCACCCGCGGGACCCCCTCAGGCCCGGAACAGCCCACCCACAACACGGGAGCATGCGCCGCCGCAGCCAGCAACCACTCGCCGGCCCGGCGGAAGCTGCCCGCATCAGCCGGCAGGCGGTAGAGTGTTCGGGGCTCCATCCAGGTGTGATCTCTCAAGCGGTGGCCAAAGGAGAACACGGATGAATCGACTCCAGCGCGCGCGTGTACATTAATCAGTGCTTCCCTGGCATCGTGGTAGACGATCTGCACATTCTATTCAGTCCAAGACAAGGAGGAACTCATGCAAGAGCGCAGCATTGCTTCCGCACTGGTGACCGGCAACTCGAGCGGCCTCGGCCTGGGCATGACCCGGGTTCTGCTGGAACAGAGTGCACGGGTCTACGGCATGAGCCGGCGCGGCTGCCCCGAGGCCGGGGTGAGTGGCGACGAACAGGTGGACCTAAGCGATTTCGGCGCCACACAGGACGCAATGGAACGCCTGTTGCAGGGCGTGGAGTCGCTGGATCTGGTGATACTCAACGCCGGGCTACTGGGCCACATGCAGCGCATGCAGGACGCGCCGATGGACGAGTTGCGCCTGCTGATGGACGTGAACACCTTCGCCAACAAGGTCATCCTCGACGCGCTGCTGAAGCATCGCGTGGCCGTCGGCCAGATCATCGCGATCTCCTCCGGCGCGTCGGTCTCCGGGCATGCCGGCTGGAGCGGCTATTCGCTGTCCAAGGCCGCGCTGAACATGATGATGCAGCTCTACGCCCACGAATTCCCCGAAGAGACCGCCATCAACGCCTTCGCCCCGGGCCTGGTCGACACCACGATGCAGGACTACCTGTGCGACGAGGCCGACCGCGAGAGCTTCCCGGTGCTCCAGCGCCTGAAGGCGGCGCGCGGTACCCCGGACATGCCCGACCCGGAAAACGCCGCGCGCGCCATCCTAGATGCCCTGCCGCGCCTGCGCCACACGACCCGCGGCAGCTTCGTCGACATCCGCCAACTCTGACGCCCGTTTCTGTTTCGCACGCAGAAAACCGTAGTGGAAACGCTCTTGATTCTGCCTTTCTTCGCGGCCTTGTGCGGTTCGGGCGCGGACCGCGACCCAACCCGGAAAATCGGCTTCGCAGCGCCAAAAAAGGTTCATGAAGGTGCGTTGGATTTTGCCTGGGATGGCGCGTATAGTCGGGAGCGTGATTCGTGGTTGAGCGACAACACTAGGAAGTTTCTAGTTTCTGAACCAGTGCTCCCGTTGATCTGTTGGCAGCATGCCGCGAACACATTTGTTAGTTACATGAAGAGGTTACAAGTTGTGAATACTGGTGTTGTGAAGTGGTTCAACGAGAGCAAGGGTTTTGGTTTCATTACCCCCGATGATGGCGGCAAGGACGTGTTCGTCCATTTTTCCGCGATCAGCGGTTCGGGTTTCAAGACCCTGGCCGAAGGCCAGAAGGTCTCCTTTGAAATCCAGGAAACCGCCAAGGGCCTGGCCGCCGGCGAAGTGACCGCCATCTAAGGCGCCACTCCCAAGGCTGACGGCTCCTTCGTTGGACCGTCCGAAAAGGCCGCCTCCGGGCGGCCTTTTTCGTGTCCGGCGTTTTGCATTCACCACCAAACGCCCCCCTATCCCCTCTGTACCCTCTGTACCCTCTGTACCCTCTGTACCCTCTGTACCCTCTGTACCCTCTGTACCCTCTGTACCCTCTGTACCCTCTGTACCCTCTGTACCCTCTGTACCCTCTGTACCCTCTGTACCCTCTGTACCCTCTGTACCCTCTGTACCCTCTGTGTGCGATCGCTCTTTACTTGGAAGTAACGGGTAGGATGCGTTGAACGCAGTGAAACGCATCGGGGTCGGGCCGTCCCACGGATCGATGCGATTCGCTACGCTCATCAGCATCCTACCCACCACCAAACGCCCTCCCTATCCCCTCCGTGATCGCTGCGCCCTCTGCGGCCTCTGTGGTGCAATCGCTCTTGAGCTTGCCCTTCTTCGTGTGTGTGCGAGCTTCGTGGAGGATGCAGAAGTTCATCGAGAATGATTCAAGTACACTGCGGGGCTTTCCCGTAGGCTGCCCCCGCACGCGATGAACCGCCTGTTTCGCTCCACCGCCGTCGTCAGTGGCATGACCATGATCTCCCGGATCATGGGCTATCTGCGCGACATGGTGCTGGCGGTCACCTTCGGCGCCGGACCGGCCACCGACGCCTTTTTCGTCGCCTTCCGCATCCCGAATTTTCTGCGCCGACTGTTCGCCGAGGGCGCCTTCAACCAGGCCTTCGTTCCGGTGTTCGCGGAGTTTCGCGAGAAGCGCGGGCGCGAGGCCCTGCGTGATTTGCTGGATCACACCGCCGGCACCCTGATGACGGTGGTCACCGTCGTGACCCTGATCGGGATCCTGGCGGCGCCGGCACTGATCTGGGTGTTCGCCCCGGGGCTGGGCACCCAGGAGGCCGGGCGCCAGGACCTCGCCGCAGCCATGCTGCGGATCACCTTCCCTTATCTGCTGTTCATCTCGCTGACCGCGATGGCGGCCGGCATTCTCAACAGCATCGGGCGCTTTGCGGTGCCGGCCTTCACCCCGGTATTCCTGAACCTGTCGATGATCGTCGCCGCGCTGTGGCTGGCGCCGATGTTCGACGAGCCGGTGGTCGCCCTGGCCTGGGGGGTGTTTATCGCCGGTGCCCTGCAACTGGCCTTCCAGATCCCCTTTCTGTGGCGCGCGGGGCTACTGCCGCGCCCGCGCTTTGGACGCGCCCACGAGGGGGTGCGCCGGATCGTGAAGCTGATGCTGCCGGCGATCCTCGGGACCTCGGTGGTACAGATCAACCTGCTGGTGGACACCCTGATCGCGTCGTTCCTGGTGGCCGGATCGATCTCCTGGCTGTACTTCGGCGACCGCTTCGTGGAGCTGCCGCTGGCCCTGTTCGGGATCGCGATCGGCACGGTGATCCTTCCGCGCCTGGCGCGGCAGTACAACCTGGCCGACCCGGCCGCCTTCGGTCGCACCCTGGACTGGGCCCTGCGCCTGGCGATGCTGGTCGCGCTGCCGTCGATGGTCGGCCTGGTCGTGCTGGCAGTGCCGATCCTGGCCACGCTGATCCAGTATCAGGCCTTCACCCAGTTCGATACCTACATGACCGCGATGGCCCTGGCGGCCTATGCCCTGGGCCTGCCCGGTTTCATCCTGATCAAGGTGCTGGCGCCTGGCTTCTTCGCTCGCCAGGACACCAAGACCCCGGTGAAGATTGCGATCATCGCCATGCTCTGGAACATGGTGCTGAACGGCGCCTTTGTGCTGCCGTGGTATCTCTCCGGCACGCCCGGAGCGCACGCCGGACTGGCGCTGGCCACCTCGGCCTCGGCCTATATCAACGCCGGGCTGCTCTACCGCGGGCTGATCCGCGAGGGCATCTACCAGCCAGGACCGGGGTTGCGCTCGTTACGCCTGGGGCTGCCCCTGGGACTCGCCGCGATGATCGGGGTGCTGATCTGGCTCTCGCCGGAGTTCAGCCAGTGGACCGAGTGGTCCGTCGACACCCGCCTGCTGGCGCTCACCGGCCTGATCCTGGCCGGTACCGCCACACTCGCCGCCACGTTGTGGCTGACCGGCGTGCGCCCGCACCACTTGCTGCTGCGCGAAGGCACCGATCAATGATGCCGGGGAAGGCCCCGGCGGGTTATACTTTCGGTTTTGCGCGGGATCGGGGCGATGCGGCTGATTCGCGGCCTGGGGCCGGCCGACAGCAAGGCGTTCGAGGCAGCCGGCATGCATGGCGCGGTGGTGACCATTGGCAACTTTGATGGTCTGCATCGTGGTCATCAGGCTGTTCTGGGACGGCTACTCGAGGCGGCGCAGGATCGCCAGGCGCCGGCGCTCCTGATGACCTTCGAGCCGTTGCCACGCGAGTACTTCGCCGCACGCTCCCAGGCCCCCGCGCCACCCGGCCGCCTGCAGCGGCTGCGCGATCGCCTGGTGACGCTGGGCGACAGCGCCCTCGGCGCAGCCTGGGTCCTGCGTTTCGACGCGCAGCTGGCGGGGCTTTCGGCCACGGCCTTCATGGAGGAGGTCCTGCATCGCCGTCTGGGCGCCCGCCATGTGCTGGTGGGCGACGACTTCCGTTTCGGACGCGGACGCGAGGGCGATCGGTCGGCCCTGCAGACGGCCGGCAAACGTCTTGGCTTCACCGTCGAATCCACCCCGACGGTGCGTGACGCCGAGGGGCGCATCAGCAGCACGCGGGTGCGCGCCGCCGCCGTGGCCGGCGACTTCGCCCGCGTGGCGGAACTCCTGGGGCGGCCCTACCGGCTGCACGGCCGGGTTGCACACGGCGACAAGCGCGGGCGCACCATCGGCTTTCCCACCGCGAACCTGCGCCTGGGGCCATGGCCGCTGGCACTGCGCGGGGTGTACTCCGGCTGGCTGCGCCGGGCCTCCGGCGAGGCCCTGCCCGCCGTCGCCAACATCGGCTGGCGTCCGACGGTGGGTGGCACCGAACAGCGTCTGGAGGCCCACGTACTCGAGGGCCAGCCCGACCTGTACGGCGAGGCCGTCTGTTTTGAACCCGTCGCGCAGGTGCGCGGCGAGCAACGCTTCGAGGGACTGGAGGCGCTGCGCGCGCAGATCGCGCGTGACGTCGAAACCGCCCGCACGCAACTCTCCGCACACGACTGAAACCGGCCCGCAGGGCCGATCCGGAACTCGCTAATGGCACGCAAACCGGCACCGCCGAATCCCTACAAGGACACCCTCAACCTGCCCGAGACGGCCTTCCCCATGCGCGCCGGCCTGGCGACGCGGGAGCCCGAGTGGCTGGAGGCCTGGAAGGCCGAGGACCGCTACCAGCGCCTGCGCGAATACTGTGCCGGGCGGCCGCGCTTCGTGCTGGCCGACGGCCCTCCGTATGCGAACGGCTCGATCCACGTCGGCCACGCGGTCAACAAGATCCTCAAGGACGTGATCGTGAAGAGCCGCACGCTGGCCGGCTTCGACGCCCCCTACGTGCCGGGCTGGGACTGCCACGGCCTGCCGATCGAGCTGAAGGTGGAACAGAAGCTGGGCAAGGCCGGGCGCGACGTGGACGCCGCGACCTTCCGCAAGGCCTGTCGCGAATACGCCCAGGAGCAGGTGGACGGCCAGAGCGCGGACTTCCAGCGTCTGGGCGTGCTGGGAGACTGGGACAACCCCTACCTGACCATGAACTATCAGGTGGAGGCGGACACCGTCCGCGCGCTGGGTACCATCTTCAAGCGTGGCCACGTGCAGATGGGCGAGAAGCCGGTGCACTGGTGTGTCGACTGCGGCTCGGCCTTGGCCGAAGCGGAGGTCGAGTACGAGGACAAATTCTCGCAGGCGATCGACGTGCGCTTCCGCGTGGTCGACGACATCGACTTCCTGCGCCGCTTCGACGGCATCGACGGCTCGCGCGGCCCGATCAGCGTGGTGATCTGGACCACCACCCCATGGACCCTGCCGGCCAACCAGGCGGTCGCCCTGCACCCGGAACTGGACTACGCCCTGGTGGAGCTGGAGCACGAGCGCATCCTGCTGGCGGAGGACCTGGTCGAGGACTGTCTGGCGCGCTACTCCCTGGGCGAGGGCCACATCGTGGCACGCACCAAGGGTCAGGCGCTGGAAGGCCTGATGCTGCGCCACCCGTTCCTGGAACGCGACGTGCCGCTGATCCTCGGCGATCACGTGACCACCGAGACCGGTACCGGCGCGGTGCACACCGCCCCCGGCCACGGCCAGGAGGACTATGCGGTCGGGCTGCAGTACAGCCTGCCGGTGGAAAACCCGGTGGGCCCGGATGGCCGCTTCCTGCCCGACACCCCGCACTTCGCCGGCGAGAACGTGCACCAGGCCAACGGCCACGTGATCGACGTGCTGAAGGAGCACGCCGCGCTGATCGTGGCGGTCAAGTTCGAGCACAGCTATCCACATTGCTGGCGCCACAAGACCCCGATCATCTTCCGCGCGACGCCGCAGTGGTTCATCAGCATGGACCGCGCCGAGCTGCGCGCCGATGCCCTGAAGGCCATCGCCGACACAGAGTGGATGCCGAGCTGGGGGCAGGCCCGGATCCACGGGATGGTGGTGAACCGCCCGGACTGGTGCATCTCGCGCCAGCGCAACTGGGGCGTGCCGATCCCGTTCTTCGTGCACAAGGAAACCAACCGCCTGCATCCGCATACCGCAGAGCTGATCGAGACCATCGCACAGCGCATCGAGCGCGACGGTATCGAGGCCTGGTTCCAGCTGGATCCGCAGGAATTGCTGGGCGAGAAAGCGGGCGACTACGTGAAGCTGAACGACACGCTGGACGTCTGGTTCGACTCCGGTGTGCTGCACTCCACGGTCGTGGAGAAACGCCCGGAACTGGGCGAGCTGCCGGTGGACCTGTTCCTGGAGGGCTCGGACCAGCACCGCGGCTGGTTCCAGTCCAGCCTGCTGACCAGCGTGGCCATGCGCGGCGAGGCGCCCTACAAGGCGGTGCTGACCCACGGCTTCACGGTGGACGAGAAGGGCGAGAAGATGTCCAAGTCGCGCGGCAACGTGGTCGCGCCACAAGAGGTGGTCTCCACCCTGGGGGCGGACATCCTGCGCCTGTGGGTCGCGGCGACCGACTTCTCCGGCGAGATGGCGATCTCCAAGGACATCCTCGACCGCACCGCCGATGCCTATCGCCGCATCCGCAACACTACGCGCTTCCTGCTGGGCAACCTGAACGGCTTCGAGCCGGCCGAGCACGCCCTGCCGCTGGAGGATCTACTGCCACTGGACCGCTGGATCGTCGCCCGCGCACTGCAGGTACAGGGCCAGGTCACGCAGGCCTACGACGGCTACCAGTTCCACCAGATCTACCAGCGGGTACACAACTTCTGCTCGGTGGAGCTGGGCAGTTTCTACCTGGACGTGATCAAGGATCGTCAGTACACCACCCAGGCAGACTCGCACGCCCGCCGCTCGGCACAGACCGCGCTATATCACGTGGCCGAGGCCCTGACCCGCTGGGTGGCCCCGATCCTGACCTTCACCGCCGAGGAGATCTGGGAACTGCTGCCCGGCGAGCGTCCGGACAGCGTGCTGTTCGCCACCTGGTACGAGGGGCTGGCGCCCCTGCCGGAAGACGCCACGTTCTCCGATGGCGACTGGGACCGCATCCTGGAGGTGCGCACCCATGTCGCCCGCGCCCTGGAACTGGCGCGCAACGAGCAGGGCATCGGCGCCTCGCTGAATGCCGAGATCGACCTGCACCTGCCGGCCGACTCGAGTGCCCGCAGCCTGCTGGAACGCCTCGGAGACGAATTGCGCTTCGTGCTGATCACCTCCGAGGCACGCCTCGCCGAAGGCGCCGCACCGGAAGCGGCGCATGCCGCGGAACTCGGCGACGGGACGCCGCTGGGCGTGGCGGTGCACAAGAGCGAACAGCCCAAGTGCGCCCGCTGCTGGCACCGCCGCCCGGACGTCGGTCAACACAGCCAGCATCCGGAACTGTGCGGGCGCTGCGTCAGCAACGTGGACGGTCCGGGCGAGACCCGGCACTTCGCCTGATGGACTTGCGGGGGTCCGGCCTCGGCCCGGGGCTGCTCATCGCGGTGGCCATCGTGCTGGCCGACCAGGTCACCAAGGTCTGGGCGGAGCATGCGCTGACGCTGTTCGCGCCGGTCGAGGTCACGAGCTTCTTCAACCTGTCGCTGGTGTACAACCCGGGTGCGGCCTTCAGCTTCCTGGCCGGGGCCGGGGACTGGGGCCGCTGGCTGCTGACCGGCATTGCCGTGGCGATCGGGCTTCTGATCCTCGTCTGGCTGGCCCGCCTGCCGCGCCAGGCCTGGTGGTCGGTGACCGCCCTGGGCCTGGTGCTGGGCGGCGCCATCGGCAACCTGATCGACCGCGTGCGCTACGGCGCGGTGGTGGATTTTCTGGACTTTCACTGGGCGGGCTATCACTGGCCGGCCTTCAACGTGGCGGACATGGCCATTGTTGTGGGGGCGATCACGCTGATCGTCGCCACCTTCATCGAGGGCGATCGCAGCCACTCGGGCAACACAGACTAGTCGGGAGCACACATGACCACGGCCACCAAGGGCGCGCACATCGAGATGCACTACCGCCTGATCCTGGAAAACGGCTTTGTCGTGGACGGGACGGGCGAAGAACCCATCACCCTGGAGATCGGTTCCGGCGAGATCCTGCCCGGGCTGGAGGATCTGCTGGTCGGTCTGATCGCGGGCGACCACCGGGAATTTGCGATCGAGGCCGGCGTCATGTTCCCGTTTCGGGACCAGGCGGCGGTGCAGGAAATGCCGCGCTCGCAGTTCCCGGCCGACCTGCCGCTGGAAGTGGACTACATCTACGAGTTCAACAGCCCGGCCGGCGATGCCGTACCCGGCCGCATCGAAGCGGTGGAGGACGACACCGTGACGGTGGATTTCAACCACCCGCTGGCGGGGCAGAACTTCACCTTCGAGGTGGATGTGCTATCGGTAAGTGAACCGCAATAGGTCGCAGGAGAGTCTCCTATGAGCATGCAGGCCCAGCTCGCCAATCCGCGCGGTTTCTGCGCCGGGGTGGAACGCGCCATCGAGATCGTGGAACGTGCCCTGGAGATCTACGGCGCGCCGCTGTACGTCCGCCATGAAGTGGTGCACAACCGGCACGTGGTCGGGCGTCTGACGGATGCCGGCGTGCACTTTGTCGACGAGCTGGACGAGGTCCCCGACGGCCAGGTGGTGATCTTCTCCGCCCACGGCGTGCCCAAGCGTGTGCAGCAGGAGGCCGAACAACGCGGCCTGACGGTGTTTGACGCCACCTGCCCGCTGGTCACCAAGGTGCATCTGGAGGTAGCGCGCTACGCCCGCGAGGGCCGCGAGGTGGTGCTGATCGGCCACGCCGGGCACCCCGAGGTCGAGGGCACCCTGGGCCAGTTCGATGATTCCCGGGGCGGGAGCATGATGCTGGTCGAGACCATCGCGGACGTCGAGAACCTGGAGGTGGCCAACCCCGACCGGCTTGCCTTCGTGTCCCAGACCACGCTGTCGATGGACGACACCGCCGGGATCATCGACGCCCTGACCGCGCGCTTCCCGAAGATCGAAGGCCCGCGCAAGATGGACATCTGCTACGCCACCCAGAACCGCCAGGACGCGGTGAAGGACCTGGCGAAGCAATGCGACCTGCTGCTGGTGGTCGGCTCGAAGAACAGTTCGAACTCCAACCGCCTGAGCGAGATCGGCGCACGCATGGGCGTGGAGTCCTATCTGGTGGACGGCGCAACCGACATCGACCCGGCCTGGCTCGAGGGCAAGAGCCGCATTGGCGTCACCGCCGGCGCCTCGGCCCCGGAGATCCTGGTCAACGAGGTGCTCGACTTCCTGCGCGGACACGGCGTCGACGCCGTCTCCGAACTCGCCGGCCGCGAAGAGACCATCACCTTCTCCATCCCCACCGGCCTGCGCCGCGAATCCGCCTGACCCGCCCCATCCTTCCTTGCGCCGATTTGTTCACCACGAAGCGCACGAAGAGATGAAGAGGGCAAGGCGAATGAACCACAGAGGTCACGGAGATAACCAGGGATGGCTTTGTGGCGGGCAGGATGCCGATGAGCGCAGCGAATCGCATCGGCCACATGTAACGGCCCGACCCTGATGCGTTTCGCTACGCTCAACGCATCCTACCCCTCTAGAAATTTGTCGTCTTTCTCGGTGTCCTCTGTGCACCCTGTGGTGCAACCGCCTTTGACCTTGCCCTTCTTCGTGCCTTCGTGCGCTTCGTGGTAAAAACCCGCCCTTGACCTTATTCGGGATACTTAAACGACATGGATGATCGACCCCGTTTTCGGCTGAGTATCCGCTGCCCCGATCAGCACGGAATCGTCGCGCGCATTGCCAACGCAATCGCGAATACCGATGGCTGGATCACCGAAGCGGCCCAGCACACCGATGCCGAGGCCGGCTGGTTCTTCATGCGCTGGGTGTTCTCATTGCCCATCGATGCCGAGCCCGCGCTGCGTGAACGGCTGGATGAACTGGCCCTCGATCTTGGCATGGACTGGTGGCTGGCGGGGGCCGACACCCGCCCGCGCGTGGTGCTGATGGTCTCGCGCGAACCGCACTGTCTCAATGACCTGCTGGCCCGCTGGAGCAACGACGAACTGCCGATGGAGATCCCGGCGATCCTTTCCAACCACCGCGACCTGGCACCGCTGGCGGATTGCTACGGCATCCCGTTCGAGCACATCCCCGTGCCGCGCGAAGACCGCGAGGCCGCCTTTGCCACCCTGCAGGCGCGCCTGGCCGACCTGGCGCCCGATGCCATCGTGCTGGCGCGCTACATGCAGATCCTGCCGCCCATGCTCTGCGACGAATACCCCGAGCGTATCCTCAACATCCACCACAGCTTCCTGCCGTCGTTCGTCGGCGCCCGCCCCTATCACCAGGCCTTCGCCCGCGGCGTGAAGCTGATCGGCGCCACCTGCCACTACGTCACCGAGGACCTCGACGCCGGCCCGATCATCGAGCAGGACGTCACCCGCATCCGCCACGACGACGGCGTGCAGGACCTGATCCGCAAGGGCCGCGACGTCGAACGCTGGGTCCTCGCCCGTGGCCTGCGCTACCACCTCGAGGGCCGCGTCCTTACCCACGGCAACAAGACCATCGTCTTCAACTGACGGGGTGTCGACGCGGCGTTAAAGCGCCCGCTGGCCATTACCCCCTTCGCCTAACGCATCACCACCACGGCCGGAACCGCCTGACCTAGACTCGAACCATCGACTGGCGGGGATGGCCCATGGACAGCACGACGAGCAAGCGATCCGCCCTCTTCTTCCGGGGCTTTTCGGCAGACACCTGGCAGCGCGCGTGGAAGACGCTGAAGGTGCTGGCCGCGGCGAGCCTTCTGGCCCTGCTGGTTACCCAGCGCCCGGCTGCCGCCGACGGGCTGCCGGACACGATCGAGCGCATCAAGCCCTCGGTAGTCAGTATCGCGACCCACCAGCCGTCGCGCAGCCCGCGAGCCAATTACCTCGCAACCGGATTTGCGGTCGGCGATGGGCGCCTCATCGTTACGAATCACCATGTGATCCCGGAATCACTGGATCATGCAAACCGCGAGCAACTCGTGGTGGTCAGCGGCGAAGGTCGCGACACCTCCATCCACAGCGCGGAGCTTGTGGCCCATTCGGCGAACGACGACCTGGCCCTGTTGCGGATCGCCGGCCCTCCACTGCCCCCCTTGCGACTGGGATCGTCGGACGCCGTACGCGCGGGCGAGCAGCTGGCCTTCACTGGCTACCCGATCGGCATGATCCTGGGCATCTACCCCGCGACCCATCGTGCCAACGTGGCCGCACGCACCCCCATGGCGATCACCGCCCGCCGCTCGAGAGAACTGAGCGAGGCTCACATCCGGCAACTGCGCGCCGGTGCGCCGATGGTGTTTCAGCTGGATGCCACCGCCTACCCCGGTAACAGCGGCAGCCCCCTCTACCGCATCGACAGTGGCGAAGTCGTCGGCGTGATCAACCAGGTCTTCGTCCAGGGCGGGCGCGAGGCCGCAGTAAGCCGGCCCAGCGGGATCAGTTACGCGGTCCCGGCCGACCGGATCCGCCCGCTGCTGGCCGGCTACCAGGAGTAGGCCGATCCGCATCCCCTCCCCTCACGGCAAGTCCGAGCCGGACAAAGGCACACCCATGGCGGCCTCATCGTCCGATACTCGCTGCGTTTACCGCCAGATCCACATCGATGTGGCCCGCAACGCCACGGACGACTTCAACCCGTTCCATGACGGCGACAAGTGGACGCGCATCCGCGGCAATCCGTTTGGCGGACCGATCGTGCTGGGCTTTCAGCTGGAGTGTCTGGCAGAGGCCCTGGTGACCCGGATGCGGATCGCCGAGGGCGATGCCGGAAGCACCTCGCAACTCCCGTTCCGCAACTACCAATTCACGTTCGCCGGCGCCCTGCGCGTGGACGAGCCGTTCACCACCGTGGTCAAACCCACCCTCCGGGGCACGGATGCGTCGGGACAGCCGCAGGTATCCAATCGCATCGCGATGCGCAAAGGCAGCGGGCTGGTGCTGCTCGGCCATGTACGCGACTCCCTGACGCCCCAGGCGTTGACCGGCGAGTCATCGCCGCTGCCCGCGGATGTCCGACTCGAGCCGCTCGAGGATCGCTGCGTGCTTGCAGAAAACGGGTGGTTCCACAAGCGCAAGTTCATGTCCAACAGCAATGCCAAGAACCTGTTGTCGGGGTCGCTCGTGCGCCAGGCGGACTACTTCGACGAGCTCGAAGATCGCATCAACTTTCCGGACATGTTTCCCGCCGCGCTGATCTCCTGCGCCCTGCTCGAAAAGGCCGATGCAGACGGCCACGATTTCTACCGCGACCCCATGGTCTACACCGCGCACCACATCAGCGTGGACCAGCGGCTAGCACGCGCCCTGCGCAGCGCCGACGCCCTGCACATCCTGGTGAGCCCCGCGGAGCAAGTGGAAACCGCGGGGCGCGGCCTGGCGGGCTCCGGCATGGCACAACGACGCTATCGGTGCATGGGGCTGGTGGCAGGCCCGCGCATCCTGTTCCGCGGCGAACTGTTTCTCGCACCCCTGATGGCCCTTTCCGAAGCCATGGTTTCCGGCCCCGCAGCCCCCTGAGCCCTGGCCAGTCCGATCAGGGCTCGGCCTGGTTCCTTTTGCCCTTGCGATGGTCCTTGGCCGCCTTGCGCAGCAGGTGCGGAACCAGCAAGTGCAAGGGCATGCGCAGATAGTGCGAGCGTACATACAACAACCAGCGGGCGGTGCCGGACAACCGACCGTCGCAACTCCAGTGATGCGGTTTCAGGCCGCGCCGGAACAGGCCGTCCATCAGCGCCAGAAGAGGAGGCGCCGGACGCGCCGCGGCCAACGCGCGGAACGCCGAATCGGGGACGGGGGTCTGCAGGAACTCGCGACCATAGCGCAACGCATAGTAGAGCGGGCGTGCCAGATCCATCTCGAAGGCGCGCGCCGTCAGGCGTTCCCAGAAGCCCGAATCCTCCGCCACAAAATGACGCAGTAGCGCATCCATATCCGCCAGGTCCCGCAGGCCGTTCTCCAGTTCGCCATCGTGAAACAGATGCGTCGCACTGTGCAGGACCATGTCGGCCGGCCCCGGAACGTACATACCGGGAAAGCCATCCAGCGGCAGCGCGGCCGCCCACAGGAGTTCCGGATCGGGATGCAACCGCGCGGTCGGCGGCAGGATGGTGTGATGCACATCCAGCACGCTCTTGCGCCGCATGTGCGTGAGCGGAGGCAGCTCGTGCATCCACTGGCGATAGTAGGTCTGGTCGTAAGTGTCGTAGCCCTCGCAGACCCATCCCTGAACGAACAGGTGCTGTTCCGCCGACTGGATCTGCGCCTGCGGGACCAGGATGTCGACATCGGAGAACTGCCGCCCCGGCGCACTGGGCAGCCCGGCCATCACGTAGGCAGCGCCCTTCAGGAGCATCACCGGGATCGCCTCCGGCGCCAGGGCCTCGTGAATCCGTGCCACCTCCCAGCGAACCATGGCGTGCTGGCGATCCGCCAGGACCCGCGCGACGTGCAGGTGTCGCCGGGGCGCCGGAGGCACATCCGACAACGCCCCGGCATCCTTGATCAAGGCTTGCAACCGGCCCTCCAGAGAGGCCACTCGCGCCACCCGGACCAGCCAATCCCAATCCGCCGGCGAAAGACCACGGGAGGCTGCCGGCTCGGCCAGGACCGCGAGCAGTTGCTCCAGCACAGGGCGCGTCATGCGCCCCCCCCGGCCAGATCGTTCAGTAACCCCAGGGAGGCATCCAGGTCCGCGTACTCCAGATTCAGGCAGGCGCTTTGCTCGATCAGATCGGCCGCCGCCTCGAAACCCGCTCCGCCCACCACGCTGTAATTGAAGGACGAGCCGACCAGCTTCAGCAATGCCTCGGCCCGCTCCAGCGGTTGCAGCCGGTCACGTCCTCCGGCCGCAAAGCGCGGGAAGACCAGCCAAGCCGGCCCGGCCTGCTGGTGCATCCGTTCAATGCTCGAATCCGGTGGCTTCAGATGTGCCACGGTCCCCTTGCTGGTGTCGTGGGAGGCAGGCCCGATGATCGCCTGCGGATGGCGTTCGCGGATCAGGTCGATGGCGGCATTCTTCAGACTGACCGGACGCGGCAGCGCGACCAGCTTGCCGGTCGCCAGCGACAGCAGGGCGAATTCGTCCGACAACAACCGCCAGCCCGACAGGGTCAGGGCCGCGGTCAGCGTGCTCTTTCCCGCCCCGGGCTCGCCCGGCATCACCAGCGCCCGGCCGTCGCGCTCCAGCACCGCCGCATGGATCATCAGGAAGTCATGGGCGTGCTGGGCAATGCACCAGTTCAGCCCCCACTCGAACAGCGGATAGGCATGCGCCAGCGGCAGGGGGCGGAAGGGCGAGCGACCATCCAGAAAGAAACGCGCCTGCGGACGCCAAACCGAGCGCAGGCCGGGGGAGGCCGCAAGGGTGACGTGGAAATCGGCGAAGGGGGTACTGGCGGTCGGCAAAAGTTGCCGGTCGTAGAACAGGGCCACGGAGTGCTCGACCCGGTCCAGCCGCGAACGCAAGCGGACCACGAAGGGCCCCACCTGGATGGCAAGGCCGGCGTCCCGCAACCCCGCCCTCAGGTCTTCATGGGCAATCACGCGTCCCGCGACTCCGGGGAGACACGGATCAGATCATGCTGCCGCAACTGGCTCAAGCCGGCGTGCATCGCATCCTCCAGGTCCCCTTCCGTGGCGTCATATCGCTGTTCAAGGTACTCGAACAGGGTGGCCGGCGTCATCGGCCCCTCTTGCAGGGCCTGGAAGATGTCGATCAGAGGGGGCTGCAGCACGTGCGTCTCGCCACAGCGCTGATCATAGACAACCACCGATTCACCCCATGCCCGCACGTGAGCGGCGGGCAGCGGGATCAGCGCAAAGGATTCTTCAGAAACGGACAAGGGGGCCTCGTGTACCGACCGGCCCAGGAGCGCTGGTGGGCAGCGCCCCGGGATATCAACGATTGAGAGTGGAAGAGTTGGTCCGCACCTCCACGCACTCGCCCGCCTCGTTGCGCGTGTAGCCGTCTCCGCAGTCGCCCAGGCCGTTGATCGGGCAGAAGCGCTCGTTCATGTAGGTGAAGACGTTCCTCACCGCGGAGTGCTTGCCCACATCCTCGCGGGCCATCGAATAGGCCTTGATCACCTCGTCGACCGAGGCGCCGAAGTCGATCGAGGTACACGCTGCGTTCAGAACGGCACCCACGGCATGCCAGTCGAGCGACCCCCTGCACACGCCCCAGGCATGGAGCACCTCCATCAGCGAGGGTGTGCCGGTCAGGCATTCCGGCCTGTAACCGAAGACCTCCTCGAAGGAGGTCGCCCCGCCCGTACCCACGGTGGCGTCAAAACGCTGGCAGTTGTTGTCGGTCCCGCTGGTCTGAATGCAGGAACCCGGGGAATACCCGGTGCACTCCCAGGCACCCCAGTTGTCCTTCCAGAACGCCGAGGTACAGCCATCGCCCGCGGTGCACTCGTGGTCAATGTTGGAGACGTTGGCGGAGAAGATGTTGCCCGACAGCGAGCACTGCCCCTGAGCGCCCCAGACCGACTTGGCCGGGAGCGACACCAGCATCGCCCCACCCAGGCCGGCCGCGGTCAGGCGGCGCCGGCTGCGACTGCGAAGGCCGGACGAACCCGTGTCCGGGTCCACGGGGGCGGTGGACTTGCCCTCGCCTACGTCTTCGGGGCCATGATTTCCGTTGTGCTCGTGTTCATCACTCATGCTTGCCTGCTCCAGGTCAAACCTCGCCATTTCGCCGTCCGGGCAACGGCACCCGGCCACGCCGCAATGGGCTGCGATCCGGGGGGTACACTGCAATCAGACGCTTTCTCCTGGAACATAGCAAGCGGGATGCCAGCCTTTTGAATAACGGGTAACTTACTGATATAAAGGCTCCGACCCTCGACGATACAAAGCCCGCGGGGCACGCGGAGGCGCCGAGTGGAAAGTTTTCCGACAGCCCTGAGTGGCCCGCCCCTCATACCCGCCGCACCCGCAGAATGAACGAATGACTCAGCCACGCCCCAGCGGCCGGCACCGCCTGCAGGAAACTCCGGGTGCCCCGGTTCTCCAGGAGCGGCTGCAAGCGCGCCAGGCGGCCGGGGGCCAACGGAAGCCAGTACAACGCCTCGGGCCGCAGACCCACGGCCTCCGCCGCCGCGCGAAGACCCTGAGGGTCGTCGTAGCGCAGATGCGGCGGACGCCCTCGCCGACACCGGCGCCATTCGCGAACCGCCGTGGGCAGGCAACGCAGGTTCAGCGCATCGACCCAGGCCTCGCCTCCCGGGCGCAGAACGCGCCGAATCTCGGCAAGTGCCGGCTGGGGATCCGACAAGGCCTGCATGACGCCGAAGCACAGCACCCCGTCGAGGGCGGCGTCCGCCAGCGGGAGGTGATTGATGTCCGCCGCCAGCCAGGGAATTGCCGGATCACTTCGATCCCGCGCCTTCTGCAGGGAGGGCGTTGAGTAGTCCAGCCCCCAGACCTCATGGCCCTGCGCATGCAGCATCCGTGTGTAGGTTCCCGCGCCGCAGCCGACATCCAGCCAGCGACCGGGCCCCACGTCGGCGCGCCGCCACAGCCGCTCGAACTGCCGGACGCGGCTATGCAGGCCGCTGTGCGTCCAGCCCGCGATCCCGGCATCGTCCTCCAGGTTCGCCCCGCGCTCCAGGAAGCGCTGGCGCCAGCGGCGTTCGAAGCCGGCATCCTTCACCGGTTCGCACCTTGCGCCATCGCCATGACCGCGTGATGGTTCATTCCCGGCCCTCGCTGACCTGACCAATGAGTTCGGTCGCGGCAATCAGCACATGATCGCGGGAGAATCCGGCCCGGCGCATCTCGTCGTACAGCGTGCGCGCCAGCAACCGGGCCACGCGTTCCGGGGCGTGGGTAATGGGGCCCGTTGCCGCCCCCGGCTGTCGCGCCAGCGCCATCTGCGTAAAACTCGTGCGCAAAAGTCCCTTTAACCGATGGACGAGGACCGACTTCGCCACCACCAGGGCCAGGATCAACGCCCGGCGCAAATCCTCCTGCGTCAGCCGGCCCCGCCCCTCGGGGCTGTCGATGTTGATCACTCCCAACAGGTCGCCCTCCAGAATCACTGGCACCGCGATCACGTCGACCGGACCCGCACCCTCGGCCCGCCGCGCCTCGGCTGCAAAATCGGAGGCATGCAGGTCACGAATCAGCAACCCCTTGCGCGCACTCGCCACCCGCCCCGAAATACCCGAGCCAAGGGGTTGCCTCACGTCATAGGCCTGATCGGGCAGATACCCGTGATGTGCCTGGACGCGCAAGCGCGCCGCACCCCCGTCCGGGTCCGGCTTCAGCAGCATGATCGAACAGCGCTCGCACTCCATGGCGTGACTGACCAGCGCGGCCAGGCCGGCCAACCCCTTTTCCAGGGACTCGGCCTCCTCCACAAAATGAGCCAGCTCCATCAGCCGCTCGTCGAATGCATCAAAGGCCTCGCCCATCTCCCCGGCCCCACCGCGGTTTCGTCCTGCGAGCTTAACAGCCCGACCGGGCGCGGGATCGAGGCAGCGTTAGGCACAAGCCGAGCGGACCCGACTGGCCCATAACGCCCCCGACCGCGCACCGCACGACTGCACCAAATTCAACCCGCTCGAGGCTTCGCGGATTGCCTGACGCCCTTTGCGGCCGGCGCTGCGGACGCCGCCACGCCCAGCAACAGCACCAGGTAGAACAGCAGGGCGATCCGCGGGGAGTAGAACAGCGTACTGAACACGCCGATCGACAACGCCCCTGTCAACGCGGCAGTCGACGCCAGCGCCACCGCATCGCCCGCCAGCGAACTCCGCAACAGCAAAACCAGGGCCGCCAGCGTCAGCCACACAAAGGCCAGCAGACCCAGCCAGCCCTGATCGAAATAGATCTCCAGCCACTGATTCTCGACCCGCCACGGCCACAGATGGTCCGTAGTGAAGTACCAGTAACGGCCCAGATGCTCGAAGTCGCCGTTGGCGACGTATTCACGACCAGCCGAATCTTGAACCTGCACGCTGTAAAATTCGGTGACAGACCGCTGGCGCGCATCGACCCCCAGCGACAACACCAGGCCGCGCTGAATGGGCCAGGGGCGTGTCTCCATCGGATCCAGGTCGAAGGTCCACTGGAAGGTCTGACGTCCGCCGCCTTCCAGACGCATGCCTTCGCTGCGACAACCGAAGGAATGGCGGATGGGCTTCTCGCAGATGAAGACTCGAAATCCCGTGGGCTGGGCACTGGCGGCCTCCACGGTCAAGGTATAGAGACCGTCGCGGGGCAGGCTCACCCGCTGATTCACGAACAACGAATCGCCGCCGCCGATTTGCAGGCGCGGCTCACCCTCCGCGCGGGTGAAGGCCAGATTGCCGGGCAGGCGCCCGTCCCGGTTTCCGGTCCGGTAGTGCTCCGGAAAACTGCCGACACCCCGCCCAAACAGAGGTGAAAGCGGCCCGCCGCCCGGCAGTTCGAGGGCGGCCTGCCAGTGATCCATGCGGATCCCGAAGTCACGTTCGATGTGGCTCATCCGCTGCTCGGCAAACCCGCCCAACGTGGTGCCCGCAACTAGGGCAATCGCCACCACGGGCAACAGCACACCGACCAGTGCCCCCTGCCGAGCCTGCATGCGCCCATGCAACGCCGCCAGCAGCACCCCGACCGCGAGGACGGCCACGGCCACCGCCAACCCCAGGTACCCACCGCGCGAATAGGTCATTGCCACCGCGTATGCTGTCCCGACCGCCAGCAGGGCCGAGCCGGCGAGCATCAGGCCGAGGCGCTGGCGCCAGCACCAGATCAGGGCCAGGGGAAAGGCCAGCACCAGAAAGGTCTCGATGCTGGGCCCTCCTGCCTGCATCTCCGAAAACAGCCCGGACAGCCGATAGCCACTATCGAAGTTCAGCAGCCCGGGATAGGTAACCCGCTCGCGCACCACGAACGCCAGTTGCGCCAGCAGGGCCAGCGCCACCCCGGGGAGAAACCACCGCACCACCTGCTCCGGCACCGGGACAGGCGCAACCCTCAGCATCGCCAGCAGGACAACCGCCCACAGCAGGCCCTTGGCGACCCGCAGGGCATTCCACTGGTGGGCAAAATGCGCCGCCTCGCCGGGGTTCCAGGTGCCGGGCGGGAACAGGGCAACCGCCAGGCTGATCAGCGTCGAGGCCACCAGGAAACCCAGCGCCCAACGGATGCCGCGCGGCAACAACGATGCCCCCGAATGCAGCGCATGCGGCCCGAGCCAGAGGGCCATGGCCAGGGTCATCAACAGGAACAGGTCCAGCTCGGAGACGAAAAGGCGCCCGTGGTAGAGCGTCAGGTCCAGGGTGGCCAACAGCACGGGGATCACGAACAGCCAGCCCTGCGGCCGCCACGCCAGCAATGCGGCATAGGCCAGCAACCCGGCGCTCAGCGCCACGGGCACGACCGGCCAGGTCACCGCCAGCAGCAGAGTCGCCAGCGCCAGCAGGCCGGCAAGCGCCTGGCGCAGTCGCTGCAGGGGTTGCCAGCGCGTACCCGGCCCGGGCGGCGCTGGCTGCGGATCGCGTGGATCGGATACCACCCGCCCCGCCCCGGGCGGGCCCGGCGTAACACTGGCCCGGCCGAGCCATTGCAGCACCGCAGCCATTGCCCAGGCGGCCAGGCCGGCAAGGACCAGGCTGGCCGGATCCGGACGCGCACCCTCCACCAAGAGCTTGGCGGCCTCGACTACCAGCGCCAGTATCACCCCCGCCAATACGGCCAGAAGATTCAGTGCCGCCGGCTGCATGGGGTGGCGCAGCTGCCACAGCCAGACCAGGAAGCCCAGCGGGGCATACATGGCCAGGTGCAAAGCGGTACTACGCAGGGCATGGATCTCGTCCACGTGATAGTGGTAGTAGAACGGCCACAGGTTCAGGTCATCCCACTGGGTTCGGGCCGCTTCCATATCGGCGTGGAACGGGCCGAAACCGTGGTTGAGCGCGACCAGCAGCAACGCGTAGAACACGGCACCGATCACGAGTATCGGCGTGGCGAACTGCTGCAGCGTCCGGATCACGCCATGGGGATGCGCGGGCAGGTTCCGGAACAGGACCAGGCCGATGCCCATCCCCAGGGCCCGCAACAGCACGGACCGCCCCTCGGCGATGCCCGACAGGGTGGCGAGATTCAACAGCTCCAGCAGCCCCGCAAGAAGCAGGGCCAGCGGGATTCCGGCCCCCAGCAGCGAGGCGCCGCGCCGGTGCAACCACAATGCCAGGAGCAGCCCCACCGGGATACTGGCGACCACCTCCAGCGTCAGCCAGCTGATACAGCGAATCCCGCTGGTGCAGGCCCCGGCAGCGACCCACCAGCCCCAGGCATCGGATGCCAGGCGAGCCCGCAGCTCGTCCATGGCGAGCACCAGGTCAAAGGGGACGAAGCCGACCATCACATAGGCGGCGGCATAGATCACCAGCCCGGCGGTCAGGGCCTGCGCACCCGCACCTTCCAGCACCCGACGCCAGCGCGCCAACGGGTCGCGCGACGCCAGCCAGGCGAGCGAGCCGGCCACTGCCCCGGAAAAGTTGCCGGCGATATCGGCCGCCGCCGGATGCCGGTACGGCAGCCACACCTGCAAGAACTCCACGCCGGCCGTAACCGCCAGTCCCAGGGCGGCCACGAAGACGAACGCGCCGGCCGCAAGTAACCGGTTGCGGCGACCATGAGTCAGCCACGCGGTCCAGAAAAACCCCAGCGGCAGGAACATCAGGGCATTGGCCATGAACTGCTGGCGGCCACTGGTCCCGGGGCCGGTCAGGCTCATGCCACGGTAGATCTCCCAGGCACGCTCCAGGCTCATCGAGCCGAACTCGAACGGCAGCAGCGTCAGGTAGACCGCAGCGCCCAGCGACAGCCAGGCCCACAGCGCGCAGGTACGCAGCGACAGCGGTTCCGAACCGGCGCCCGGCCGGCTCATCGAAGGGTCAGGGAAGCGCCGATCCATGAATCGGTGCGGGCGCGCGTCACGCCCGAATGCACATGGGGCGCAGCGACGCCCCTGCAATCAGGCGGCACGTCGGAAACCATGGGGCAACAACGCGGACGGACACACGGTTCAGCGTCTCCCGGGACGAAAGCGTCCCGCCACTGTAGCTCCGGCCGCGCCCATGAACAGCGCGGGCGTTATGCGGGCGTGGCGTTCGCCATCCGTGCGCCGCGCCGGGGCCCAGGGGTACGGTGCGCGACGCGCCAGGTCCCGGAGCCTCCCCATCAGGAACATGGGGGGGGGTACCAACGCGAACGCGCGATTGGCTCGGCGCCCCCTTACAGGCGGAGATCCGTGGCAGTGCGGGGGAAGACCGATTTCACGTCGAAGATCACCGACTCGGGCCGGGCCAGTTCACGGATGGCCTCGATCCCCATCTGCAGGAATTCGCGGTGCGGCACGGCCACGATGATTGCATCGAACTGCCCCGGTGCCGGCGTCTCGGTCACCGGCGTGATGCCGTACTCGTGCTCGGCCTCGGCCGGGTCCACCCAGGGGTCGAAGACGGTCACCTGGGCGTTGTAGCCAGCCAGGGTGGCGTGGATGTCGATCACCCGGGTATTGCGCAGGTCCGGGCAGTTCTCCTTGAAGGTCAGGCCCATCACCAGGATCCGCGCCCCCACCGGGTTGATGCCCTTGCGCACCAGGGCGCGCACCGTGTTGTCCGCGATGTGCGCGCCCATGGCATCGTTCACGCGCCGCCCGGCCAGGATCATCTCCGGGTGATGCCCCACCGCCTGTGCCTTGTGCGTCAGGTAGTAGGGATCCACGCCAATGCAGTGTCCACCCACCAGGCCCGGCCGGAAGGGCAGGAAGTTCCACTTGGTCCCGGCCGCCTTCAGAACCGCCTCGGTATCCAGGCCCAGGCGCTCGAACAGCAGGGCCAGCTCGTTGATCAGCGCGATGTTCACGTCGCGCTGGGTGTTCTCGATCACCTTGGCGGCCTCGGCCACGCGGATGCTCTCGGCCTTGTGTGTCCCCGCCGTGATGACTCGCGCATACAACGCGTCCACGAAGTCGGCCACCTCCGGGGTGGAGCCCGAGGTCACCTTCATGATGGAGGTGACCCCGTGTTCCTTGTCGCCCGGGTTGATGCGCTCGGGGCTGTAGCCGGTGAAGAAGTCCCGGTTGTGCACCAACCCGGACTGCGCCTCGAGGATCGGCACGCAATCCTCCTCGGTCGCGCCCGGGTAAACGGTGGATTCGTAGATCACCGTGTCGCCCGGCTTGAGGACCTGCCCCACGCTGCGGCTGGCTCCCAGAAGCGGTCCCAGATCCGGTCGCTTGTGCAGGTCGATCGGCGTCGGGACGGTCACCACGAACACGTTGCATTCGCGCATGGTCTCGAGATCGGCGGTGTACGTCAGCTGCGGGGTCGCGGCGAGCTTCTCCGGCTCTACCTCGCGCGTGCGGTCCACTCCAGCCTGCAGTTGCCGCACCCGCTCCGGGTCGATATCGAACCCGCGGGTGGGCCATTGATGGCCGAATTCGACGGCCAGTGGCAGGCCGACGTACCCCAGACCGACTACTCCGATGGTGACTTCATCCAGCGCGGGAAGCGTATGCATAAGATGTCCGTTCTCGTTGCCAATCATAATGGAGGGCGCCCGGCCGGATACCTCTCCGTTTTCGTATGCGATACCGATGCTCGCAACCCAGTTACCGGCAGGGTGCACAGCCCGGGACACGCGGCCCGACACCGTCCGCTCGTCCGGGGTTGGGCCCCGGCGGCCCGGCATAGGCACCCCAGACTGCCTGCTCGCGCAAACGGCCATTGTAGTCGCGATCCGCACCCGCGACCGGGGCCGAACTCACGCCGGCAGAACGCTCGTGCAGAGCGCCCTCCCGGGGATAGAGATCCAGCGCATCCTGCCCGGCATCCGGTGCCGCCAGATACCGGGCTGCATCCGCGCGCGGCGCGGTGAAATTGTCGCTCCCCGCGATCCCCCCCGAGAGCTGCAGAGGGTCCCCGGCAAACACGGCATTGCCGGCCACCAGCTGGTCATAGGCTTGGTCAGGCGCGTCCACGCGGATACCGAATCCGGCGGCCAGGATCGTGTTGTTCACGATCCGGATCTCGCGTGGCAGGTGGTTGTGCGGCCGCACCAGTACCGCGTCGCCCGTATCGTTCAGGAACAGGTTGTCGTGTAGCTCGATATTCCCCTCGCCCTGAAACAGACGCTCGTGCGGATTCTGATAGAACAGGTTCCCCGCGATGCGATAGCGGTCCTGCGACCCCGGCCCGGCAGGCGGGAAATGCCCCACCAGCAGGTTGGGCCGCGCCCGCCCCCCGTCGCTGGCGCGCTCTGCCTTGCTCAGCAGGTTGTAGCGAATCCGGGTCTCCCGCGGCTCCACCGGCATCCCCGGGATCCCGTCGCGGTCCGTCTGGTGCTTGATCTGGATGTTGTACCCCAGGGTGCGGTGAACGTGATTGTGCTCGATCACGCCAGCGACAAACGGGCTGGTCCCGTCCGGCTGTCCCAGATACATCCCGGTCCCCACGTCGTGGATCTCGTTGTGCCGGATCACCCAGTCCCGGGCGGGCGCCCGCGTGGTGATCCCGGCGTTGCCTTGCGAATGGTCGTAATGACGGATGGTCAGGTGTTCCAGGGTCACGTGATGGACCCCATCACCGCGCGCCTCGGCGACCACCCCGGCCACGGGTTCGCCACCACCATCCAGGGTCAGGTGCCGGATCACGACATGCTCGGCGTCCACCAGACTGATCGTGTTCGCCCCACGCCGCCCGCGCAGGATGGCGGGCTCGCCGTCGACCGGGCCACTGATCACGATGGGTTGCTCCGGCGTTCCGCGCACGCCATGCAGCCGCAGGGCCCGGGGGTAGTCGCCCGGTGCCAGCTGCAGCCAGTCGCCGGGCTCCAGCGACGCCACCCGCGCACGGTAATCTTCCGGACCCGCCCGAACCAGGTTCCAGTCCGTATCCGGCAGCCCTTCGCCGGGGCCACCTGGAGCCGGCGAGGCGCCAGGCTCCGCGGTGGCTACCGATACCCCCTGCAGCAAGACGCACGTCGCCAGCAACCCGCAAAGGCCACGGCACAGCCCGCGATCGAAACGTTCCATCACCGAGGCCTCCCTTGCCGAAAACGCTTACCCAACCCACTTGCCGCACTCAACGATGGCCCCCGGCCACCCTGTTGTCACGCACTACCACCCACACCGGATCTAACGAGCCATTCACGAAGGCCCAGCATGTTTCTGCAGACGCGATAAAGTGATTCAACAGGGATCCCAACCGGGCCTCGCGGACCCATCGAGGATGCCAAGCAGCGCCCGTTGGCGTCGTCGCAAGCGGGCCCCGCCCATGCGCCCACAGGAGATCTCGACAGCCCATGACAAGCCATCAGCAATGCGACATCGTGTGCGTCGTTGGCGCACGGCCGAATTTCATGAAGATCGGCCCGGTGATGCGCGCGCTGGCGAACGCCGGCATCACCGCGCAGCTCGTGCATACCGGCCAGCACTACGATCCGGCGATGAACGAGCGCTTCTTCACCGATCTGAACATCCCCTATCCGGACATTAACCTGGAAGTCGGCTCATCCTCCCACGCGGTACAGACTGCCGAGGTCATGAACCGCTTCGAGCCGGTGCTGGACGCTCTGAATCCGCGGGCCGTTCTGGTCGTGGGCGACGTGAACTCCACCATCGCCTGTGCCCTGGTCGCGGCCAAGAAGGGCATCGGCGTGATCCACGTCGAGGCCGGGCTGCGCAGCTACGACCGACGCATGCCGGAGGAGATCAACCGGGTTCTGACCGACCAGATCTCCGATCTCCTGTTCACCACCGAAGGCCATGCCATCGACAACCTCGCGCGCGAGGGGATCGATCGCGAGCGCGTCCACTTCGTCGGCAACGTGATGATCGACACCCAGCTCCACAACCTCGAGCGGGCCGTGCCCTGGGACGCATCCCTGCAATCCGCGGGTATCGACCCGGCGCGCTTTGCCCCGGAGGGTGCCTACGGCGTGCTGACCCTGCACCGTCCCTCCAATGTCGACGACCCGGCGACCCTGGAACGCCTCATCGCCACCCTCGCGACCATCGCCCGTGAACTGCCCCTGGTCTTCCCGCTGCACCCCCGCACCCGCGACCGGCTGCAGGCCTCCGGGCTGGACCACCACCTGAGCGGGGCGCCCATCGCGGTCCTGCCGCCGGCCGGCTATCTGGAAATGCTGGGCCTGATGAAGGACGCGCGAGTCGTGCTCACCGACTCCGGCGGCATGCAGGAAGAAACCACGGCGCTGGGCGTACCCTGCATCACCCTGCGGGAGAATACCGAACGGCCCATCACCATCGACGAGGGCACCAATGTCCTGGTCGGACACGACCCAAAGCGTCTGCAGGCCGCCTTCCGCGACGTCATGGACCATGGCGGCAAACAGGGCCGCGCCCCGCAATACTGGGATGGCCGCGCCGGCGAGCGCATTGCCTCCGTCATCGCCCAGTGGCTGGGGCACGAGCCGCGCGCCCGCGCCACGGGCTGACCCGCATGCTGCTGCGCTCGCTGCTGTCCCTGATGTCGCCCGGCGGCTCCCGCGCGCGCCTGTCCATCCTGATCTATCACCGCGTCCTGCCGGCACCCGACCCGCTGTTGCCCGGCGACCCTTACGCCGATGATTTCCGCTGGCAGATGCGCCTGCTGGCCCGCTCCATGAACCCCTTGCCGCTGGACGAAGCCGTAGACCGCCTGCAGGCCGGCACCCTGCCCGCCCGCGCGGTCAGCGTGACCTTCGACGACGGCTACGCCGACAACGCCGAGGTCGCCCTGCCGATCCTGCGCGAGGCGGGCGTGCCGGCCACGTTCTTCATCGCTACCGGGTATCTCGACGGCGGGCGCATGTTCAACGATACCCTGATCGAGACCGTACGCCGCCTGCCAGCAGGACCCATCGATCTGACGCCGGAGGGTCTGGGACAGCGGCAGCTGGACACCATCGCCGACCGGCGGGAGTTGATCCGCGAACTGATCGGCCAGTTCAAGTACCAGCCCGCCGAGCAGCGCACGGCCGGCACCGAGGCACTTGCCCGGCGCTTCGGACTGAAACTTCCTGACGACCTGATGATGACTCGCGCGCAGGTCCGCGAACTGGCGGCGGCGGGCATGGGGATCGGCGGGCACACGGCCACCCACCCGATCCTCACCGAGGTGGACGCCACCACCGCGCGCGCCGAGATCCAGCGCGGCAAGGCCGATCTGGAGACCCTGCTGGACCGCCCGCTGCGCCTGTTCGCCTACCCGAACGGCCGCCCGGACCGCGACTACGCCGCCGAGCACGTGCAGATCGCGCGCGAGTGCGGCTTCGATGCCGCCGTCTCCACCGCCGCCGGCGCCGCGCGCGCGGCTTCCGATCCGTTCCAGCTCCCGCGCTTTACCCCCTGGGACCGCACGCCCCTGCGCTTCGGCCTGCGCCTGGCCCGCAACCTCGCCGAACCCCTGGAACGCCGCGCCGCATGACCACCCGTGTCCACATCACGGTCGACACCGAGTTCAGCATCGGCGGGGCCTTTGCCGACCCGCAGGGCCGGCGGCCGATCGGCCCGCCGTCCGTCTACTGCGAGCGCCATGGTCGCTCGGAAGGGCTGGGCTATCTTCTGGAGACCCTGGAGCAGTACGGCATTCGTGGCACCTTCTTTGTCGAGACCCTGAACACCTGCTATTTCGGAGACGAGCTCATGGGGGGCATCGCGCGCGAGATCGCCGCGCGGGGGCATGACGTGCAACTCCACCTGCACCCCTGCTGGACGTACTTCGAACAGCCGAACTGGTCTCAACAGCTGCAGACGAATCCGCCGAACGATGACATCACCCGCCGCAGCGAGGACGAGCAGGTTCGGCTGATCCGGATGGGCCAGGACACCTTCACCCGCTGGGGCCTGCCCGCGCCCACGGTCCTGCGTACCGGCGGGCTCAAGGTCGGGCTTGGCGTCTACGCGGCGATGCGCCGCTGCGGCATGGGGATCGCCTCGAACATCGGCCTGGCGATCTACCGCCCGCGCGAGCCCGAGCTGCACTTGTTCGCCGGGCATCACGATATCGACGGCATACGCGAATTCCCGGTCACCACCTACACGGACTTTTGCCTGCGGGGCGAGCGCCACTACAAGACCCTCACGATCACGGGATGCTCCTGGCCGGAGACCCGGACCGTCCTGAAAAAGGCCCGCGAACAGGGCGTATCGGATGTCGTGGTCCTCACCCACCCATTCGAGTTCGTGAAGCACCGAGGCGACGCCGCCCGGTCGCCGACCCTTGATCGCGTCAATCGTCACCGCCTGAAGCGACTGTGCAAATTCGTCGCGGAACAGCCCGGTCTGGAGGCGGCCTGCATGAGCACACTCGGAAACGAGCCGGCGGCCCCGCATGAAGACACCCTCGATGTCCCCGCCTACCGGGCTCTGGGGCGCATCCTCGTCAACCGCCTCAACCACGCCTCGGTCGGGGTGTGAGCATGGCCCGCTCCCCCAGCGCCGCCGCGACCCAGCAGACCGATCGTGCCCGCGCAGCGAACTGGGTCCTGCGCCAGGCCTCGCCGGGCGAGACCTTCACGCCCCCGGCGCCGGGCACGATGATGGAGCATGACCCGGAGTGGCTGCTCGCCATACGGCACCCCGGCCACGGCAGCGTGCTGCTGGCCGAGCGGGACTCCCGCCAGTTACCCATCTATGTCCACGACGGGGCCCTCAGCTTCGTCCTCGGTGGCATGGCCCTGAGGCGCATCGAGATCCGCCGCCATGTACTCACCGGCAACCTGCCCGACTGGTCGCAGGATGACCTGACGGCCGTCCTCGGCGAGCTGAAAGGCCACCTGGACCGGCGCGGCGTGGTGTTCCTGATCGGCGTGGTCGAAGGCGAACCCCTCTGGCAGGCGCTGCAATCGGCCGAGCTCCGCCGTCACTACCACGTACTGCAAAGCGGCGAGACGGACACGCGGCGTCTTGCGGACCTGTCAGGCACCTTCGATGCGTATCTCGGCTCGTTGCCACGCAAGGCCCGCCAGGACATCCGCCGCAGTGAACGTCGATTCAGCGAACACTTCGGTCAACGCGCACGCCTGGATGTCTTCTCCCGACCGGAAGAGATCACGGCGTTCCTTGATACCGTCGAGCCCGTATCGGCCCGCACCTACCAGAGCCGTCTGCTTGGACTGGGGGTAAAACGGGGGCACTGGATTGAGCGCATGTTGCAGGCCGCCGCCGAACGCGGCTACGCGCGATGTTACGGCTTGTTTGTGGACCAGAAGCTGGTCGCCTGGAGAGTCGGCTTTGTCTTTCAGGGCACCTATTTCAGCCACCACATCGGCTACGACCCGGACTGGTCCGAATGGCATCCGGGCATTGTCTTGCAAGCACGGACCCTCCAGGACCTCTGTTCGCTGTCACCAACCGTCCAGCGTGTCGACATGCTGCATGGGGACAACGCGGCGAAACGCAAACTCTCGAACCAGTCGCGCCGCGAAGGCAAGTTCTACCTGTTCCCCCGAAACGTGCGGGGGACCCTCCTCTACATCTCGCTGGGCAGCTTCAACAGGCTCTCTGACACCCTCTCTGCCCTCGCCGCACGCCTGAAATTCAAGGACCGGATCCGGAGGGTTCTGCGGCGGGTTTGAGGCGCGTGACGCCGAACCCCCGCCGGCGGGTACCGGGGGTGGCGACAAGGCGTCCGGACGTGGTCGCGACAATGATCCCCGCCGGCCGCCAGCCTGCGCGCCGGAATGCCCGGCGAGAGGCAATATTGGTGGAGCGGACATGACAGTACGCGCGCCCGTAGCCTTCCCGAAACAGCGTCTCGCAGGCATGCCGCACCAGTGCCTGGGCGTGCCCCCGCCCGCGCTCGGATTCCGGCGTGTACAGGAAGGAGACAAAGAACGCCTCGGCCGGCAGGGAGAACCGCAACGGAATCGGCGTGGAGACATCGAATGCGCCGAACTGCACATTCAGCTGCGACACGATCCGTCCGCCCGTCTCCAGCGCATGGATGCGCCCGCCCTCGCGCAACAGGCGCCGGGGTGAGCGGCCGGTGTGTCCCGCGATCGACCGGGCCTGATCCTCGGGCAGACCGTCGAACCCCGCCACATCACGAAACTGGTGGTAGCCGACGTCCGGTGCCCCCCCGTGCGGACTCCCGTCCGTGGCGTCCGCGCGCAGTTCGTAGAGCCAGTGGACCTGGAGACCGGTCAGTCGCTTGAGCAGCCACAGGGCGGATGCCTCGAACATCATCGGTGACAGGCGCAGTCGGCGCACGAGCGAGCGCCCCTCAGCCTGCTGCCGCCGCCCGGGCACGGCGCTTGGCCCGGCCCTTGAGCTGCAAGCGGCTCAGGACATCACTGGCCAGACGCGAAAGCTCCGTGACTGCCAGATACGAATACACCAGGGCACGGTTACGCCAGGACGGGCGCAACAGGTACACGTCGGCGCAATAGCGGGAGTCCTTCCCGAACAGGGACTTGTGCGCGCCTTCCCCCGGGCTGAAATCGAACAGGGCGAAGCGCTCCTCGTGGAACAGCGCCTCCAGCACCAGCCACTGCAGGACCGTGCCGGGCGACAGGTCGGCATGCTCCTGCAAGTAGCCGAGGAATGCGTAGCGCAGAATCCCGTCGTCGATCGGGCAGTACAGATAGGCAATGGGCTGCCCCTGCAGAAACAGCAGGTACCCGCGCACCCGCCCCTCACGGGCTCGTTCCACCAGTTGCTCGACGAACGCCTTGCCTCCGGGCAGACCGGCATCCAGCAAGCGCTCCTGATAGGTCCGGGCGGACACCTCGCGGGCGAGTTGATGAAACTCCTGGATCCCCTCCGGCGTGTCGTATTGGCGCCAGTCGACCGCGCCGCCGGAGGCCTCCGCCAGCTTGCGCACCTTGCGGCGCATGCTCGCGCGCGTCTTCGCGCTGAACCGTCCCTGATACGCGTCCCACCCGGTGGTCAGATCAATGAAGTGGCGCTGGTATTGCCGGGGCACGAAGCGCAATCGCCCCCGAAACCGCGAGACGCGCGGCAGGGGCGCCTCCACCGGCATGGAGCGGATCAGGCAGTCCTCGTCCGGCGCGGCCGTCAGGATCTCTTCGGCATGCTCGGCACGAATCCGGGTAAACGGAAGCTGCAGCACCTGCATCGTGCGCATCGGCTCCGCCAGGGTGCGATACCCGAAGCGGAAAGGCAGATACACCGTCTGCCGCGCCAGCGGCAGGGCCGGGCTTTCCGGGGGCGCGGCAATGGCGCCGTTCACACCAGGATCTCCACGGGTTCCGGATGGCTGAGGAAGCGCGTAGGGCTCGCGGTGTAGCCGTAAGCGCCCGACTGGAAGACCACGATCAGGTCACCCACGTCGGCGCGTGCCAGTTCCATCTGCTGGGCCAGCACGTCCAGCGGCGTGCACAGAGGGCCCACCACATTCACGACCTCGCGCTCGGTGCCGTGCACGCGATTGCCCACCACCACCGGATAGTTCTTGCGGATCACCTGGCCGAAATTTCCGGAAGCGGCCAGGTGGTGATGCAAGCCGCCATTGGTGACCAGGAACACCTGACCGCGCGACTCCTTGCGATCCAGAATCTCGGCCACGTAAATGCCCGCTTCGCCCACCAGGTAACGCCCCAGTTCGAGAATGATCTCTGCATCCGGGAGCGCATCCCGCACCGCAGGCAGACGGCCTTCCAGGTGCTCCGCGACCGGCCCGAGATCCAGCGGTTGATCGCCCGGGAAATAGGGGATACCGAAGCCGCCGCCGATGTTCAGCATCTCGACCGGCCCCGGGGCGGACTCGGCCAGACGCAGGGCAAGCTCGAACGTCTGCCCCTGCGCCTCGACCAAGGTCTCCGGTCGCAGGTTCTGCGAGCCTGAGAAGATATGGAAACCGCGAAAATGCAGCCCGAGTTCGCCAATGCGGGCCAGCAGGCCGGGGACCCGTTCGGCATCGATCCCGAAGGCCTTGGGTCCGCCACTCATGCGCATGCCGGAGCTCTTCAGCTCGAAATCGGGGTTCACCCGGACCGCGACCCGGGCCTGATACCCGGTACGCGCAGCAATCGCGCCGACCCGCTCCAGTTCGGTGGGAGATTCCAGGTTGATGGTAATCCCGGCCGCGACGGCGGCCTCCAGCTCCGGCACCGACTTGCCCGGTCCGGCGAAGCTGATATCAGCCGGGCCGGTCACGGTATCGAGAGCCACCTGCATCTCGCGCTGCGAGGCCACGTCGAGCCCGTCCACCTGCCCGGCCATGTGTTGTACGACCGCCGGCATCGGGTTGGCCTTGATCGCGTAATGCAGCGAGAGGCCATCCGGCAGGCTGCGACGCAGCAGCGCGACCCGGCGGGTCATTGCGTCCCGGTCATAGGCATAAAAGGGGGTCTGTCCGATGCGTGCGGCCAGATCCACGAGCGACTGCCCTCCAAGCTGGAGGCAGTCGTCCACCACGCTGAACTGGTCCATCGGGCTGTGGTCGGGGCGGGTATCGTTCACGCCGGCACCCCTTCCCGGAACAGGTCGCCAAACTCGCTGGCAAGCGCCTTGCGGTCGATCTTTCCGTTGGCGTTGCGCGGCAGCGGCTCGGTACACAAACCGACATGCGCCGGCAGCATGAAACCCGGCAAATGGGGGCGCAGCGCGTCGATCAGGTCATCCGCCCGCAGCCCCGGGGCCTGCGGCAGGGCCACCAGCACGATCGCTTGCCCCAGGCCCGGGTGTTCCACCCCCAGCGCGGCGGCCTCCGCCACCAGCCCTGTGGCATAGACCGCTTCTTCCACCTCGTTGGGGCTCACGCGGTACCCGGAAGTCTTGATCATCTCGTCACGGCGCCCAACGAAATAGAGGAACCCATCCGCATCCATGCGTACCGTATCGCCGGACCACACCGCCATCTCGGTCAGTGGCACACCGGGCGGTTGGCCCGGCGCAGGGCGGAAACGCTCCGCCGTGCGTTCCGGATCGTTCCAGTACCCCATGGCAACCAGCGCACCCCGGTGAACCAGCTCGCCCGGCTCGCCGGGGGCGCAGGGGCTGCCGTCCTCGCGCACCACCTGGATCTCCGCATTGGGGATCGCCCGGCCCATGGAGCCGGCACGCTTGTCCAGCTCGGCCGGCGGGAGATAGGTGGAACGAAATGCCTCGGTCAATCCGTACATCAGGTAGCAATCGGTGCGCGGAAGTTGTTCGCGCAGGGCCGCGAGTGTCTCCTTCGGCATCGCACCGCCAGAGTTGGTGATATAGCGCAGGGAGGCGCGTGCCGCTTCCGGCCATTCCAGGCGGGCGAGCTGGATCCACAGAGGCGGGACGGCCGCAAGGCCGGTGATGCTGTCGCGCTCCACGGCCCGGATTACGTCGCGCGGCAGCAGGTAATTCAGCAACACGGCCTCGGCCCCGATCCGGAAGGCGGTGGTCAGCTGGCTCAGGCCATAGTCAAAACTGAAGGGGAGCACCGCGAGGATGCGGTCATCCGGCCGGTTGTCCAGATAGGTCGACACGCTCTGTGCGCCCGCGACCATATTGCGGTGCGAAAGCACAACCCCCTTGGGGCGTCCGGTACTCCCGGAGGTGTAGAGGATCGCGGCCATGTCGGTATCGATCACCCGGTGCCCGCTCAATCCATCGCGATCCGGCGCGGCGTCCCAGGCGTCCACTCGCACATGCCCGCCCCCGGCATCGCCCGAGTCCTGACCCGAGTCCTGGCTCGGCTCCTGCCCCACCACCAGCACCGTGTGCAGGTCGGGGCACCCGGCGAGGCCGGCACGCAGTGCCGCCAGGCGGTCCGCGGAAGTCACCAGGATGCGCACATTGCAGTCGCGCAGGATGTGCGCCACCTGTTCCGCCTTGAGTAGCGGGTTGACCGGAACGAAGACACCGCCGGCGCGAGCCGCACCGAACAGGGCGTGAACCGTCTCCGGCCGCTTTTCGAGGTAGACCGCGACGCGTTCCTGACGCTCCAGGCCGCAATCCAGCAGGCGCGAGGCCGCGCGCTCGATACTGGCCGCCAGCGTCGCATAGTCCTCGACGCCATCCCGATGGCGCAGGGCCGGTACGGCCGCCGAGCGCTCGGCTTGCATCAATACGGAATCGTGCAGGAGAAAGGACATTCGGCGCCAAGGGTGTCGGGGACTGACGGGTCGATCATACCCCACGCACTTCGCACCGCTGGCTGCGGCCTGGCCACAGCGTTAGTAGTCCGTTCGTCGGCCCGGCCTTACATGCGTCTCGCCGCGTGTAACATTCGAAAAGACGCGCCATGAGCCATCCCTTTTCCGTCCGTCCCGGCCACAGCGGCGCGAGGTTCGAACTGCATGCGTGATTACCTGCTCGCCCTGATCGTCGTCGTGCTCGTTCCCCTGATCGTGCGCTACGCGTGGATCGGCATCCTGGCCTGGTTCTGGGTCGGGCTCTTTGCGCCCCAGTGGCATGCGTGGACCTTCATGCGCGGGGCCCCCCTCGCCACCTACCTGGGCGGGGCGACCCTGGTCGCACTGTTCCTGGCAAAGGATCGCAAGCCGTTTCCGTTCACCCGCGAGACGGTGATGCTGTTCGCGCTGGCGGCGTATTTCGCGATGACCAGCCACTTCGCGGTGAATTCCAGTGGCGCCTGGGACTTCTGGATCCACTTCATGAAGATCCTGCTGATCACCTTCATCACGCCCCTGCTGATCTACGGCGAGCGCCGCATTGTCTGGCTGCTGCTGGTGATCACCGCCTCGCTCGCCTTCTACGGATTCAAGGGCGGCATCTTCGCCCTCCAGACGGGCGGGGCCCACATGGTCCTTGGGCCCGTTGGCTCCTACCTTTCCGGCAATACCTACATCGGCCTGGCCATGCTCATGGTGCTGCCACTCATCCTGGCAAGCGCGCGCATGTTCCATCACCAGTGGGTCGACCTCGGATTCGACCTGCTCCGTCGATTCTCGCGCCCCATTAGCTGGTTCCTCTACGGCGTCTTCTGGCTCACCGCCATCGCGATCCTCGCCACCCACTCGCGCGGGGCGTTCGTGGGCCTGCTCGCGATCGTGCCCCTGCTCTTCTGGCACATGCAGAAGAAGTGGCTGATGGTCGGCGTCGGCTTTTTCCTGATAGCGGTGGTGGGCGTGACCGCACCGGAGCCGCTGGTCGAGCGCTGGCAGACGATCGAGACCTACGAGGAAGACACCTCCGCCATGCAACGCATCCAGTCCTGGGGCGTGGCCTGGAACATGGCGATGGAACGCCCCCTCACCGGCATGGGGTTTCGGAACTCAGCTCTCGGTTATGACTGGTGGATGGGCTATGCCAATTTCGAGGGCAGCTGGCGCCACGTACTGTCTCCCCACAGCGTGTATTTCGGGATCCTGGGACAACACGGGTTCGGAGGCCTGGCCGTATTCCTGCTGCTAATGGCCTTCACCTTTCACACTCTCAACCGGGTCCGGCGAACGGCGCGCCAACGGACAGGAGAGATCTGGCTGTCGGAGTACGCCTGGGCCCTGCAGATTGGGCTCGTAGGCTATCTGATATCCGGCATCTTCCTGGATGTCGCCTACTTCAACCTGCTGTATGCCTTTATCGCCCTGGCCGTCATCATGCGCAGGGAACTGGAACAGGCCCCACAAGCGGCCACGGCCCCGGCATCCGATCCGCCCACGGAGCCAGGCCTCGCCTCCGGCCCCGATCCCGACCCCGAACCAGTCCGCGCAGACAAGGACACGGTGATGTCCGGCACCCTGATGGGGCCGTCGTCGCCCAGGGTTTAAGTCGATTGTGATTACCGACCTGATGGGGGCCACACCAATCATCCCTTCCTCCGCGCCTGCGGCTTCCGAGTTGGGCCGGTGTCTAGAGACGCTCGCCACTGCACTACGTACTCACATCCGGCCCGGCTCTGGCTTGCACGATCCAGTTGATGAAGCCCCTACACCCGCAGATCACTACGGCCAAACTGGTGCCGCCCTCGCGCTTGCAATCCAGGATGGCCCCGACTCGCGAATGTGGCGGTACCCCCTGGAGGCGTGGGAGGCCCTGCCCGCGCGAAAGACCGGGCACGCCCCGTTCAACCGCTTCCTGCTGAACCTGCTCGCGGAACACCTCGAGCGATCCGGGGCACCGGCAAGCGAAGTGGCGCACAGCAGGGCATTGGCTCAAGGCTGCAAGTTGACGCGCCGCTACCCATCCAACAATTGGACCTTGCTGGCCCGGCTGTGCGAACTGCAGGAGGCCAACGGCAAGGCCGAACCCCGGGCGCATGCGCGCCTGCGCGGACTCCTTGACCGCTGGACAACCCCTTCCGGCGCCTTCGTTGATTACCCGGCCCGCCCCGGCACACCGGCACGCGGGGCCACACCCGCGGCCTATCATCACAAAGCGTTGTTCGTGGCGGTCATGGCCGCGGAGCTTGGCGAACCGGAAGCATGGCAGCCCACCATCGAGCGCCTGCTGCGATGGAGCCTCTACGTGTGGGACGGCCACGGCCATGCTGGCGGCCTCGGCCGGAGCAGCCATGCGCTCTTTGGAGATGCCTGTCTGGTAGCGAGCCTGCTACTGCTCGGGGCCGCAACTGACGCACACCAGGACACCGCATCCGGACGGATGTTGAGCGGCCTTCTTGGGCGCTGGTCCGACCAGATTCGACCCGATGGCTTCCTGGCACTGAACCCCGCCGATACCGCCAGTTCGGGCACAGGCTGGGACCCCTACATGCATCTGTCGGTCTACAACGCCTGGGCCGCGGCCATAGTCGCATCGGCGCGCTGTCGCACGAACCGCCCTGATCGCGAGCATGCCGTCTACCTCGATGCGCTCGAGGCCGCACAGCCAGCCCACACGGGGACCGAGCTTCTCCGGGCTGGAACACTGTCTGCTACCGTTGCCCTGGTCGCTACCCACGGGCAGCCTCCACAGGCCTTCAGCCGCGACGCCGTGGAGCTGCGCTATGCCGGTGGCGTGCCATTGCACGTGACCTGGCAGGGGAACGTGCTTTGTCCCGCGCCTGCCCGAATACCCGTAAAAGCCCTGCTGGACGCTCCCGCCCTGGCGGGCTGGACGCCC
The DNA here is from genome assembly GCF_000381705.1 of Thioalkalivibrio sp. AKL7. Lineage (NCBI taxonomy): Bacteria > Pseudomonadati > Pseudomonadota > Gammaproteobacteria > Chromatiales > Ectothiorhodospiraceae > Thioalkalivibrio > Thioalkalivibrio sp. AKL7. The sequence goes on along the minus strand of NZ_KB906948.1, from coordinate 46,676 downwards.
GTGTTCCTGATTGACGACCGCCTGTTCGGACTCACTGACTTCGAACAGTGCGAAAACGAGGCTTCGGAAGAACGCTTGCGAGTAACGCTCTCGGGACACCCGCGCCCTTTGCTTCGCCTTGCCGACACAAGCCCCCCGGCGCGAACCCTGGCCGCACTCGACTGGCGGTTGCTGGATGGCGCGTTAGGCCGGCGCGCCGCCCTGCGGAGAGCGCCATACCGGGACGTCGTCGGCACTGTCACCCTGATCATTTCCCTGAAGAGGCCTTGCATCGTGCAGCGCCTGAACCTCGAATACGGCGGTCGGCAGACGCTCACCCTCCTGAACCCGGGCGGACACGCTGTCACCGACACGCGACGGGTGCATCGCCGGTTCAGACAAGCCGTGAACGGAGCCCAGCGCGACTGCTCATCGGGCGACTGGCACGAGACGCCCTTGCCCTCCGCCATTGCCGGTGGCATGGGGTTTTGCCAGAGCCCCGCAAGCATCCTGAAAGGCACTTACATGTCCGAACTGACACTCGAATGGCCCAGTCGGCACCGGGACGCGCCATGCTAGCCGCCCAACATCGCTTACGCCGTTGGCCGCCCACCCTTTTGTCCAAGGCGTCCGAGGGCAAGGCGCAGAATGTTCGGCAAGAACAGGCCAGCCCCAAGCGGATCTCGACGCAGCGTCGCCCTCACCAAAGACCAGTCCAGGGGTTTACGGTGCCTCAGCTGGTGCAAGACGGCCGCGACGAAAGAACGCCGCGAGTCCGCCAGCTGCCCCCGCACAAATGCCCGCTGCTTCCCATCCAGCCGAATCTCTTCAAGAACCATGCGCGCGAGCGCGATGTAGTTGGATGTCAGGCGAAGATAGCCTTCCGTCTTCCAGCCCGACTTGTCGAAGATATTCACGCCCTCGCCTTCGTCGGCATAAATACGGGGCGAAAATGCCACGCGTCCGATCGATTGCCCCAGGGTCAGTTTGAACAACCGGTCCTCACCCTGAAAAAGACTCTCGCGGAAACGGACATCGGGAAACCGGTCAAGTCGGTACGCCATGGTCGTGGGACCAATGATATTGGTTCGCCGAACCAAAAGGTCAAAGAAATCCCCAACGTATTCGTACAAGTCGTGTTCCGGATCCACCACGCGGTGCTCCTCGGGACAGATATTGTCGTTCCGAGTATCCGACCACTGGAAGCGCGATGTCGGGATTCCGGTTCGTCGACTGTTTCCCACAAAGATGTCGAATCCTTGGTCAAGGGCTCGCACAGCATCTTCCAGAAACGGCCCTATCCATTCGTCATCGGAATCCAGAAAGGCGACATAGCGGGTGCCTGGAGCGACATGCTCGAGGCCCCTATTTCGGGCAGCCGCTGGCCCCGCATTCTCCTGGTGAATAACCTCGACCGGACAATCCTCCAGGAAATCGCCGATCTCCTCCTCGGCTGGAAGTGGCGACCCGTCATCGACCACCAGGACCTCTATGTCAACTCCCGCGGCGTTGTCCAGAACCGAACGCACGCACTGGCGCAGAAGTCCCCGCTTGCGCTGGAAATACGGTATGACCACTGCAATCTTCGAAGGGCTCACGGACAATTTGATATCTCCACGACGGGGACCGAAAAGCTGCCTTTTGACACCTACATCCCTCTAATACAACCCCAACATCCGGGGCGCTCCCCTGGATTGTGCTGGAGCTCGAGATGTATCTCTATAGCTATCGTAAACGACCCAACTTTGGCGACGCTCTCAACGACTACCTTTGGCCACGTTTCATCCGAACGCCACTGGAGGCTGAGCCAGGCTCCAACGAGGTGTTTGTAGGCATAGGGACGTTGCTCAATGAGCGCCTGCCCGCCTCGGGCGTTCTCCACATTTTCGGCAGCGGCCTCGGCTATGGAACGGTCCCAGCAGAAGCCGTCGCGCGCTGGACGGTGCACTTCGTACGGGGCCCCTTGACCGCCGCCTCTCTGAACCTGGACCCGAAACTCGCCATCTCTGACCCCGGCATCCTCCTCCACCGCACCGAAGACCTCAACCCGAAAAAAGATATCGACTGCGCCTTCATGCCGCATCACGCCCTTTTCTCCGAACGAATGCGCCAGCTTTGCGAGCAGGCCGGCGTTCATTTCATTCATCCGGAAGCCCCTTGCGACAGCGTAATCGATCAGATCGGCCGGTCCCGCAAGCTCATCTGCTCCGCCATGCACGGCGCGATCACCGCCGAAGCACTCCGTGTTCCGTGGCTCCCCGTGATTACAAACCGACAAATGCTACTGAGCAAGTGGCACGACTGGTCAGCGAGCATGCAGACTGAAGTCCACTTTCAGAAGCTTCCGACGATATGGTCTCACGCCAACCGGTATCCCCATGGTTGGGTCCTTGCGAAACTCAAGGGAAACACCTTTTCCCGAAAAATGAAACAACTCTCACGGAAAGGTAATTTCCAATTGGGGCCCGATCGCATTCTTCTGGATCGCATCCAGCGCATAGAGAACAAGATCCACGACTTCAACTCACAGATATGCAGCGAAGTCGACGGCGCCGAACAACCCCCGAAAGGCGCCTCTAAATTAAAGGCGGATTGCGCTAAATAACCCCCCCTCAAACAAAGACGCCATTCCAAACCAAGAAACACCAGATGCTCGTACGATAGAAACTACAATACACGCGACCGACCCCGACACGCTGCGCAAGCACAAACAAAAAAGGGCGGTTTCGATTGAAATTCAACACCACCCATGGGGACGACCGCCATGACCATCTACGTCGAACGAACGGAGCAACGGGAAGAAGATGGCTGGGCCATTTTCGAAACAGCAGTTCGCCATCCACAACTGCCGAACAGCCTTTACTTCCGTACGTTCAGCCGTTATTCCGGCCACATATCCGAAGAATCCGACGCGCCCGCGCTAGCCCTCCTGATGCCCGCCATGGCTTTAGGTGAAGACATACACCTCTCCACAACCGTGTCCGAGAAACTTCTCCGGAACCTTAACGGCCCAATTCAGACCATCCTCCTCGCCATTGCCCCCTACCTAACACGGGTGAAGGTGAAGGCGACCCCCGCGCCACGCACTCCTCACCATGGGGACGGGCTGGTTGCGACGGGATTTTCTTCCGGCGTCGACTCCTTCTGCACCCTAACGCAATACCATCGTGCGAACGCGCCGCAGGGCTTTGCGCTATCCTTTCTGACCTACAACAACGTAGGATCGCAAACCAAATCCAACACAAAAGAGTTCCTCGAACGATATAACCGCCTAAAACCAAAGGCCTCCCAAGAGGGGCTCGAACTTGTTCCAATTGACTCGAACATGGAAGAATTTTTCAAAGTATCTGATGAACTCGACTTCGTTCAGACACATTCCGTACGAAACAGTGCGACAGGACTCCTTTTCCAACAGCGAACGTGCCGATTTCTATACTCGTCAGCCTACCCGTACGACGCTACATTCGTTGGAGAAACGCGTCTGATCGCGCGCGCAGATCCCGTTTTACTACCCCTTCTCGGAACCGAATCCATCGAAGTACTTCCGGTTGGTGGCGAACTCACGCGGGTGGAGAAAACGGTGGCCCTCGTAGAGAACCACACGGCTCGGACAGGCTTGGACGTATGCCTAATTAATGAAAGGGGGGAGAACTGCTCGCGCTGTGAAAAATGCATGAGGACACTCCTTTGCCTTGAAATCACAGGAAATCTCGAAAAATTCAGCGAATCGTTCGATCTTAAAGTTTATGAGAAGGAGCGAATTCGATACATCGCGAGAACCATTCGAGGACAAAGGACTTACGATAAGGAGCTACGAGATGCGATGAAACGGTACCGGTTTCGAGCCCCGCTAAAAGCGCACCTCATCGCAAGCTCCAGGGTTATCGAGATGCGATACAAGATACGGCAAACAAGGCGGCTGGCTCAGCATACAATCGGTGCCATTCGGCGAAGATTGGGTAACCAAGCGTCAGCCAACAGCTAACCGAGCTTCACCGGGGAAGTCGTAGAGTATTTTAAACATCTAAAATCAGACAGATTATTTTTCCCGCGTCTAATTGCACACCATACGTGAAAGTGTTTTTATGTCGCGCAGGAGTGAAAAAACATAGTTCCGGAAAATTGAACGCAGGGTGAGATTGGCAATTTACGGTTACGTTGGTCCGTTGAAAACGCAACCCCCTCCCCCGGCAGAGCAGCAGGGCCTATGGACGCCGAGCTTGTCCCAGGGAACGCTACCCTGTAGGAGATCATCAACAAATCTCTGAGTTCGGCTCAGAGACCATGGATTCCTCCCGCTGCCCGTTCCATTTCTAGTCTTCTTAACAATGGCTGAAGATACCAAAGCTTCCCTGGATGCCGGGCAACAGAAGAACGTGCCAGCATTGCCGCGAAGCGCCCAGTCCTCACTAGACGGGAACGCATCAGCCCAGGGTTTCTGGCCAGATACAGTAGTGTCTCGCGCGCCGCCTTGCGGTAATACCGATCGAGATCACGCTGTCTTGGTGGCGTCGTGCTTCGAGATTCATAAGGTACGTGCGCGTATTCCGGGTAGCTGCGGCGAATTGTCTCGTCATGCAATCCCTGGCGCGCGTAGGCAGGGTTCAGCCCCATCAGAAAGTCGAACAAATCATGGTCGAGAAACGGGCAAAATACCGTTTCGACATTTCGCAAGAGACCAAAGGGAATGAGCCCGATGCATCGACGAGTGCGATTCCAGAAGACGAACGAGAGCAGTGGATTCGGTGCACTGCAGTGTTGAGCCAGCTCCTCGGCCAAGCGGTCGATTGCCACCGAGCGCGAAATCCGTTTTTGAAAGTCGGCCTGAGAACATGACTGAATAAACTCCTCATTTCCTGATTCGCCCAACAGCTGCTCAGCTAACCGTGATGTCTGGCCAGAAACGAGTAGCTGCTGCTTCTGCTCCGTAAGCGTATGTCCTGCCGACAGCACGTCACCTCCAATGCCGTCGTAAATACACTTCGTCTCACGATGCGAAAAATAGCTGGCCAGGGCTTCAAGCCAAGTGTGCCCACTCGCGCAGAATTCGGTCCGCTCAATATCCTGCAGGGTTGCATCGAGATAAGACGGTGGATAGTCCACCTCGTCATGCGGCTGACCAGCGGCCCGTGCGAGATCGCGTGCAATGATCCGGTCCTCGTCATCGATCGGCGGGTACCCCTGAACCGTCACGGCTCTCCCCGGAGCATGGCCCTGAGCCAGTAACTCTAGAAAGATATGGCGTGAATCCCTGCCCCCGCTGAGTGCCAGATCAAATCCGCCATCGGGAGGAACCCTGCGGCTGATTGCTTGCGCGAACAGGCCGGCATACTGGTCGACGGCCTCGTCAAAATTTCCCACCTTGGGCGCTACGTTGGATGCCCCGGAAAAACGCGGTTCCACGGAAATCTTTCCCTTTGCCCAGATAAGCCGTACGCCCGGGGGCAAAACCCTCACGTACTCGAAGGGGGTATCGTTCGCTAGGAAGATTCCCAGCCTCTGAAAAACCGCCAACGCCCCGAAGTCGAGTGTTTTGGGGAAGGTGCCTGCCAGCACATGCCGAATCGACGGCGAAATCCGTATCTCGTTCCCCCATGTGCTGTAGAACAATGGATACATCCCGTACCGATCGTTTTCTACGATCAGCCTTCTCCCGTCCCAGTCCCAACGGCCGAAGACTCCGTCCATTTCTCTACCGAGACCGCGGTCGAGCTCATGACCCAGACGCACGTGCTCTTCCCCCTCAATGCAAACACCCGACGCGGTGCTTCGAGCGACGAAATATGGCTCGGGCCTGGGTTTGCTCTTGCAAAGCCGAAAGTCCAAAGGCTCCTGCTTCATAGAAATCACCTCACGGGCAAGAAAGGCCCACGTCGCCTTTGCTTCCGCTCGCCCAAACACGAGCCACAACCGAATGAAGCAGCTGACTCCACGATTGCTCGAACGTCTGCATAGAAGAGGCAGCCCGCCCATGGAAACGTTTTAACCAAGCGGGGCAAAGAGCTTCCATCCGCTTGCAGCTTCGCAGAGACGCCTTCACATCGATACCCCGATCCGTGAAGAACCACCAACCGAAAGAAGAGTCGAGACGAACAATCGAGCTATGGCACACCGTAAGGATCCACACTAATCAAGTCCTCCTCATACGTGCGCGACTTTAGTTCGAGAGCCTGGCACGGAACGCCGCGAATCCGCCACGCTGCAACCCTTTACCCGCTAGAGCAGGGAGAGGCTCTATTCGCAGCGGATCCACTCTGCCGTGACCCCGAACGTGACCCCGAAGCCCGAACGAGCCCCTAAACCGAACCACACATGGATCTAGGTACATCATCATGTTCCAAAGGACCGCCAACTACTTCTCCGCATGAACATCCCGATGCGCGCCACTACCAATGTCCGTGAACTGCTTGAATCCGATATTTTCCAACTTCCGTCTTAGTTCAGGAACAGACACCCACCTCTCATCCACCTCATACACGATATCGGATATGCGAGGACAAAGTTGCGTCGATTGAGCAATCGATGAAATCACTGAAGGCTCATGCCCTTCAACGTCGATCTTTACAAATATTGGGAGCATCTCGCCACTCACGTACTGCTCCAAATCAGAGAACTCGTGCAGCTCGACGACCTCCCCCTTCTGCCCGTCACTCCAGCGCTCTAAGCTACTCGCGCCGCTATGGTTGGGATTGGATGATACCCTCGCATTACCACGACGATTACTGATAGCCCAAGGCAGCGCCACCACGTGAGCCGACACGCCATTCAAGATAATGTTCTTCTTTAGGGTTTCAAAAGTATCCTTTATCGGCTCTAACGAGATCGCCTTACGACACTGAGGGTTCCGAGCCGCAAGAATACTATAAAGCCCTTGGTTGGCACCGATGTCAATGAAGAAAAACGGTGAGTCCTGTTCAGACAGAAGGTCCGCGAGGCCGGTACCATAGGCACCGTTCACATAAAACCGAAACGTCAGGTCGCGCCAATTTGGAACAAAGTCTACGCCGTATGGGCTACCCACCTTTTTGACACCGACCCAGTCACACCAACGCTGACGCCAACTCGATCGGACTTCAGTACGCAGCATTCGAAAACGCCAACGAACAGAATGGATGACACCCATCAGTCCGTATTTACGATGCGTGGATAGGCTGCGGGTCCAGATGTTTTTCATTTTGGAATGCATCGTCATTAACCAGCGCGGATGTTAGGCGTTGAAGGCGTTAAAAAGACCAGAGCCGCTACGCAATGCAGAAATGGACTTGCCCCACGGGTTGGATCACGCATTCATAGAAATCGAGTTAAATTCACATAAGGTATGCAAAGCAGCACCCCACAAGGATCCGGTATGGTCTTGGTGCCCCCCCCTGTGGGGTCAATCTTCGGGCCATTTCCATGCGGGTCAGTCCCGGAGAAACCGAGTAAGCCCCAAACGGCCACATACCTCGAGCAAGTCGTAGTTGTGCAGCAAATTCCGACTCAAGTCGCGGCGGACGTCCATTGGACCTTGTGGTTCGTACAGCTTGTTGCCGATACGGGTGCAATGGCCCTCATGCAGCGATTTGGCACGAATGGGTTTAACCTTCCCCCCGCACCGTTCGTTCCAAGCCAGGATACCGCCCCCGTGATCCCAGCTGTAGGCTCGCCGTGCGACGCGTTCCCTTTCGTCGTCGGGGCCGTTGGGATGATCGTCTATCCACTTCCACCAGCCGCAGCCATTGGCGAATTGATCAGCGCTGGCACCTCGGGTGGTACACCCGATCAGCTCCCAGAAACGCCCCCTTTTGCCGCTCGGGATCCGGCGAAACCAGCGGTTTCGGACGTCCACGGCCGCAGTGGCTCCATCTGGCAACTGGCGGAAACGCTGGGCCAACTCTCGGAAGAGCGGCTCACGGACCAAGAGATCGGAGTGCCAAAAGGCTAGCCGAGGGGCAAACAGGTAGACGAGTTCCATCGGGAACGCCATGTGGAGCATGGGGAAGTCGAGGCCGGCGTTAAAATCCACGAGAATCGCGCCCTCCACTAGGGGAGGCTCCCCCACGCGTGGATCAAAACCTACCACAGGGGTCCAACCGACTGATCGGACCATCCTTTGCTGGACCAAACACCATTCGTCGGCCACATTCCAGCAAAGCCATGGGTAGTCCACCCCTTCCAAGGCTTTTGCCCATGGTCCTTCAGCCAGCGCTTGCGCGGCCCGCAACTCATCTGCACAAATGGCACGCCAAACGCCTTTCCCCGCTGCATATCGGCGGCCTTCGGGATCGTCCTGGTACAACGTTTCCGTGCTCAGCACTCCCATGGACTGCTAACCCCTTTGACTCGCCATTGATCGCTTACTCCATCCAAGCGTAAGTCGGAAATTCACCTGCGACTCACTCAACCCCGGCCGCAAGCTGGTGAAAGAGCGTTCCGGCGCTCGACAGTTCTTCATAAGAACCGTCCTCCGAAATGCGGCCCTTATGTAACACGTAGATCCGGTCACAGGGCTTCACGGTGGTAAGCCGATGCGCCACCAAGATGATCGTCTTGGCTCCGGAGAGATTGTGGATTGCTTCCATCACCGCCCGCTCAGTGGCGTTATCCAACGCGCTGGTAGCTTCATCAAATAGGAGCACATCGGGGTCGCGATAAAGGGCGCGAGCGATACCAATGCGTTGCCTTTGCCCGCCGGAGAGGCGAGTGCCACGTTCGCCGATGACGGTTGCGTAACCGTTCGGGAGCTCCTGGATGACGAATTCGTGCAGGTTAGCCAGGCAAGCAACTCGCTCCACAGCTTGCTGGTCAATCTTGTCTTCCGGAACACCCAGGGCGATATTAGCTGCCACACTTTGGTCAGCGAGAAAGATGTGCTGCGGGACGTAGCCCAGGGCTGCCTGCCAGCGACGGATGTTGGCTCGTGTCAGGGGTTCGCCATCGATCAGGATAGTGCCCTGCTCGGGTTCCAACAGACCCAGCAACACGTCGACCAGGGTGCTCTTTCCGGCACCGGACGAGCCCACGAATCCGACCGTGGTTCTGGCGCGAATCTCCAGAGAGATGTCTTTCAGAGCAGGGTGCTCGTGTTCGGGATACCGATAGGTGAGACCTTGCACCTTGATGGACCGAGTCGGAGCCAGCGGAGCGAGTCGATCGTTGCGCGAAAGGGGAGGCGTACTGTCAGAGAACTGGCCAAGGTCCCGAAGAACGCTGTCGACCGCGGCCGCATTGAAACGCAACGAAGCGACCTGCTGGAAGATCTTCTGAAACGCCGGGATCAACTGGCGTCCGGCCAGCGCGTACAGGCCGATCAGGGGCAAGGCCTGAGCCAGCCCACCGTCCCCCGCCATCAGATAGAGCACCAGGACGAGAACCCCGCCGAATGCAATCGCCTCGATCGCGTATTGCGGGAGGCTCTGCAGCAGGACCGCATTCGCCTGGTGACTCGCAAACCGCTTGGATGGTTTCCGGTACCGCTCCAGGTAATCACGCTCCCGCCCCAAAAGACGGATCTCCTTGGCACCGGCAAAGGCCTCGGCCGCGGCCGTGAAACGCTCGCGATTGGCCTCCACGCGGTCCAGGCCGATGCGGTTCAGCCACGTCCGCGACGCCACATAAATAACCGCATAGATGCCACCGAGGCCAGCCGCTGCGATCAAAGCCAGCCAGGGCTGCACCACAACCAGAAGTGCAATGATGAAGGCCGCGAGTAACAGCTGGCTCACGAGCTTCAGCGCGGGCATCAGCGCGCCATTGATCGCCTGGGTGGTTTCCTGCAGTACCGTTTTCGCCAGATCACCGGAGTTTCGATTAAGGAAGAACGTGAACGGACGGCTGAGGTAGTCCCCCATCAGGCGCCGGGAGAGCTCGTACTGCTGCATGTGGGTGAACCGCGTAATGGCCCACTGGTTGAATGCCTGAAGCGCGGTACCAGTCATGAACAGAACAAAGGCCGCAAGACCCAGGAAGTACAGGAAGCGACCGGTCGACTCGAAGCCAAGCCATTCGTAGGCGAAGCGCAGCATCTCGTTGTCATGGACCATGCCCGGATCGGACAGTACCGCCAGAAACGGCATGACCGAGGCGATGCCGGCGGTCTGCATGAACGCCGTGGCGATCATCAGGATCAGCAGCAAGACGACCTTGCCGCGATCGCGGGGGTCGAGCAGGGCATTCAGCTTGTACAGGGTTTGCAGCATGGTTTCGCCGAACCGGGATCCTTCGCACGAGGGGCCGTGTCGCGGCCCCGTAGACAACCGCCATCAGGCGGCCGTTAGCCAGGCCTGGTGGCCGGCTTCTCGTTTGGATTGTACGAGATGGGGCGTTCGCGGATGCTGCGCTGAAGGCACCGTGGACGTGCCTGGGCACGACTGGCCAGATGAACCGCCGGTCCGGGCCGACCCAAAAACCCCCGGGAGCCGCAGCAGTAAAGGGTTCCCGAGGAGAGCGAGGACTGCATCCATGCCAAACGCCAGGATAACGAAGGGTTTACTGACCGGCTTCCTGCGCTCCGTCGAACGCTTCCCGGAACGCCCCGCCCTGGAGGTCGAGGGTCGTGCCCTGAGCTACGAGGAGCTGTTCGCGGCCGGCGCGGATATTGCGGACACGCTGCAGCAGAGCCCGACCGGGCCCGGCCGGGTCGGCGTACTGGCCCAGCGCTCGCTCGCGATGTACCGGGGGATTCTGGGCACCCTGATGGCCGGCCACACCCTGGTTCCCCTGAACCCCGGGTTCCCCACGGAACGTACGGTGGCCATGGCCGAACAGGCCGATCTGTCGGCGCTGCTGGTGGATACCCAGGGTCTTGAACGGCTCGATGAACTGCTGCAGGCATTCTCCCGGCCGCTCCTGATCCTGTTACCCGATACGCAGCGGCTTGAGGACCTGCAAACGCGCTGGCCCCGACACGACGTCCGGGTGGCCGGCGATTCCCCTCGGCCCGCGGATTGGGCGCCAGCGACCGTATCCCCGGATGACCTGGCCTGCCTGTTCTTCACCTCCGGCAGCACGGGCGTCCCCAAGGGTGTGGGGGTTCTGCAGCGCAACGCAGCCCGTTTCGTGGAGATGTCGCAGGAGCGCTACCGCGAGTTCGGCATTAGCGAGACGGACCGCTTTTCGCAGTTCTACGACATCACCTTCGATTCCTCGATGTTCGACCTGTACGTGTCGTGGGCCTTTGGCGCCTGCCTGTGCTGCCCCTCCGCCAAGGAGTGGTTCAACCCCAACCGCTACATCGCGGACAAGACCCTCACGGTAATCGACATCACCCCCTCGGCCGGGCACGGGATGAATCGCCGCAACGGCTGGGCGCCGGGACGGTTCCCGGATCTGCGCCTGTGCCGCTTTGGCGGGGAGGCCCTGTCAGCGGAGCTGGCCGAGGCGATGGCGTCCGCCGCCCCCAATGCCATTGTCGACAATGCCTACGGGCCCACCGAATGCACGGTGGATGCCTGCTACTACCGCTGGGACGGGGAGCGCTCGCCGGCGGAATGCGAGCACGGCATGGTCCCGATCGGCTATCCGGGCAACCAGGTCGGACTGCGCGTGGCGAACGAGACCCTGCAGCAGGTGCCGGTCGGGGCCGAGGGCGAACTGCTGATCAGCGGTCCGCAGGTGACACCCGGGTACTGGAAAGACCCCGAGCGCACGGCGAAGGCCTTTGTGCACCTGGACGATGGGCGCGTGCACTACCGCACCGGAGATCTGGTGCGCCGCCCGGCCCCGGGCGAACCGATCATCTTTCTCGGCCGCCTGGATCACCAGATCAAGATTGGCGGGGTGCGGATCGAGCTCGGCGAGGTCGAGGCCGCACTGCGCGAGGCCGCCGGCACGGACCAGGCCGTGGCCGTCGGATGGCCACGAACGGAAAGCGGCGCCTCGGGGATCGTGGCCTTCGTGGTCGCGGAAGATATGGACGAATCGGCCATCCGCGACCGGCTCCGCCAGCGACTGCCCACGGTGATGGTGCCCCGGGCCATCCACTCGCTGGACAACCTGCCGCTCAACGCCAATGGCAAGGCCGACCGAAAGGCACTGATCTCGACCCTGGAAGAGACGGCGACCCCGTAACCACGAGGCTGCGCCGAGCCTCTGGCCAACGTCTGTTTCCAGGCTACGCCGGCGCGACCACTCCAGGCACAGCCAGGTACGTATGCCGGAGATGCAACACCTCGAACCCCTTGCGGAGGTGATTTTGATAGGACGGGTCCGGCCTGTCCGGTGTCCCCACGGCGGTATCCGTGATCACCGACGTACACCCGTGCAGCGACGCGTCCCTGAGGCAAGCGGAGATGAGCGCCCCATGCAGGCCACGCCCACGGTAGTCCGGGCGGGTTGCTTCCCACCCGGCCCAGGCCACCCCGTCCCCGAGATACAACAGGCCGGTTGCCACCACCGTTCCATCGTCGAGCGCCAGCCACTGACGCCATTTGGGTGATCGCGGCAGTTCCGCCAGAAGGGCCTTTGCCTCCTGCGGCACGGAGAACGCATCGACCGCCAGCGCGGCGCCGGCATCTTCGTCTTCTGGCCGCCAGGGGCGGATCTCGAGATCGCTCTTCCCCTCGGGGACGTCGCTGCTGGCCCGCATCAGGACCGCAGATGCCGCCCCCCGGCGAATCCTGCGATCGCGTAGCCATTGGAGAACAGACTCCGGGCGGGCATGAGGGCTGAGCTCGATTGCCCAGGGAAGGTCATGCTCGGCGTACAGGGCCGCTAGTTCATCAATATGGGCCTCGGTTGCCGGGCCTGAGACGCCCAGTCTCAGCACCCGGTTAAAGACCAGCATCTTCTTCAGGCCCGGGGCGATCAGGGCAACATGCGTCCCGCTGCGGACCGCTCGAAAGCCCGGGATGCCCGCACTTTCGGCCAGCTGCATCATGCTCTCGTAGGCCTCGGCCTCGACCAACTCGGCCTGGGCGGAAGATGGATCTTCAGTCATGGCACCTCCTCCTGTCTCCGGCTTGGGTCTTGCCGAGGACCCTTAATCAGCCCGGACGATGCCGGGCCCGGCCCAATGCCTCACCGCGCCTTGCGTCTCCCTGCCACACTCTTCCCGGCACTCAGGACCAGGTAGGCCCAGGTGGACACGGACCAGGGGTCCCGAAGCGTCGACTGCAGGAACGACCGTGCCGCCAGCCTCGGGTCCCCCTCCCAGTAATGGTGATAGCCGAAACTGAAGCAGGTCTCGGCAAGGCGCCTGCGAATCGCGCCGCGTGACGTCTGCTCTCCGCCCGGGCCAACCCGACCCCAGCGGCCGAGCGCCTTGCGGACGACCTCGAATTCATAGTTCGTGTCGGGGTACTTGGTGATGCAGCCCTCGCCATGAAGCCGGTAGAGAGCCGTCACGAGGTTCAGCTGGTGGATCTCGGTCAAGCGCGACGCCCGCAACCAGTAATCGTAGTCCTGCCCTCTTTTGAGATCAGGGTCGAACTGTCCGACACGTTCCACCAGGTCGCGTCGCATCATCACCGTGATGGTGTGAGGCAGCGAGCCGAAGAGCAGACGGTTGTAAAGCCACCCGGACCCACGATCCACAAGCGGTTCGCCGTCAGGGTTCATCGGGTACGCGCTCTTGGCCGCGTCGGGTTTCAGGAACGTGCCGGACGGATCGGGCTTCCATGTGGCCCAGGCGGTAAAGGTCATCCCGATCCCGGGATGCTGGTCCATGTAGTCCACCTGAGCCGCGACCTTTCCCGGCAGCCAGACATCGTCGGAATCGATAAAGGCGATGTAGTCACCGCCCGCCCTCGCGACGCCGGCATTGCGGGCCACGGCCGCCCCCTGGTTCTGCTGGGTCAGCAGTGTCAGGCGGTCACCATATCCGCGCAGGATGTCGAGCGTCCCGTCGGTCGAGCCGTCGTCTACCACGATCAGCTCGATGCTCGGGTAGTCCTGATCCAGAACACTGTCGACGGACTCGGCAATATATGCGGCCGTGTTGTAGGCCGGCATGATCACCGAGACCAGGGGCTTGCGGTCACGACCCTCCGGCGCGGCCGGGGCCCTGCTGCTCGTCCGGGCTTGCTCCACGGACGACATCACTCCCGCCCTCGTTCCGGCAATGTCTGTAGCCAGTCATGCGTCCACAGCGCCACCTGGTCGCGCCACACGCGGCGAGAAAAGGTGTGGTTGGCACCGGGCAGTTCGCGCAAGGTCACGCGCGGCTCCTGCAACAAACCACTCCATGCCGGCGCGTTCGTCGCCACGTCGCGAAACTCGGCCGCGGTCAGGTCATCGCCGCTCAGGATCACCAGGACGGGCCCCTGGAAGCGCCGCCAGCCCTCGGCCATCCGGTCCGGCAGGGGGCCTTTGTCGATGCGATCCGGGCTTGTGTTGTCGGGCTCGCCGGAAGCCCCACCGGAACCAACCGCAGTGCCGACCATGCGCCCCAGGGAGCGCAGGGACACCCACGGGTTGAAACGCCCCTTGAGGGCCCCGGACCAGAAATCGCGCGAGAACAGGCGCTGGAGGTAGTAGGTCTTCAGGTAGGCCCGCGCCAGCCCTTCCTCGGTGCGGGCCCAGGGGTTGACCAGCACCAGGCCTGTCACACGGGGGTCGCGCCAGGCATAGAACAACGCCGCAGAGGCCGCGCCACACAGACCCCATAGGGTCACCTCGCACATCCCCGGCACCTCGCCCGCAAAGGTATCGACGGCCGCATGCAGGTCGTCGTGCACGTCGTGGAACGTCCGCTGGGCACCGGAAGAATCGCCCATGCCGCGGAAGTCGAAGCGGAAAACGGGTATCCCCTGCGCCGCGAGGTGTCGGGCCAGGAGCAGGAACTGGCGGTGGCTGCCTACCCGGTACTGTGGGCCGCCCACGGCGATCAGCACGCCACGCCGGGCGCCCTCCGCGCCGGGATGCAGGATCCCCAGGAGTTCGTCCTCCCCCACGTGGAAGACGACGGCGCGCTCGCTCATGGGAGAGCCTCCAGGCGTTGCATGGTCGCCTCCAGCAATTGCGGCACCTCGACGATGTCCTGGGTGGACCAGAAGGCATCGCCAGCAACGACCGTCGCGGTGACCGCGGCGCCCTCCTCGCGCCAGCGCTCGATCAGGCGTTCGCTCGCCGGCGGCAGCGGTGCGGTGTCCTGCGCGGCCACCTCGAACCATTCGATCGCCTCCGCATGCGGCCGCTGCAGACGGGCCGCCGTTAGGCGCGCGGCCAGCCCGGGCGCCAGGGTATACCCGGCGACTTCCAACGGCTCTCCCGCATCCAGCTGTGCCCGCAGCTGGGCGGTACCTTCCTTCTGCCCACCCATCAGCCCGGCGGCCATGCGCAGGCGCAGGAACTGGGTCAGGTGCTGTTCTCCATTCGGGACCGGGGCCCAGAAGATCGTGGCCGTCGCCGGTTGCGCACGTGTAGCCAGGAAGTCACCCGCGAGCAGGCAACCCGCCCGCAACCCCCAGACCATGAACGGCGCCGGGCAGCGCGTCTCGAGGTATTCGCTGCAGCGTGCGAGGTCGTCCAGCCAGAGATCCCAGTCCGCGTCGCCAAAGTCACCGCCGCTGTCGCCGCACCCGTAGAGGTCCGGGATCAGCACCGCATAACCTGCCTGCGCCAGGCGGCGCGCTTGCAGGTTCACCATGCGGCGAGCCTTGTTGAGCTCCTCGGCCAGGGGCGGGACAAACAGCACAGCACCCCGGATGGAGGGACCATCCGGCAGATGGAGCACATGGAATACCGGCCCGGCCTTGCCCTCCAGGAACCCGGCTTCCATGCCGCGCGCCTAGCTGTCGAGCTTGGAGTCGATGAAATCGACCAGAGTGCCGAGCGTCTCGAAGGTCTCGGCGCTGACATCGTCATCATCGATCACGATGTCGAAATGGCTCTCGATCGAGGTGATCAGCGAAACGACCGCCATCGAGTCCAGCTCCGGTACGCCACCCAACAGCGTGGTGTTGCGGTCGAATTGCTGAGCGCGTCCGTTCAGACTCAGGGCACTGTCCAGCAGGTTCTTGGTGTGATTGAGGGTCGACATATGACGGGTTCCTGAAGGTCGGGTATCCCTGCCCGGCCGGGATGCGGGATTGTCCGGCAGGTTACCGCATCTGCACGGGCTGTCCAGATCGCCGCCGGCAGACCGCGCCCCCTGCGTGATCGGCACGTTAAGCCCCTGGGCCTCGGACCACCTCGCACACCCGGACCCGCACGTAGAATGAGCTCCAGCACGGCATGGATTCGTGCTCGCGAGCAGTGCGCGCGGCCTCGCCCCGCGCATCCCGCGCCTTGTCAGCAAGCAACAACGACTCGAGCGCGAACGCATACATCAATCAACATTTCCCTGGCCCGACCAGGCAACAGGCGGACGGATGGCGGGACTTTGTGGATGGTTCGCGGTGAATGCCGCATCACCGGCCGGCACCCTTGAGGCCCAGGGGCAGGCGCTCCCGGGGCTCTCTGGGGCGCCGGACGCCCAATGCACGAACCGCTTGGGCGGCTGCCGGGTCCGGGGCGGCTGGATCGCGCAGGATGCCGACGTCATTGCCGCCATCACTGGCCATCCGCAATGGCGGGACCCTGCCCTGGCCCGACGGGCGCGAGAGCACGACCCGGCGCAAGCCCTGCTGGAGGCCTGGCGGCAGCACGGCACCGGCCTCTTCGAGCAGGTTGGCGGCGACTATGCACTGGCCATCGTGGATTCCGGGCACGGTCGCCTGGTGGCCGGCATCGACCGCCTGGGCCAGACACCGCTTCACTTTGCGCACCTGGATGGCGGCGTGGCCTTCGGCACCAGTGCCGGATGCGTGGCCGCACACCCGGCGGTTGCCACCGAGGTGACCCGCGAGGGGCTCTACCACTACTGTTTCTTTCACATGCTTCCGGCCCCGGTCAGCCTGTTCTCCGGGCTGGAGAAACTGCCGGGCGCCCACCGCCTGACCCACAACGGCGACCGGGCCGAGGTGTCCCGCTACTGGCGCCCGCGCTTCGAGGAAGACAGCGCGGCCACGCCCGAGGCCCTGGAACATGCCCTGCACGAACACGCGCAAGCAGCGGTGGAACGACGTGCGGACACCCCCCGCCCCGGCGCCTTTCTGAGCGGCGGCCTGGACAGTTCGACGGTGGCCGGGATGCTCGCCGGCATGCACCCCGGGGCCGACAGCTTCAGCATCGGCTTTGATGCGCCCGGATACGACGAGATGGAGTACGCGCGCATCGCCTCGCGGCACTTCGGGACCCAGGCGCACGAGTACTACGTGACGCCGGAGGACGTCGTCGACGCCGTGCCCCGGATCGCCGGCAGCTACGACGAGCCCTTCGGTAATTCGTCGGCCCTGCCAGCCTATTTCTGCGCC
Source organism: Thioalkalivibrio sp. AKL7 (assembly GCF_000381705.1). NCBI lineage: Bacteria > Pseudomonadati > Pseudomonadota > Gammaproteobacteria > Chromatiales > Ectothiorhodospiraceae > Thioalkalivibrio > Thioalkalivibrio sp. AKL7. The sequence continues at coordinate 29,424 of NZ_KB906948.1, read as the reverse complement.
CGCATGGCGGCCGACGCCGGGATCACCCGGCTACTGGCCGGGGATGGCGGCGACGAGCTGTTCGCGGGGAATGCGCGCTACGCCAAGCAGGGCGTATTCGAACACTGGGGCCGGATCCCCGCGCCGCTACGCCACCACCTGCTGGATCCGCTGTTCACCCGCCTGCCGCGCGGCCTGCCGCTGGCCGGCAAGGCCCGCAGCTACGTGGAACAGGCGCGTATCCCGCTGCCGGATCGACTGCAGACCTACAACTACCTGCACCGCCTGGCGCCGGAGACGATGTTCGCACCCGAGTTCCTCGCGGCCGTGGACCGCGAGGCCCCCTGGGAGCTGATGCGCGGGATCTACGCGCAGCCCCAATCGGCGTCGTCCCTCAACCGCATGATGTACCTGGACTGGCAGCAAACCCTGGCCGACAACGACCTGCGCAAGGTGACCGGGATGTGCCAGCTGGCCGGCGTCGATGTCGCCTTCCCGATGCTGGACGACGATCTGGTCGAGTTCTCCTGCCGCGTACCATCGGACCTGAAGCTGCGCAACGGCCGGCTGCGCCACTTCTACAAGGAGGCGTTTACCGGTTTCCTGCCCGACGCCATCATCGACAAGAAAAAACACGGCTTCGGCCTGCCGTTCGGCGTCTGGATGCAGGAGCACGCGCCGCTGCGGGAGCTGGCATACGACAGCCTGCTGCGCCTTAAGGGCCGCAATTTCCTCCGCGACGACTTCATCGACGAACTGATCCGCCTGCACCGCGAGGGCCACGCGGCCTATTACGGCGATTTCGTCTGGATCCTGATGATGCTCGACCTCTGGCTCGAGTCCCACCCCGCCGCCCGCCTGGCATGAACCACGAAGAGCACGAAGACACGACGCAAGGGCGGGTCACAGGAAGGCGGGAAACGCGCGAACGCTCTGGACGAAATGGCCCGCGATCGACCGCTTGGGGCTCCCGACTGCAACGGTTTCCATATCCCCGTCATCCGGGCCGCAGCACACCACCATCGTCATCCCGGCCGCAGCGAAGCGGAGACCCGGGATCTCCAGGCCGTGACACCCACGCCGCCCTTCGTCCCGCCCTTTTCAGGCTGGAATAGCATGGAACCCGTGATACCGTGTTTCCATGATTGCATGCTTCAAGGATCGAGGCACTGAGGATATCTTCAACGGGCTTTCGTCGAAGGCTGCTCGCAAGGTCTGCCCACAATCTGTACGGCGGGTTGCCGCAAGAAAGCTGGAATTGCTGGATTCGGCCATGAACGTTGAGGAGCTAAGAGTCCCACCGGGTAACCGACTGGAGGCCCTGGCGGGAGAGCGAAAAGGCCAATACAGCATTCGAATCAACGAGCAATGTCGGATCTGCTTCGCCTGGACAGACTCCGGGCCCGACCAGGTCGAAATCACGGATTACCATTGAGGCACAATCATGGTCCGCATCCCTACCCACCGACAGCCGACCCACCCCGGTGAAATGCTGGCGAAAGAATTCCTGGAGCCGATGCATATCTCCCAGCGCCAGTTGGCGGACGCGCTCCATGTTCCGTATCAGCGCATCAACGAGCTAGTGAACCAGAAGCGCGGCATTACGCCAAGCACGTCGCTGCGTCTAGCACGCTTTTTCGGCATGTCGCCCGATTTCTGGTTGAACCTTCAGGTACGCTGGGATTTGTTCAAGGCGGAGCAATCGGAGCAGGCGGACCTGGAACAGATCCGGGAATGCCGTTCGTGTAAGCAAACTGCCTGAGCCGGGTTCCCAGTAGCGGGTAGGATGTGTTGAGCGCAGCGAAACGCATCTCGGCCTCCAACCACGCCCACGCACGAGACACCGGCTTCCCGGTTCACCTCCACGCGCCGCACTGGGGGCTATCATGATCACCCGGCACGTCCCATCGCCACCGTCACGAATCTTCCCGTTTTCCCCGCTTCCTGTGAACTAGCCCTTCTTCGTATCTTCGTGCGCTTCGTGGTGAGTACTCAGGCGTTCGGGGCTGGCTGGTCGGCGTCGGGAACGCGGCAGACAACATGGCGGTGCTTGCCGTTGGGCTCCGGCGGGATGGCATCCACCGCCCGCACATCCACCTGGACCGCCTGCCCCAGCGCGTCGACCAATGCACGGCGCAGGCGCCCCTCGGCGGCCGCCGGCAGTGCCGCGACCAGGCTCAGCAGCACCTCGACGTGGTGTCGGTCGTGCTGGATGACCTTGTAGGCGCGCAGCCCGGGCAGGTCGCGCATCAGGTAGTTGAAGCGGCTGCCGTGGATCCAGGAACCGTCCGTCGCGATCAGGCCGTCGTTGGCACGGCCGTCGATGTCGCGCAGCAGCGGCAGGCCGCGCCCGCAGGGGCAGGGACGCGGGTCCAGGGCACCCCGGTCCCCGGTGCGATAGCGGATGAACGGGAATTCCGGGCCCACCAGGTTAGTGATGACGATGTTTCCGGTCGCGCCGGGCGGCACCGGTCGATCCTCCGCATCCAGGATCTCGACGATCAGGGCCTCGGCCGTGATGTGCATGCCCCCCGCCGGACATTCGCGGGCGATGAACCCGGCGTCGCGCGCGCCGTACTCGTTGGCGACCCCACAGCCCATCGCCTCGCCGATCACCGCGCGCCACTCCGGGCGCAACACCTCGGAGGTCGTGAAGACGACACGAATCCCGAGATCATCCAGCCGCTGCCTCCGCTCGCGCGCCCGCCAGGCCACGCGGGACAATGCCGACGGATACCCGAACAGCATGCGCGGACGCCGCTGGCGGATCTGCTCGATGATGCGGTCGAGCCGCGCCGGATTCAGGTCGCGGGCCGGCACCAGGTACGAACGGAACAGGCGATCGCGCCAGGCACGCATGCCGTTCTGGGCCTCGTTCTCGACGGCGGATCCCCACAGGACCAGTTCGCGGTCGCCCACGTCCACGCCCCACCAGCGGGTTGCCCGCCACTTTGCGGCGATATCCATCCCGATGCGATCCGCGCCCAGCCAGAACCTCAGAGGCTCGCCGGACGACCCGCTGGTGTGCTGCTCTTCGAGGTTCTTCGCGCCCTCCGCGCGCCAGGCCGAGCCCTGTTCGCGGATCAGCGCCTTGTCGACGACCGCGAGGCGCTGAAGGTCCGCGATGCCGGAGAACGCCGCAGGCGACCAGGCCTGTTGCGCAAACCACTCCCGGTAGAACGGCACCTGCCGCGCGACACGTTCCAGAAGCCCCTGCAGCCGCTGCTCCTGCAGGCTCTGCAGGGCCGCCGGCGTCCACCACTGAGTGGCTTCCAGGGCCTTGTGCCACGCCACCGTGGGGTGACCCTTGAGCCGCTCCTGCAGCGGGAACAGGCCGCGCGCCACCCATTGGGTATAAAGCCCCATGTTCAGCCGGACCGCGCGGTCCCGGGGGCCGTCGCGGTATCCGCGGCCGCGATCTGCTCGAAGGCTGCAACCAGCTCCGGGATCCGCGTCTCCCAGGCATTCGCCCGCGCATGCGCCAGGATGGCCTCGCGGTCCCATTCGCGCTCGAGCGCCTCCAGCAGGGCGTCGCGCAGCGCGTCATGGTCACCATACGGGACCACGATCCCGACCTGATCGGAATTCACCACCTCGGCGTTGCCCCCAACCCGGGTGGTCACGATCGGCAGGGCGCAGGCCGACGCCTCGAGGAAGACATTCGCCCAGCCCTCGAACCGGGTGGCCAGGACGAACACGTCGCCGGCCGAATAGACGAAACGCAGGTCTTCCGGCGATACCTGCCCCAGGAACCAGACCCGGTCTTCCAGACCCAGGCTCGTTACCTGCTGGCGCAACTCGGCCTCGTTGTTGCCCTCGGGGGTCGCGCCGCCGGCAATGACCAGGTGCAGGTCGGGTTGCGTGCGCAGCAATTCGGGGAGGGTCGCGATCACCCGGTGAAAGCCCTTGCGCTCGGTCAGCCCCCCCACCGACACGAGGAAACGGCCCTCCTGCGGCAGACCCAGGCGCTGGCGGGCCCCGGCCCGGTCCTCGGGATGGAAACGCGTCAGGTCCGCGCCGTTGCCGACGACCTGCACATGCCCGGGGGCCTGCCCCCAGGCGATCGCATCCTGGCGCAGCGAGTCCGCCACAGAGAACACCCGCGCCGCCGCGCTCATCGCCCGGTTGATCTGGCGCCGATGCAGGGCGCTGCCGGCGAAGCGCGTCAGGCTGCCGCGCAGGGTGATGGTGTAGGGGCAGCGCAACCAGCGCGCCAGCCAGCGCGCGGCCACGCCATCGGGATAGACAAAGTGGGCGTCGATCAGCTCAAACCGGAAATCGCGCCGCAACCGCCGCATCAGCCAGAAACTGCCCAGCGCCAGGAAGAGCCCGTCGGTCCACTTGAGCACGCCCGGAAAACAGAAGAACCGCGGGTGATAGACCACAATGCCGTCCTGCTCCTCGTAGCGCGGCAGCGGCGGGCGCGAGTGCGGCCGGAGACGCCCGAGCAGCCCCTGGAAGGGGAACCACGGGGCCGGCGCCACGACGACCAGGTCCAGGTGTTCGGCCACCCGCCGCATGCGTTCGCGCACGAACAGCCCCAGGTTGGGTTGCGCCGCGCTGGGGTAGACGCGGGTGAACACCACCATGCGCGGACGCCGGCCAGCGTGACGCCGGTCACCGGGCATGGGCGGGCTCCACGACACCCCGCAGACGTTCGTAAATCGCCTGGTATCGGGCAACACTCCTCGCCCAGGTGCGTTCCTGCTCGACAAAGCGGCGCCCCGCGGCGCGTACCGCATCCCATTCGGGCGCGCGGGCCAGGGTGTCGAGCACCGTGTCCGCCAGCGCCCCCGGGTCGTCGGCGGGGAACAGCCAGCCGGTTTCGCCGTGCCGGATCAGTTCCTGGTGTCCGCCGACATCCGAGGCCACCAGCAGTCGCCCCTGGGCCATCGCCTCCAGCGGCTTGAGCGGGGTCACCAGCTCGGTCAGCCGCATCGAGTGCCGTGGGTACACCAGCAGATCCACCAGGTCGTAGTAGCGCTGCACCTGGTCATGCGGCACCCGACCCGCAAAGACGACCTGCTCGGCGATGCCCAGGCGCCGGGCCTGCTGCTGCAGGCGTTCCGCCTGCGGCCCGCCACCCACCAGCAGGATGCGGACATCCGGGGCCTGCGCCCGGATGCGCGGAAAGGCCTCCAGCAGCAGGTCCAGCCCCTCGTAGGCATAGAACGAGCCGATAAATCCCAGCACCCGGGCATTGGCCAGCCCGAGCTGCGCCTTAAGCTCGGCGTCCGGCGCCCCGCCCAGGCGGAAGGCCTCGGCATCCACCGCATTCGGGATCACGGTGACGCGGTCCTGCGGGATGCCCCGGGCGACGATGTCCCGCCGCAGGCCTTCGCAGATGGTCGTCACGTGGTCCACCCGGCGGAACACGTACGACTCGAAGCCGCGCGTCATGCGGTAGCGCAGTCCGTGTTCGCGGCTGGTCCCGTGATCCACCGCGGCATCCTCCCAGAAGGCCCGCACCTCGTAGACCACGGGGATGCCGAGACGCCGCCCGACCCGCAGGGCCGGCAGGGCATTGAGAACCGGGGAATGGGCATGCAGCACATCCGGTTGCACCTCCCGGGCCACGGCCTCCAGGCGCCGGGTCAGGGCACGCATCAGCCCCCATTCGCCAAGCCCTGGCAGCGTCCCGGGGCGATAGCGCGTGCGGTAGAAGTGCAGGCCGTCGACATCCTCCTCGTCCGCATCCACCGCACCCTGCTTGGGGCTGGTCAGGTGAAACGTCTCCCAGCCGAGCCGGTGCTGCTCGCGCAGGATGGCGGCCGTGCGGAAGGTATACCCACTGTGCAGCGGGATGGAGTGATCAAGGACATGCAGGATCTTCATTGCCACCCCCGCATCAGGCCGTCGACCGGGCCAGGAAGCCCTCGAACATCAACAGCGACCACAGGGCCGGGCTGTGGTCGCGGGCGCCACTGGTGTGCTGGTCCACGAGGGTCTTGAGATAATCCATGTCGAAGATGCCGGAGTCGGCGATGCGCGGCCCCAGCACCTGCGCCCGCATGCGTTCACGCAGCGGTCCGCGAAACCACTCGGCGACCGGGACGGCGAAGCCCTTCTTGCGCCGATAGAGGATTTCCTCCGGCAGGTAGGGCTCCATGGCCTTTTTCAGCACGTACTTGCCCTCCGCCCCCCGCAGCTTGAGATCCGGGGGCAGGCCCGAGGTCCACTCGACCAGCTGGTGGTCGAGCAGGGGCACCCGGACCTCCAGCGAATGCGCCATGCTCGCGCGGTCGACCTTGGTCAGGATGTCGCCCGGCAGGTAGGTCTTCATGTCCAGGTACTGCACCAGCGACAGCGGGTGCTCGGTGGGAGCGCGCGCCGCATGCCGACGCAGGACCTCCACCGCGCTGTAGCCCTGAAGCGAGCGCCGGAACGCTGGCGAAAACAGGTGCGCGCGCAGATCGTCGCGCAGGATGGATACCCCCTGGAAATAGCCCTCGACCGAGTCCCGCGCCAGGGCCTGGAAGGTGGCGCGGGCGCGGAACGGGCGCGGTGCCCAGTCGGCCTTGGGATACCACCGCGCCAGGGTCCCGAACACGGCCCGCCGAAGCCCCAGTGGCAGCGGCGCGCGCAGGCGTTCCTCCGCCAGGTGATGGCGATAGCGCCGATAGCCGGCCAGGTTCTCGTCGCCGCCGTCCCCGGACAGCGCAACCACGACCTGCCGGCGTGCCTGTTCGCAGACCCGATAGGTCGGCAGCGCGGAACTGTCGGCAAACGGTTCATCGTAGAGCCCGCTCAGGCGGTCCAGCAGCGCAAAGTCGTCGGGATCGACCTCCTGCGTGCGGTGATCCGTGTGGTAGCGCTCGGCGACCATCCGCGCGTAGCGGGATTCGTCGTAGGCCGGATCGGCGAAGCCGATGGAACTGGTGCGCACCGGGTCGTCGGACAGCCCCGCCATCATCGCGACCACCGCGCTGGAGTCCACCCCGCCCGAGAGGAAGGCCCCCAGCGGGACCTCCGCGACCATGCGGACGTCCACTGCCTCGCGCAGGCGCGCCGTGAGTTCCTCGGCGGCGGTCGCTGCATCCGCCACACCACTGTCGCCGAACGGGATGTCCCAGTATTCGCGCGGTTCACTCAGGTTGCCCTGTCCGCGGCGCACGGTCAGCGTGTGGCCGGGCGGCAGCTTGTGCACGCCGCGGAAGATGCTGCGCGGCTCCGGCACGTAACCGAAGGCGAAATAGTCCTCCACTGCGTGCGGGTCCATATGTCGCGGCATCCCCGGATGCGCCATCAGCGCCTTGAGCTCCGAGCCGAAGATCAGGTGCCCGTCCGCCAGCGCACTGTAGTACAGCGGCTTGACCCCCAGGCGGTCGCGGGCGAGGAACAGGGTGTCGCGATTGCGATCCCAGACGGCGAACGCGAACATGCCACGAAAGCGCTGCACACAGGCCTCGCCCCACTCCTCCCAGGCATGCACGATCACCTCGGTATCACAGTGGGAGCGGAACCGGTGCCCCGCCTGCTGCAACTCGGCGGTCAGCTCCGGGAAGTTGTAGATCTCGCCGTTGTAGGTCACAACGACGGTCTCGTCCTCGTTGAACAGCGGCTGCTGCCCGCCGGAGAGGTCGATGATCGACAGGCGACGATGCGCCAGCCCGACGCCCGGCTCCAGGTGCACACCCCCCTCGTCCGGACCGCGGTGAAACTGGGTCTCGTTCATCGCCTCCAGCAGGGACCGATTGATCGGCTGCCGGTCGCGCAGATCGAAGATGCCGGTAATGCCGCACATGTCGGGTTCCTGATCGCTTCCTTGCCGAGGCCAAGTGACGCCGGACGGTGCCCCCGGGGAGGCCCTGATCGGGGCAAGCCCCGCCGCACCATCACGGAAAATCCAGCATAAACGACAACCCCGCCGCGGACCGACCGCGATACGCGCCACAGGGCCCCTGGCGTTAGCGCCGGAACTAACGGCGGCGCCGCCCCGCGTTCTGTGCCGCCAAGGGAGGCGCTGATCCATCCACGCAGTCGCGTCGATGGATCAGCGTCTACCTAATACCCGGTCGTACACTCCCATGTACCCCGCGACCATCGCGTCCATGCTGAACTCCGCCTCGGCCCGCGCACGAGCGGCCACACCTTGCCGTGCGGTCCGTGCCGGGTCGCCGGGATAGGCCATCAGCGCGGCCGCAATCGCGTCCGGATCGCCCGCCGGGACCAGCACCCCGGTCACCCCCGGCTGGACGAGGTCCGGGTTCCCCCCGACATCCGTCGCGACCACCGGGAGCCCGGTGGCCATCGCCTCGAGGATGGTGTTGCAGATGCCTTCGGCCAGCGAGGGAAGGACGAAGAGGTCCAGCGCCCGCAGGCAGTCGGGGATATCCTCCCGGGCACCGGGGAGCCAGGCCTGGCCCGCCACCCCGGACTGCTCCAGCAGCTGGCGGACCTCCCCGCGCAGCGGGCCGTCCCCGATCATCGCCAGACGCAGGCGCGGAAACTCCGTCGGCATCCGTTCGCGCAGTGCGACAAAGGCCCGTGCCAGGTCCAGCGGCGCCTTGACCGCCTGCATGCGCATGACCGAGCCGATCACGAAGGTACCGGGGCCCCGGAAGCCCTCTGGAAACGGGGGCACGAACGCCTCTGACGTTGGTGCGAAACGGCCGGTATCCACACCATTGAAGATGTGCGAAAGACGCGCTGTGGGCACCCCGATCGCATCCCGCAGGTAGCCCTTTTGATGCTGCGAAAGGGCAATGTAGTGTCGGACCAGTGGCCGCATCAGCCGGCGCAATCGGCGGTTGCGGTCGCGCGTGCCGTCCAGGTCGCCGACATCCCAACCGTGTTCGCCATGCACGCGCGCGCGCACGCCGGACAGCGCGGCGGTCACCTGCGCCTCCAGCGTGCCGAAGTTCCGGGTATGGACGATATCCGGTTGCAGGGCGCGCAGCAGTCGCCACAGGCGAACGTGGACCTGCGGGTCCTTGCCTTCGCGCTTGTGCAGGGCATGCAGACTGACATCGTCGCGCCGGATGCGCAGGCGAAAATCGGTGTAGTCCGTCATGCAGATGATGGCGTGCCGGAAGCGGTCCGCGGGCATGTGGTTGATTAGATTGACCAGCCCGTTCTCCATCCCGCCGATGTCCAGGCGATGGATGATATGCGCCACACAGGGTCGCGGGTCACCATCCCGGACGGTCTTGGCGGATGCGCCCGTCACTGTCGCGCGACAGCGGCGAGCTGCTCGAGGAGCTCGGGCAGGACGTCGGCCGCATAGGCCTGTAGCGTCGCCTCCTCTTCCCCGGGCTCGGAGCCATAGGGCACATAGAGCACGACCAGGGCCGCGTCATCGCGGCCACCCACCAGGCGGTTCAGCGCCTCGCGAGCCTTGACCGTATGCGGCAACGTGGTCAGCTGGCCGTCCACCCAATACCAGCGCCAGACCAGCAGTTGCTGCCCGGGCCCGTGCAACAGGAAACGTTCGGGATTGGGGTAACCGTCGACCGTGGCCTGCCCGCGATGGGATTGCGACCAGGACCCCACGCGGTGACGCCCGGCCAGGGTATTGCTCCAGCCCACCATGTTCCCGTAATGGTGCTGTTCGCGGTAGAACAGCACGTGCACGCCCACCGGCGGCCCGCCATATTCCGCCGTGACGAGACCACCCCGGCCATCGCGGGCGCCGCGATAACCCGGCTCCCAGGCATCGGCCTGATCCTCCAGCACCCGCCAGCCGGGCGGGGCCAGCGGGCCCGCGCCCAGACCCGCCACCGGACCGAGATCACGCTGGTTCATCCAACCCGCATACAGCGGGGCCATGCTGGCCAGCACCACCGCCAGCAGGGCCGCCACGGCGAACGGTCCGGCCTGCAACGAGCGTCGCTGTTTCGGCGTGTGCACGCGTGCGGCGGGCGGGTCCATATCTTCGCGCCAGAAGGCCCCGATCCCGAACATCAGCGCAATGACCACCCCGAAGAAGATCCACCCATAGATCAGGTGATCGACCCCGGCCGCATACTCCATGTCGCTCAGATGACCAATCATCACGATCATGTAGGCCCGCAGGCCATTGGCGACGATCGGCACCACGATGGAGACGCCGACAAACACGAACCGCCGCCAGGGGCTGCGATACATGAGATAGGCGTACAGGGTGCCGAGCGCGACCGACGCGATCAGATAGCGCACACCACTGCAGGCCTCGACTACCGACCAGCGGCCCGTGGGCAGATCGAAATACAACCCGTCGCGATAGACCGGGATCCCGGTGAGCTGTACCGCCGTTACGGTGAAGTCCGCGGTGAAATCCATCAGCGGCGGCACCAGGAACTCACCGAACGGGACCGCGAACAGCAGGTACGCCAGAGGGAATTGCAAGCGCCAGGTGATCGCATTGCCCAGCACGAGCCAGAACAGCGCGGGGATCATCAGGACGGCCGCGAACTGACGCACGGACACCACATCCACCAGCTCTCCCGCCACCCAGACCAGCGAAAAGCCCAGCAAGGGCAACAACGCCCACCAGGAAGGACGCGGCTCCAGGGCCAGCACCTCCTCGCGCTTGAGAAACAACAGAAACAGCACGATGGGGACAATCAGGAAACCATGGGCAAAGGTCTCCGAACGGTTCCAGACGGCCACAATGGATTCGAACGTCGGGTAGAACATCCATCCCAGCACGACCAGACCCAGCACCAGCACCGGCCCGGCCAGCCACCAGGACGAGCCGCGCACGGACGCCCGGATGTTGAGCGTTTCAGCGTCCATGGGCAGCCTCCGGGACTGGCTCGGCGCCGGGGACCCCGCCGGGGTGCAGGCGGAGAAACTCGCCCAGGTGCGCGAGATTGCGCGCCCAGTCATAGTCCGCCAGCACCCGGGTGCGCGCCGCGTGCCCGAGCGCCGGATCCGGTGCACGCAGATATCCGGAAACGGCCTGCAGAAACGCGCCCGGTTCGGCCTCGGCACGGATCACCTCGCGCCCAGCCATCGCGGTCAGGCCTTCCAGAGCCTGCGGGCTGGCCACGACCGGGCGCGCCAGGGCCATCGCCTCCAGGACCTTGTTCTGCACCCCACGGGCGATTCGCAGGGGCGCAATGACGACGGTCGCGTGCGCGATCCACGGTCGCACGTCGTCCACGAATCCGGTCACCGTGACACCGGGGCGATCCGCCAGCGCCATCACCTCCGGGGCCGGCCGGCTGCCAACGATGCAGAACTCCACACCGGGATGTTCGAGCCGCAACGCAGGCAGGACGTGGTCGGCGAACCAGATCACGGCATCGACATTGGGCCAGTAATCCATCGCCCCCGAGAACACCACGGTGCGCACCCCCTCCGCATAGGGACCGGGTGCCGCAACCGCATCGGGCGAGAAGAAGTCGGCATCGACACCGTTGTTCAGGGCATGCACCCGGTCCGCCACTTCCGGTGCTTGCTCGCGAAAGGTGTCCGCCTCGGCCGGCGACACGAACAGGCTGGCGTCACTGGCCTGCGCGACCTGTCGCTCGTATGCCAGCAGCCGCCGCCCTTCGCGCCGATATATGGCGCTCATGGGCCAGCGACGCGTCGGCGCATACTGCGTCCACTTGTCGGAATCCACGTCCACGAAGTCGACCACCCGGGTCAGCCCGTCCCCCTCCGGCAGGTACTGGGCCATCGCCGAGGAAAAGGCCAGGGCTCGGGCGACCGGCTGCCTTGCCAGCGTTGCCCGGACCCAGCGCGCCAGTTCCCGGTCGCGATACCACGGCACGCTGAGCGCCTCGCCACTCAGCAAGCCGCTCAGGGCGCGCAACTGGGCACGGCGGCGCGGCAATGGACGGGCACAGACACTGGCGCACAGCCCTTCGAGTTCGGGCAGGTAGGCAGCGTCGGCCGGGTCATCGATGAACGTGCCGAGATGCACGCGATAGTGCTGCGCCAGATAGCGCAGGATGTGGTGCGAACGGATCTTGTCGCCCTTGTTGGGCGGCCACGGAATCCGGTGCACCAGATACAACAGATCATCCATAAGGCTTGTTCACCACGAAGCTCGCGAAGGCACGAAGAAGGGCATTCAAATCAAAGAACCAGGGTTGAGGCCATCGTTGAGGCGCCCGCTGTTGAAATGGATCAACAGGGCTTGCGCGATATTCGAGAGTTTCATGTACCTGAGAGTTTGGGCCACGTGAACCCGTTGCAGGGCATCCACACTTTTCAATTCCATCATCAGTCTGTCCTCGACCAGGATGTCGATACGGTATCCACAATCCAGCGTCTGCCCTTGTAAGTGACGGGTATCGGAACCTGAGACACACAGGACAGGCCCGATTCCAGCATTTCGTGCACCCGGTATTTCTCGCAAACCGATTCCAACCGTCCCGGCCCAAGCTCACGATGTACCTCGATCGCCAATCCGATGGCCTTTCTCGATAGCGGGTCGAATTCGATTTCTCCCCCGGACAATCTTTTCTGGATGCACTTCGTGTCTTCGTGCCCTTCGTGGTCAATCCGCCCTTGACCTGCTCGGCGTTCTCTGTGGCCTCTGTGGTGAAAAGGCCCTTCAGCCGAGGGAGCGGGAGATCTTGGGGCCCAGCCAGTTGGCCACGGGCAGGGGCAGGCGCTGCCAGGCGGCGATGAAGTAGCGGTACTTCGGGTTGAGGGGATTGACGTCCGGCATCTCTCGAGCGCGTACCAGGTCGTATTCGTAGTACAGCGGCTGCGGCTCGAAGCCCCAGTTCTTCTTGAAGCTGAAGGACCCGGTATCGCGCTTGCTGCGGCCGAAATCGAACACCCGGTAGCCCGCCTCGCAGGCACGGCGCATCAATTCCCAATAGAGGAAGTCGTAGCCCGCCACTTCGCGGGCCCGCGGGGTTCCCGCGCCGTAGTAGGGCAGCACCTCGTTGCGGAACCAGAAGCTGACCACGCTGGCGATCGCTTCGCCCTCATGCGTCACCGTCAGCACGTCGCAATCATCACCGAACACGTCGAGCAATTTGCGGAAGTAATTCGGGCCGAAGACCGGGGTCCCCATGCGCCGGACATTGGCCGCGTAAATCGGGTAGAAGCGGTCGATGTCATGTTCGACCTCGCTGACCAGGCCCGCCTTGATGCCCTTGCGCACCATGCGCCGCTGTTTGCGCGGGATCGCATTCATGTTCGCGTCGACATCCGGATCCAGAAGGCGGCGGAAGGTGAAGTAGAGCTCGCTCTTGGTCGGCCAGTCCGGGTGCCTCGGTTCGCGCTGGCGATACTCGAGATAATCAACATTCAGGCTGCGGGCGAGCTCCTGTGCTCGGGCATCCAGCGCCGCAGCCGCGCCGTCGGTGACTGCGGCCACACCACCGTAGACACAGAACGGCAGCGATGACAGCGAGTCCCCAAACAGACGGGAACGGATACGGGCCAGCGGCAGCACGCCCTGTATGGCGCCATCCACCTCGGCATAGAGGAAGTGCGTCTCGTGTCCGAACGCCTCGCGCAAAACGGTCGACCAGCCTGCGCGGTGGAAGAAGGTGGCCTGCGGACAGTTCTCCACGAACGCATCCCAGCGCGCATGGTCGGCCGCACACAGCTTCCGGACCTGCAGGGCACCGGTACCGCTGGCACGTTGATCAGGCGGTTCGTACATTGTCTTCCCCTGTCACTCTTGCATGGTCCCCGGGTGCCGTCAGTTCCGCGGCAAACACGCGGTCCATGCGATCCCAGCGAAAGTCCTGCAGAAGACGCTTCAGGCGCGACTCCATGCGGTGCAGGTTCACGTAGTGCCGGAAACGGCTCCGCGCCCCAAGCCCGGACACCCGCGGCTGATCGGGGTCGATCTCCCAGGGATGGAAGTAGAAAACCGCCGGCATCCCGTCCCGTGCCCCGATACGCCGAAGGGCCCCGCGCGACATCACATAGGGCAGCAACCGGAAATAGCCGCCACCGGCCGCCGGCAGGTTGCGCCCGCCCATGCGGAGGGTCGCCGGGGGCAGCTCCAGGACCCCGGCGGGCATCGGGCGATGCGGGTGTCGCGGGGCCTTCGGCATACCGTAGTGATCGTGGTGCACCGGGTAGATACTCGAGCTGTACTCCAGTCCCGCCTCGCGCAGCACCTCCAGCGCCCAGAGATTGCCCTCGCCGATCGAGAAGCTGGGCGCGCGATAACCGCGGACCGGTGCTCCGGAGAGGTCCTCGAGAATGCGCTGGGCGCGCTCGATATCGGCGCGGAAGGCCGCGGGCGTCAGATCCGTGACCCGCTCGTGGCCGTAGCCGTGACTCGCCAGCTCATGGCCGGCGTCGACGATGCGGCGGATCGCATGCGGGTAACGCTCGGCGATCCAGCCGAGGGTGAAGAAGGTCGCCTGCGCGCCGCTCTGATCGAACAGCTCGAGGATGCGATCAAGGTTGCGCTCGATGCGGCATTCGCGGGTGTCCCAGGTATCGCGCGGGATGCGCGGGGCCAGTGCCGAGACCTGGAAGTAATCCTCCACATCGACGGTCAGGGCGTTGGGCCGATCGGGACTTTGCGTCTGCATGTCAGGCCTCGGCAGCTACGACTGCGCGGCACTGGAAACCGGCGCCAGCGACGCCGTTTCGTAGCCCTCGTCGCGCACGATCTTCAGCACCTCCTGGGTCGCCCGGAAGTTGACCAGGAGATTGCGCTCGATCCGCTGCAGGCGTTCCTCCAGTGCCTCGATATCCTGTTCGATCCGCAGCATGGAGACCTGGCTGGCCACCAGGCGATCATCCAGGCCGTCCGACCCCGACCCGGCTTCGGGGCGTACCGAGGCAGACGGCCCCTCATCCAGCAGGACCCCTTCCAGATCTTCCTCGATCTCGTCGATCACCTGCTGCGCCCGCGCGGCATCCAGGTCGGTACATTCCTCCAGGTACCCCATCAGCAGCAGGCGGTCACAGAAGGTGTTTACCTTGCGCGGAATGCCGCTGGTGTAGTCGTGGATGCGCGCCCAGATGTCGTCCTCGAAATGCGGCCGCTCGTTCCAGCCGACCCGGGCGAGCCGGTGCTCGACGTAGGCCCGGGTATCGTCTGCGTCCATCGGCCCCAGGTGGTAGGTCGCAATCACCCGCTGGCGCAGCTGCTGCATGTCCTCGCTCCGCAGCAGGCGCCGGAATTCCGGCTGCCCGAGCAGGAAGCTCTGCAGCAGCGGCCCGTCCTCGCCCTGGAAATTGGAGAGCATGCGCAGCTCCTCAACGGCATCGGGGCCCAGGTTCTGCGCCTCGTCGACCACCAGCAGCGCGCGCTGGCCACGCGCCCGGGTATCGCGCAGGAAGGTCTCCAGACGGCGCAGCTGGCCGGCCTTGTGACTGGGAGCATCGTCCAGCCCGAACGCGAGACAGACCGAACGCAGCAAGTCTTCTGCATCCAGCTGGGTGCTGACCAACTGCGCCGCCACCAGGGGCTTGTCACTCAGGGTCTCGAACAGACTGCGCACCAACGTCGTCTTGCCGGCCCCGACCTCGCCGGTAATAACGATGAAGCCCTCCTCCAGCTGCACGCCGTATTCGAGATACGCCATCGCCCGACTATGGCCCTTGCTGGCATAGAAAAAACGCGGATCGGGGCTCAGGGCAAAGGGGCGGCCGGTGAAGCCGTAGAATTCTTCGTACATGCCTCAGAACTCCTTGGTCAGCGTGCCGATGATCGCGTTCTCGCGATACTCGTTGTCCGCGCTGTTCGACTCCCGACGCTGGTGCCGGACGGCCAGGCTCGCGGTGGTGTCCGGGGCCAGCTGACGGCTGACACTGGCACGCAGGTACCAGAGGTCGTCCTCGCGATCGCTGTCGGTAAAATCGGTCTGGGTGACGCCAGCGCTCACCAGGGACGTCGTACGCGGGCCATACCGCCATTGCCAGAAGGCATTGGCCCCGCGCTGGATCCGGTTGTCCTCGAACAGGCCGACATTGGTCTGGGTCTCGGATTCACGCTCGGTCTGCACCAGGTTGATCCCGAATACGCTGCGACCGGTGTCATAGCTCCAGCCCGCACGCCAGCTCCGCGTAAAGTAGTAGCCCTCGACGAACGCCTCGTCGCCCAGCTGCGGATTGAGGGCGAACAGGAAGATCTCCTCCAGGGTGTAGTTCTCCAGCAACTCGTCGATGGTCATGAACTGCGCATCCTCCGCCAACTGGGCAAAGGGGCCCTCACGCCGCTGCCGGGTCGAGCTCACCCCCTCGTCGTAGCTGAGGCGGTAGGTCGAGCGGCGACTGCGATGATTCACGGACAGCGCGCGGTTCTTGCCGAAATAGCGCTCGCCGTAACGCGCCTCGATGTTGGTGACCCGGGTCGGGGCCCAGCCTGCGCCGACCTGCCAGAAACTGCCGTCATCGTCTTCGCGGGTCGTCGCGTAATCATTGAAGTCCTCGCCCACCACGCCGAACAGACGCAGGGACCGCCCGAAACGATAGCCGAGCGTCCCGCTGACCTGCCCGAACTCGCCCTCCAGGCCATTGTCGAAGCGCTCCTCCTCGTAGAACCCGGCGACCTGCCAGAACGGGCGGTTGAAGGCAGCTCCGCTGTTGAGGACGTACTCGCCCCGGTGGAAGTCGCTGTCCTGGCGGTTGCTCTGGTGGTACAGGGTCGCGCCATAGGTGTAGCGGACCTCCTGCGTGGCGAAACTGCCGTAACGGGTCCGCAGCATCGGCGAGACGCTGTAGGCGGTGGTCTCCTGCAGGTTTCCGCGCGGGGTACTGCTACCGATGCCTACCGGGTCAAGGAGCGACGCCACCTGCTCGGTACGCGAGGCCCCGGCATTGACAAAGAAGGTGTCGTCCACCAGCTCCCAGTTGCTGCGCCCGCGCAGGGCGTGCGTCGTGCGCCCCTGGCGCGAGTCGTCGAGATAAAAGCGCGAGTTCAGGCGGTAATCGATACGGGTATCGCTGCGTGCGCCTTCCCCGCGCAGCGTAAATCCGGGGCTGACGGTACCGATCAGGTCCGCTTCCTCCTGGCCTCGCGGGGCCAGACGGGCGTTGTCGGTGACCTCGGCCGACACCGTGACCCGCGGGGTCAATGTCCACTCGACAGCCAGCGCACTTGCGGGCGATGCCAGCGCGACCACGGCCATGCCGACCAGCCACCAGCGGGCCGGCAACGGCCGCCCCGTGCGCTGGAAGCTAGCGGGCCGAGGTGTCGGCGACATGATCACGCTCGATGCCATAGTAGCTACCCCCGTAATATTGACCGCCGATGCCGATACCGGGCGTCGCGCGGTTGAGGGAGGTGAGCACGACGCCGCAGGAATCCAGCTGATGCATGGCTCGCTCCACCGTGCTCGCCGGGGTGCGATCGGCCTCCACTACCATCACGACCTGCCCCATGTGCGTCGCCAGGACGCCCGGCTCGCTGGTGGCCAGCAGGGGCGGGGAGTCGAACAGGATGATGCGATCCTCGTACCGGTCATGCAGATCATCGACCAGATCCCGCATCACGTCGCTCGCCAGGATCTCGGTCGAGCGTCCGTGGGGGCGGCCTGCCGGCAAAACGGTCAGGTTTTCCACGTTGGTTCGCAGCAGGACATCGGGGATCTGGATGTCGGGTTCGCTGAGGACATCCATGAGCCCGAGATCAGCGTGAAACCCAAGGGTGCGGGGGATAGCCGGTCGTGATACATCGGCATCCACCAGCAGCACGGTGCGCTCCAGCTCCATCGCCATGCTCAGGGCCAGATTTACGCTGGTGAAGGTCTTGCCTTCCCCTGGCAGGGAGCTAGTGATCATGATCAGCCGGCCCTTGGGCACACGCATCGCGGCATGACGCCCGAATGCATTGTTCAGCAGGGGGCGTTTCATCATGCGGAACTCTTCCGCCACACTGGAACGCTGATCCCCCGGAACGATGAGTCCCTGCTTGCGCAGCCAGGCAAAATCGATGCTGACTTCCTGCGACACCGGCTCTCGCCAGCGTTCGGGCTCGCGCGTGGCGGCTTCGGGGGCGGCCGCCTGTTCGGCCGTTGTTTCAGGGACCGGCTGACGCGCCCGGTTCTTGTCCAGTGCCTTCTCGATAATGCTCATTATGCTGTCAGCCCCTTGCCGGCAACCGACTCCGTCGAGTCGGCCGGTTCCCTGAAAGATAGTCGGCACGCCACCGAATTGCCGGGGCATCCCATCCCGCACCTGCGCGGTTCCGTCATCGCAACAGCCCCAGGAGATCGTCCAGAAGGGCTTCCGATCCGGTCGCGTAAAGTCCCATAACCACGGCATATACCAGCACCAGCGCCCCCAATGCGGCGGTGAACACCATCAGCTCGGACAACCGGCGATGGCGGCTCATCGGCGTACGCACCCGCGAGACACTGCCCAGAACCGGGCGGCCGGTGACCGCCGCCAGCTGGTGGCTGCTACTGATCGTTCGGCGCAGCTGCGACAGCAGGAACGCAAAGCCGGTGCCCGCACCCAGACCGACCAGGAGTACGGCCGTGGCCAGCATGGGTCGATCCGGCGAGGCCGGGGCTGTGGGCTGACGCGGCGGCTCGAGCACACGGAAGTCGACCGCGTCGGTCTGGCTTTCGACGGCCCCCGACATCACCGCCTGCTCGCGGCGATCCTGCAACTGGCGATAGGAGTTGCGCATGACGTCGTAATTGCGGGTCAGGGAGGTCAGCTCGGACTCCACCGCCGGTGCGCGATCCACGTCGCCCTCCAGCCGCGCAACCCGGTCCTCGAATTCGGCGATCCGGGTCGTCAGTGACGCGATCTCGCTTTCGGTTTCGCTGATGGCATTTTGCAGTACCTCGTTACCGCTGCCCGGGCGCTGGATCGCCTGCGGGTTCTGCGTCTCTTGTTCACGACGCGCCTCCAGCTCCTCCAGAATGCGCCGTGACGAGACCAAATCCGGGTGCTCGTCGGTGTAGTGCAGACGCATCGAATCGATGCTTTGCTGCAGGTCGCTGATACGCCGATCCAGCTCCGCGTTCTCGTAACTCCCCGGTCCGCTTCCGGCTCGCCGCACGAGGGTTTGCAACCGGCTCTGCGCCTCCCGCTTTTGCAAGCGTGCTTGCTGCAGCTGGTCACGGGTGCGCTCGAGACGCGAGTAAAAGTTGCCGTCGCCGCTGAGGAAGCGCGCATTGTCGCGCTTGAACTGCTCGATCTTGGCCTCCTTCTCCTGCAGCTGCTGCTCGTAGTTCTCGAGCTGGCGTTCGATGAACGCCTGCGAGGTGGTGAGATCGAGGCGCGAGTCGCCCATGCCGCGAGCCATGAACAGATCGACCGTCTCGCGAACCACGCGATAGGCCACCTCGGGGTTTCCGTGACGGAAACTCACGCTGTAGATGTTGTCGCGCTCGCCGACGTCCAGCGTCAGCCGTGCGCGCAGCAACGCGATCTGGGCATCCAGGTTGGAGTTGCCGGTCAGAACGTCGAGGTCGCTCTCGCGGGCGATCTCCTCGAGGTTGTCACGACTGAACAGGGTACGGGTGATCATGAGCAGGCGCTGCTCGGTGTTCGGCCGCACCGTCATCCCGCGCAGCAGCGGATCCAGCACCGACTGGGTATTCACATAGACCCGGGCATCTGCCTGATAGGTATCGGGCAGGTTGTGGGCGTAGGCCCAGCCGCCCAGACAGACCAGCCATGCAATGGGCAGGATCCACCAGCGCTTGCGCCAAGTGGAGCGAACATGCTGCCAGAGCTCTTGAACGATCTTTTCCATACAACCCAGCTTCCCGCCGACCGCACCGGCGCCTAGTAGCGCTCGCGGGCCGATCTGCTAACAAATACCTGTCCCCCCGGACGCGCCTGCCTTGCGCCGGGACCCCCCGGGCTCGACACCGGCGTGCCGGCGAGGCCGGGTTGGGAGAAATCCCAGGTTCATTGAAGTGGGTTTGCCAGGGACTGTCCACAGATGTCGGGATTGTTTACAGCTGGCGAACTGACGGGCAAATCACGGCGCAGGCGACTCGCGCGAGGATGAGCGAATCCCTGTCATTTCTGTGTACTGGTACAGAGTTTGCTGCTGCACACACAGGGTAGAGTTTCACATCCGCAGCGGCCCCTGCACCGACCATCAAGGATCGCTGATGAGTCACGAAAAGTTGGCACTGGAGCTCGCGGACTTCTGGTTCCCCGCAATCGTGAACGAGACATGGGCAGAACGTCTCCGCATCCTCGACGAGATCCATGGCCAGCTATACCAGGACCTGGAAACCGCCGGGGAGTACGAACAGGTCTCCGCCAGCTTCGTCGCGGCGTTGATCAACCGGCTGGGGTCGCCCCCGATCACCGAACCGGCACAGGCACAGATCTACGCCGGATCGGCGGAGGAGCAGCACTGGGGCGCAGCCATCGCGTGGCAATTCGGCGAGGGACAAGAGGCCGACGAGGCCACTAGCGAGCAGAGGGAACGACGGCGCTGGCCGCGCGAGGCGGTCAACCTGCGCACGGAAATGTGGATCCAGGGACGGCCGGCTCACTGCCGTCTGATGGACATCTCGCGCTCCGGCGCGCGCGTCATGCCGCTGCGCTACCAGCCACGGCCACCGCCCGGGACCGCCATCCGGGTAATCGTGCCGAATGACGGCGCCCGCGACGGCGTCGTTGTGTTTTCCAGTCCACGGGGGGTCGGGCTGCAGTTCGCGAATGCCGCCGCCTGAAGCGAGCGGCTACTAATCTCCAACCCACGGGAGCAGACAGATGAATCACTGGACGACCATTCAGGCAGAAATCGCAAAAGCGTCCCCGCAACCGCTCGTCGCGTCCGATTTCGGACGCGCCCGATCAGATGGATAGCCCCGGCCGGATCCGCACCTACCTCGCCCGGTCGGAGGCCGCCCGACGCATTCATTACCGGCTGCGTTACGAGGTGTACTGCCGCGAAACCGGGTTCGAACCCGCCGAGCAGCACCCGGAGGGCATTGAGCGCGACGCCTACGACGAACATGCCGAACACTTCCTGATCAGCCACGAGGGTCGCCCGCCGGAAACGCGCTGGGTCGGCGCGATGCGCCTGATCCTCCCGGGCAAGCGCCCACTGCCGACCACGACAAACTGCCGACTGTTCCCGGAGGTGGAGGCCGACGCCGATGTTCCGGCAGTGGAAGTTTCGCGACTGATCGTACGCGGGGCCTCGCCCGAGGTGCTTTATCACCTGTGTCAGGCCTCGCAGGAATACGCACGACGGCATGGATACCTGCGCATGTTCTTTCTGGTGCGCCCGGCGCTCGCGCGACTGCTGCGATGCCATGGCTTGCCCGTCGAGGTCTGTGGCTCGCCGCACCGGCATCGGGGCACACGCATACCCTGCCTGACGCACACGGACGAAGCGGGCGAGGCCCTGAAGGCCTGGCGGCAGCGATTGCAGCTTCCGGCACTTTCGGAAGTTCCGCACTACACTGCATGGGAGAGTCCCGGACCGGAATGCACGCCGCGCCATGCGGAAGCTCCCGAGCCATGGGGTCCGCCCTCGGATACGGCGGGGCTCGTAGCAGGAGGAAACTAGTCGTGGAAAGCGACTCGGTAGTCAGTGCGTTCAATCGGTACTTCGACCTCTCCACGCGCACCGGGCAAAGCCTGGAGGAGATCCAGCATCTTCGCTATCAGGTGTACTGCAAGGAGTTCGGCTTCGAGCGTGAAGAAGACTGCCCGGGGCACAAGGAGATCGACGAGTACGACACCCAGGCCTGGCACTGCCTGCTGGAACACAAGCCCAGCGCCATGGCGGCCGGGTGTGTGCGAGTGGTCCATGTCGACGCCCATGATTCGATCACGCAATTGCCGATGGAACGCCATTGCAGCGAGAGTTTTTTCGACAGCGCCTGGCGCCCCGACCGGCTGGACCGCGACAACATCTGCGAGGTATCCCGCCTCGCCGTCCACGGCATGTTTCGGCGGCGCCATGGCGAGACCGCCACACCGTTCGGCGACATCGAGGCACTGGAAATCTCGCCCGACCAGGTTCGCGTATTCCCGATCCTGGCGGTCAGCCTGTTCGTGGCCGCGACCCTGCTCTGCGTGCACCACCGCAAGCAGCATGCCTTTGCCATGATGGAGCCAGCACTCGCCCGCATCCTGCGCCACACCGGACTCGAGTTCACTCAAATTGGCGAGATCGTGCACTATCACGGCAAGCGCGCAGCGTTCTATATCGACTCCGGGGAGGCGTACGAAAGCATCCGGCAATCCAGTGCCCTGAGCGAGCTGTGCCGGCACGTGGAATCGACCCTGCTGCACCGACCGCATCCACTGCCCGCCACCACGCCGATGAAGGCCGCCCGGCCCCGCGTCGCCCCCATGCGCCCGGCAGGCCTGCCGGGCGGTCGGGCGTGGCACCCGCGACCGACGAGGCCTGAAAATGGATACCACGGGTTGAGGAATTGAGCTCCGCCTTCGACTACCAGACGGCATTCGCCCGCACCGTCGGCTGGGTGACCACCAGCGAACTGCAGCGGATGCGTGGGGCGCGGATTGCAATCGCGGGCCTGGGCGGTGTTGGCGGTGCCCATCTGCTGACACTCGTACGCCTCGGGATCGGCCACTTCCGCATCGCCGATCCGGATATCTTCGAACTGCACAACATGAACCGCCAGGTTGGGGCGGCCCTGTCGCGCCTGGACCGGCCCAAGGTCGAGGTGCTGGAAGAGATGGCCCGGGACATCAACCCGGAGCTCGAGATCGACGCGTTCCCGCAGGGCATCAGTCCGGACAACCTCGGTGCGTTCCTCGCCGGCGTGGATGTCTATGTCGATGGCCTCGACTTCTTCGCCTTCGACATCCGGCGCCAGGTGTTCGCGGCCTGCGCCGAGCGCGGCATCCCGGCCGTCACGGTGGCGCCCCTCGGTATGGGGGCGGCGCTCCTGAACTTCCGTCCCGGCGGGATGAGCTTCGATGCCTACTTCGACCTGCACGACGGCCTGGACGACGAGGAGTTGGCGCTTCGTTTCATGATTGGGCTGGCCCCCGCCATGCTGCAGATGGCCTACCTGGCCGACCCGACAGCCGTCGACCTGGCCGCGCGGCGCGGGCCCTCCACGCCCATGGCCTGCGACCTGTGCGCCGGGGTCATGGGAACCGAGGTGCTCAAGCTCTTGCTGGGCCGCGGGACGGTCACGTGGGCCCCGCGGGGCGTGCATTTCGATGCCTACCGCCAGCGCCTGGCGCGGACGTGGCGCCCGGGCGGCAACCGCAACCCGCTGCATCGCCTGCTGATCCGCATGGCCCGCAAGCGACTGCACGCCCAGCGCGCCCAACAGCGGGCCGCAAACCCGGGGGTACAATGACGCCATGATGACCCGGATCGCCATGTTCGCCGGCACGGCCCTGCTGCTGTCGGCCGCCGTCCTCCCCACCGCGGCCCTGGCCGAGGAATCCGCGGCACGCGATCTGGCGCGCGCGGTGCACGAACGCCCGGACGGCGACGACGCCGTCACCCGCGGGATCATGACCCTCACCGGCGGCGGCCGCCGCGAGCGGGTACGCGAAAGCTACGAATACCGCCTGGAAGGCGACGAGCCCGGCGCCAGCCGCAACCTCATCCGCTTCACCTCGCCGCGCAACATCGCCGACACCGCCATCCTGATCCACAACCACCCCGGGGGTGACGTCGATCAGTGGTTGTATCTCCCCGCCATCCAGCGCGAGCGCCGCATCAGCAGCGAGAACCGGGGCGGCAGCTTCGTGCAGTCGGAACTCTATTTCGAGGATCTGGAAGACCGCGAACCACACAAGGACCACCATCGCATCCTGGGCGAGGAAACCTACGAAGGGGCGCCCGTCACTATCCTCGAAAGCATCCCCGTGGACTCCGGCAACTCCGTCTACAGCAAGCGCGTCAGCTGGATCCACAAGGAGACCATGCTGCCGCTGCGAATTGACCTGTACGAAGGGGGGGACGAACCGTCCAAACGCCTGGAGGTCCAGCGGATCGAGGACATCCAGGGCTACTGGACGGTCACCCGCAGCGCCATGACCGATCTCGCCAGCGACCGCACCACCATCCTCGAGGTCGAGGACGTGACCTACAACAGCGGGCTGCCGAGCGAGTTGTTCACCATCCGCGGCCTGTCGGACCCGAGCCTTGCGCGCCCCTATCGCCCATAACGCCGACGGCCTCCGGGCCGGGGGGCACCCCGCCCTGGCCCTCGCCGCGTTGCTGGTGCTGGGCCCCCTGCCCCTGGCGGCCGCCTCTCCGGGACCGTATACGGTTCAGCCGGGCGACACCCTCTGGGACTTGGCCGAGCACCTGCGTCCGGACGAACACGCCTCCATCCAGGAGACGGTCCAGCTTCTATTCGAGCACAATCCGCACGCCTTCACCGGCGACGAACGCACCCTGCAGGTGGGCGCCGTCCTGTCGAGCCCGGATACCCCTGGCGGCCAGGCCAGGGCCGCCGACCCAGCGCACGCCGCACCTCCGCGAGCCCCCCAACACACCGACTCGGCATCGGCGGACAGCGTTGCAGCCACCCCCGACGGCGAAACACGGCGCGAGTTTGTATTTGGCGAACGGCCGGACGAGGACACAGATGCGGAAACCGAAACCGGCACCTCCGCCTGGGACCTGCGCGTCGACGAGGCGATGGTCGAACTCGGGGTCCTGGGCACCTCCGGGCGCCCCGTGGATTACGTGCAGCACGGGCGCGCCGTGGTCAGCGCCCGGCGCAACCTGAACGAGGACTGGGACCTGCGCCTGGGCGCCCGCATGGACGTCCAGGCACAACAGGGTGGCGACTATCCGCGCACGACGCGGGCCCGCGCCGACTACGACGAGAACTTCCTGCGTTACCGCGGCGACCGCACGCGCATCACGGTCGGCACCCAGCGCATCCTGTGGGGACGGGTGGACGAGATTCCACCCACCGACCGGCTCAGCACCAAGGATCTGACCCGCTTCGGGCTGGACCCCTACGGCGAACGCCGACGCGCGAATCCCGCCATCCGCGCGGAATTCTTCGAGGGGCCCTGGCACGCCGACCTGGTGTTCCTGCCCATCTTCCGGCCGGCGGAGCTGCCCGATCGCGACAGCCTCTGGCACCCGGTGGACCGCAACCGCGGCCGCCTGCTGGGGCTACCGCAGGACCCGGCACTGGCGCCCCTGATCGAACAGGCCACGCTCGACGACGATGTCTCCGGAAACGGCGGCGCCGGGGTGCGGCTGGGACGCTCCGGGCGGGGCGCCGACTTTGCCGTGACAATCCAGCGCGCCCGGCACTCGCAGCCCTACTACCGCTTCGATGGCGATACCCGCCAGGCCATCCTGACCGGCCAGCCCGCCGGGGACCCGACGCTGGAGGCCGTGCACCCGCGCACCTGGGTGGTCGGCGGCGACACCGCCTTTGCCACCGGCGCCTGGACCTGGCGGGCCGAGGCCGCCTGGCTCAGCGATGTGCCGGTCACCCGCGCGGACGATCTGCGCCAGACCACGGTGGAAGGCGTCGACTGGGTGATCGGTGCCGAGGGCTTCCCCGGGGACGGGGATTTCCGCATGACCACGCAACTGGCCGGCCAGCACCTGCTGAATGCCGGGGACATGCTGGATGCCCGGGAGAGCTACTTCCTGACCGGGGAACTGGAAAGCCCGTTCGGCGGCCACAACTGGCGCGCCCGCATGCGGTACTCGGTCGGCCTGAACCGGCGCGACATCTACCTGAACCCGGAACTCGCGTGGATTGCCCGCGAGCCCATGGAGTTCTATATCGGCCTGCACTGGCTGGACGGTGCCGAGGGTACCGCCGGGGGCTTCTATCGCGATAACCGCATGCTGGTAACGGGCTGGCGGGGTCAGTTCTGATGCGCTGGCTCCGAGGGCACCCCCTGCTCGCGCTGGGCATCCTGGCCCTTCTGATCCTCCTGCCCGGCCCCGTCCTGCTGCAGGTCAATCTGGACAACGCCCCAGAATCCTATTTCCCCGAGGACGCCCCGGCCGTCACCTTCGATCGTGAACTGCGCGAACGCTTCCCCCAGGATCAGGTGCTGGTCGGCCTGTTCACCGGAAGCGATCTGTTCGAGACGGACTTCCTGGAGCGCATCGATGCGCTGGCACAGGACATGGAGGCCGACCCGACCGTCGAACGGGTGCTGTCGGTCACCACCCTGGATCACATCCGGGCGACGGCGGACGGCTTCACGGTGGATCGTCTGGTCGACGGCCGGGCGCTGGACGAACGCACCCCGGAACAATGGCGCGAACGGGTGCTGCGCGATCGCTTCGCCCCCGGCCTGGTGGCCGGCACCGGAGGCGAGGCCCTCGCCGTGATCGTGCGCCCGCACGCCCTCGACAACAGCCTGCAACGCCTGCAACTGGAACGCCTGCTGCGCGACCGGATCGGCGCACATGACCTGGAAGACGAGCTGGCGGCCATTGCCGGACACATTGCCCTGGATGTCGCCCAGCTCCGGGCGATGGTCAAGGACCTCGCCTTCCTGGTTCCGGGCACCATGACCGTGAGCCTCCTGCTCCTGTGGTGGCTGTTCCGGCGCCCGCTGGTGGTCGTGCTGTCCGCGGCCACCATCAGCGCGGTGACCGGCCCCGCGATCGCCCTGCTGATCCTGCTGGACCGCCCGTTCACGCTGATCTCCGCGATCCTGCCGCCGTTGCTGACGGCGCTCACGGTGGCGATGCTGATGCACTTCTTCAACGCCATGCTGCACGCCGCGCAACGCGGCCATCAGGGGCGCGCGCGCGTGGAAGCGGCGCTTGCCGCCGTGGCCCGGCCCACGTGGTTCATGGCGCTGACCACCGCGGCGGGGCTTGCCTCGCTGCAAGTCAGCAGCATCCGGCCGATCGAGACCTTTGGCCTGATCGGGGCCTTTGGCGTCCTCCTCGCCGCGGCGATTGTGCTGCTGCTGCTGCCGGCGATCATGGGACGCTGGGACCGCGGCGACTGGCTCACGCCCAAGCGCGGATTGCTCCTGCTCGACCGCGTGACCGCGCTGGCGGCACACCTGGCAATCCGCCGGGCTGGCTGGGTGCTGCTGGCCACGGCCATCCTCCTGGCCCTGGCGATCCCGCAGATCCGACACGTCGAGGTCGAGACCGATCTGTACGCCTTCTTTGACGACAACCACTCGATTACCCAGGCCACCCGCGCGGTGGAGAGCGAACTCTCCGGGGTGATGGCACTGGAGGTGGTGTTCGACGGCCCGGACTGGGACAGCCTCCAGGATCCGGGCCGACTGCAGGCGATCCAGCGCGTACAGCACTGGCTGGACCAGCGACCGGAGGTCGACTACAGCCTGTCCCTGCCGGACCTGGTCGCGGAGATGCACTGGGCCTTCAACGAGGAAGATCCGGACTACCGCCGGATCCCCGACGACCCCAACCTGGTCGCCCAGTACCTGTTCATCTACGACGGCCGCGATCTGTTCGATGCCGTGGACCGCGACTTCGAACGCAGCCGCATCCTGCTCAACCTGAACGCCCACGGCGCCCGGTCCATCAACGCGCTGATGGACGATCTGCGGGGGTATCTGGAGGCCAACCCACCGGCCGATCTCGAGTGGGACATGGCCGGCATGGCAAGGCTGTTTGCGGATCAGGAACGCCTGCTGATTCAAGGCCAGCTCCACAGCCTGTATGCCGTGGCAGCGATGATCACGCTGCTGATGCTGCTGATGTGGCGCTCCGTTCCCCTGACCCTCCTCAGCATGATCCCCAACCTGGCTCCGGTGGCGATGATCTTCGCCCTGATGGGCCTGCTGGGCATCTGGCTGGACATGGCCACGGCCATGATTGCCAGTGTCGCCATCGGGATCGCAGTGGACGACACCATCCACATCCTGCACAACTATCGCCAGCGCCGCGGGCGTGGCAGCCCGGTTGCCTGGGCCCTCGCCCGGAGCTTCCGCCGCAGCGGTCGCGCGATTACCGCCACCACCATCGTGCTGGTGGCTCAGTTCCTGCTGCTGGCGCTGTCCGACTTCCAGCCCACGGCCGCCTTTGGCTGGCTGACCGCCTTCGGGCTGATCGCGGCCCTGCTGTTCGACCTGCTGGTACTCCCCGCCATGCTGGTCGTCGCGCATCGACTGTCGCGGGCGCGTACCGCCTAGACCCGTCGCGCCCGCCAGACCCGACCGGTCTTTCGGTGTTCGCGTACCCCGCACATCACGCCCCCTCGCAAACGGCCCGTCGCCCCGGTCCTTTGCCGGTCCCAAGGGCCTCCCGTGGCCCGTTGTCGATAGGCTTTACAAGTAGCCATTTCCGGCAGGTCACTGATTTTATGGAACTTGTTGCCCATGGACCCCTGCCCATCGGCCTGAAGCCCCGAACCCACGCCAGCCTTCGTCGACCCCCTTTACAGTTCCGCCCCGAGATCGCGGGCAAACCACCCGCACACGGCGGCGAATGCAAAACCCCCCGCCAAGCCCCTTAAATATCTATCGCAAAAACAATGGGTTATGAGCTATCAATTCTCAAGCCCAAGATTGGCACGGCATCTGCTTTGTAATAACTGCGACAGCAACAGACTCGGCCACCAGGCCAAACCCCGGCGATGGTTGAATCGTTTTAAATTGAGCATCAGGAGAAATACCTTGAACGCGAAAAAAGTACTTCTTGCTTCGCTCTGCGTCGGCATTTTCGCCGCAGGTGCGAGTACCGCGACGGCAGCGGAGGTGATCGACTTCGACATGAACCTCGACGCCACCGCAAACTACAGCGGATCGGTCGAAAACGTCCGCCGGATCCAGTTCGACCTGAACACTCAGACCTTCCAGTACATTCAGGACCCGAACAACCCGGTTCAGGTCGGCGATGTGTTCTATGACCGCGGGTACGGCGATGCCACGTCCTACCGAACCGTCACCAACGCGGCCGCACCCCAGTCCGGCGACATCCTTGGTAACGACTACTCCATGGGGCTCCTCTGGGACGAACTCCGCGGCGTGGTGACCGGCACCGATACAGTCGGCGGCAATTACGTCGTCAACGCCAACTACACCGCGGTAGGCACCGACAACTTCCAGCTGTTCATGTCCGGCGTGACGCCCGGTTTCGGTCAGGACTATGAAGCGGCGGCGGCACACTACAGCGCCGGCGAACAGGTCATGGAGATGGCCCTGAAGTCCGGCAACAGCATCCTGGAATTCGACAGCCAGGGCGGGGCCTTCATCGAGGGGACCTTCACCTTCGAATTCGAGGTGGTGAACGTGCTGCCGGGCTTCTGGTTTACCAGCGACGGCATCGACTTCGCCGACCTGCTGGAAGACGAAGAAGGCAATCCGACCTTCATCGTCTCCGCCTTCGCCAGCGCCGGCACCATCCAGGAACCGCCGCCGGAGACCTTCTTCGGTGACGATGCCAACAACGTGTACGGCGACACCCGCGAAGGCCAGTCCCTGTTCAGCGAAACCCAGTCCACCCACGATGGCAGCCTGCGCTTCGCAGTGCCGGAACCGGGCACCCTGGCGCTGATGGGCCTGTCCCTGCTGATCCTGGCCGGCTTCATCGGGGTCGGTGGCATCCGCCGCCGCTCCGCCTACCGCCAGGCCGCATAACCGACGCTAGAACGCTTTCTAGTCTTGATGGCCCTCCCCCCGGGGCATCGAGTTGAGGGCTCCCTTCGGGGAGCCCTTTTTTTGTTCCGCGATCCG